>QFQW01000015.1 GCA_003248755.1 Chryseobacterium sp. | reverse complement strand
ACCCAAAATCAAGGTTAATGCTAAAAATATTTTTTTCATAGAGAATTATTTTAATGGGCTAATTTAATCATTATTTTAAATCTAAGTGGTACGAATTTGGCTAAGAGATTGAGTAAAAATTGAGTAATGAAAAATATCAGAGTAATAGGGATTTTATTATTAACAATGTTTTTAATTTTTTCCTGCAAAGCCAACAAAAGTATGACTTCAACGGAACAGGATATTCACAGAAAATGGATGCTTGTTGAATATAAGGATTTCACAAAAGAAGAGCTGACAAAATTGGAAGCTTATATGGATTTGACCAAAAATACGGAAGCTCCTAATCAATATAGTGCGAAAATGGGTTGTAACGGAATGTTTTTCACAGCCGAATTTGATAAAGGAAAAGCAAAATTTTCTGGCGTTGGTTCAACAATGATGTATTGTGACGGAAGAATGAAGTTGGAAGAATTGTTTGGAAAAGATTTACCCAATATGAATCAGTACAAAATTGAAGGACATTTCTTAACTTTAACAGACGGAAAGTCAACTATGAAGTTTGTTGCTGCTGATTGGGATTGATAAAAAATTATTGAAATAATTATGAATAAAATTTTAAATGTTCTAAGTGTAATTCTATTTCTGTTTTTGATTTTGTCGTGTTCAAAAAATGATGAAGAATATTTAAAAGATTTTAATAATTATCAAGTTGTTCTTTCAAATAATGATTATGATGTGAATTTAAGTAATGGAGCAATTGGAAGTGATTATTTTGATCTTAAAGATTCTTTGAGTTTATCTCACAAAGAACGTTTGGAATTAGCAAAATTATTTTTTGATAATAAAATTAATAAACCAAATGATGATGTTCTTGTTTTTAATAATGATGGAATAATTACACATCCAGATATTACTACATCAATAGAAATTAAATATTTTGGTAATGATAAAAGTACAATTACTATTTCTGGATTTGCAGATTCTACGAATGTTAGAAAAGAGAATATTCGGTACTTAAGATTCGAGTCTAAAGTGTACAAGCTTTTAAATCAGAATGAAAAATTTAAGAAAATTAAAAAATCTATAGATTCAAAAGAAGATGATAGAATTTATCTTTAATATATTATAAATCCAAAATAAAATTAATTATGAAATCATAGATTCCATATGACCTTTAAAACCAATAAAAATATTTACATATGAAAAGAAGTGCAAAAGCAGTCTGGAAAGGTACAGTAAAAGACGGAAGCGGAGTTTTAACAACCCAAAGTACAACGCTTAATGAAACTCAATATTCTTTCAAAAGCAGATTCGAGGAAGGTGTTGGAACTAATCCTGAAGAATTGCTGGCAGCGGCTCACGCAGGTTGTTTTACGATGAAAACTTCGGCTTTGTTAACAGAAGCTGGCTATAATCCTGAAACTTTGGAAACCGATTGTAAAATCAGTTTGATAGATGGAAAAATTACTTTGTCAGAATTGACTTTGACTGCAAAGATTCCGGGAATTTCAGAAGATGATTTCCAGAAAATTGCGAAAGATGCTAAAGAAAATTGTCCTGTAAGTCAGGCTTTCAGTTTTGAGAAAACTTTGACAGCGAATCTTGTGAGTTAAATCATTTGAAACAGAGATTTATTACAGTCAAAAAATATAAAACCAAAGATATTCTTTGGTTTTTTTGTCGAAAAATAGTATCTTGTCAGAATCAGAAAATTATAAATTTTAAATGCTAGAAAAAAAAGAACATCAGTATGAACAGGCGGTTTTGGTAGGTTTAATTACCCAAAATCAAAGCGAAGATAAACTGATAGAATATATGGACGAACTGGAGTTCCTGGCTTTCACGGCAGGCGCTACAGTTGCAAAACGTTTTACCCAAAGATTGCCCCAGCCGGATTCCAAAACATTCGTAGGAAAAGGGAAAATGGAGGAAATCCGAGACTATGCGAAAGAACATAATATCGGAACGGTCATTTTTGATGATGAATTATCACCTTCTCAATTAAAAAATCTGGAACGTGAGATGGAAGTCAAAATCCTTGACAGAACCAATCTGATTCTCGATATCTTTGCACAGAGAGCACAAACATCTTACGCAAGAACTCAGGTGGAATTGGCTCAATATCAATATCTTCTTCCTCGATTAACAAGAATGTGGACCCACCTCGAAAGACAAAAAGGGGGAATTGGGATGCGTGGACCCGGAGAAACAGAAATTGAAACCGATAGAAGGATTATTCGTGACAGAATCACGTTGTTAAAGGACAAACTGAAAGTCATCGACAAACAAATGGGAACCCAAAGACAGAACCGTGGCAAAATGGTGCGCGTTTCTTTGGTGGGTTACACGAATGTTGGGAAATCAACTTTAATGAATGCTTTGTCAAAATCAGATGTTTTTGCTGAGAACAAATTATTTGCAACACTTGACACAACAGTAAGAAAAGTCGTGATTGGAAATCTTCCCTTCCTTTTAACAGACACGGTTGGATTCATCAGAAAATTGCCGACTCAGTTGGTAGAAAGTTTCAAATCGACTCTGGATGAGGTTCGTGAAGCGGATTTGTTAATTCATGTTGTTGATATTTCGCACGAGAGCTTCGAGGACCATATCAATTCTGTGAATGAAATCCTTCAGGAAATCGATGCACATCAGAAACCGATGATCATGGTTTTTAACAAAATTGATGATTTCAGTTATGAGAAAAAGGATGAAGACGATTTAACCCCTGGTTCAAACAAAAATATTTCTCTGGAAGAATGGAAAAGAACCTGGATGGCAAAATCAAAATTTCCGACGGTTTTCATCTCTGCCTTGACGAAAGAAAACTTCCCGGAAATGAAGAAAATGATCTATGATGAGGTTCACAGGATTCATATTTCCCGTTTTCCTTATAATGATTTCTTGTTTGAGTATTTTGACGACGAGGAAGCTTAAAAATGAAAAATAATTTTAATAAGTTGAATCGGTTGTAGAATATCAACTATCGACATAAAATAAAAATAATGGAGTTATATTACTCATTTTCAGTCTTAATCGTTTTAGCATCTCTATTCGCATATATCAATTACAGAATTCTCAAATTACCGAGCACAATCGGGATAATGGTGATTGCAATCATTGTTTCTGTAACTTTGGTTGCTTCTGGAGATAACTTTTTACCAAAGACGACAAGTCATTTAACAAAACTCGTTCATAGTTTCGATTTTACAGAAGTTCTGATGGGAGCGATGCTGAATTTCTTACTTTTTGCAGGAGGAATTCATATTAATATTAAGGATTTGAAGGAACAATTTGGTCCGGTTGTGATATTTTCAACCGTTGGTGTTATTATCTCAACTTTTGCTGTTGGATTTGGTGTGTATTATCTTTTACCTTTGGTTGGTATTCAGATGCCGTTGATATATTGTCTTGTTTTCGGAGCTTTGATTTCCCCGACCGATCCCGTTGCGGTTCTCAGTATTTTGAAGCAGGCGAATGTTTCAAAATCTTTGGAAACCAAGGTTGCTGGAGAATCTTTGTTTAATGACGGGATGGCGGTTGTTGTTTTCACAGTTCTTTTACAGTTAGCAATTGGAAAAGAAATTGATTTAAATGTAGAAAACATAGGACTTTTATTATTGAGAGAAGCTGGTGGAGGATTGCTTTTGGGTGTTCTTCTCGGATTGTCAGCATCAAGAGCAATGAGGATGGTTGATGATTATATTATTTCGGTATTGATCACATTATCAGTGGTTATGGGCGGTTATCTGATTGCTCACGAGATGCATATTTCCGCACCTTTGGCGATGGTTGCGGCGGGATTATTTATGGGCAATTTCAGTGAGAGCTTCAAAATGAAATCTGAAACGCAGGATTATCTCATCAAATTCTGGGAACTGATTGATGAAATAATGAATGCTGTTCTATTCCTTTTTATAGGATTTGAATTGCTGTTGATCAAAGACTTAAGTGAATATCTGGTTGCTGGAGGAATTTGTATTTTGATTGTTCTTTTGGCGCGTTGGGTTGCGATTTTTGTTCCGACGAAGTTTATGGCTTTCAAATATCGATTCAGTCCGCAAACTGTGAAAGTTCTGGTTTGGGGAGGAATCCGTGGTGGTGTTTCTATTGCTTTGGCTTTGTCCATACCAGTGAATGAGTACAGTCAGATTATCATTAGTATTACTTATTGTGTAGTTGTATTTTCAATTATAGTTCAGGGATTGACGATTGCTAAAGTTGCCAATCCAAAGAAAATTGCGACAGAAGAAAAAATCATCGAACAAACTCTTGAAGAGACTCATTAATTTGAAGAATCAAATAAGTCTTTATAAGCGAAAGCGCCTTTGTGAGCTTTAGACAGTTAGTGTTAAAGAGCTTTGTGTTAAAATTTTCCACTTTATCACCAGAAGCTAAAAATTAAATAATGAAAGTCATTGATATAAAGAACTGGAAAAGAAAAGAACATTTCGAGTTTTTTTCCGGAATGAAAAGTCCTTATTTTGGAATTGTCACAGAGGTCGATTGCACAGAAACATATCAATTGGCAAAGGACAGAAGCGAATCTTTTTTCGCTCATTATCTTCATAGATCGATGAAAGCTGTTAATGCTATAGAAGAATTTGGTTATCGGATTGTAAATGATGAAGTTGTAGCGTTCGATGTCGTGCACGTTGGTTCTACAATTGCCAGAGATAACGGAACATTTGGCTTCTCTTACTTCGAATATTCCGATGATTTTAAAATCTTTAACCGAAATTTAAAGAAAGAAATCAATGAAGTTCAAAATTCAACAGGCTTAAGAATCAGAAATGAGGAACTTCCACCCAATCATATCCGACATTCTACAATGCCCTGGACCTATTTTACAGGTTTGCTTCATCCAACAGATTTCGACCCGAAAGAATCGATCCCCAAAATTGTCTTCGGGAAGTTCAGTGAAAAAAATGGACGAAAAATGTTGCCGATATCTGTCGAAGCGCATCATGGTTTGATGGATGGTTTTCATCTTGCAAAGTATTTGGAAGAATTTCAGAATCAATTAAACTTAATTTAATGTCTCTCGCAAAAACGATTTCCAACGCTTTATCAGACTTATCTATTCCCGAAAAAGCAGAATTCTTCCCCAGTTTTTTCAAAACCGGAAAAGGCGAATATGGCGAAGGTGATCTATTTATTGGCGTAACAGTTCCGGATCAAAGAAGCATTGCGAAGGAATTTTATCTTAAAATTTCTCTCGAAGAACTCAGTGAATTATTGTCTTCAAAAATCCATGAACATCGTTTGACGGGATTGTTGATGCTGGTCTACAAATTCGATAAAGCCAAAGGTAAAATCCAGCAAAAAGAAATTGTTGATTTTTACCTGAACCATACAAAGCATATCAATAATTGGGATTTGGTGGATACATCGTGTTATAAAATTTTGGGTAGATATTGTTTTGAAAATCAGAGCTCTAAAATCCTTGAAAAATTGTCCGATTCCAACAACATGTGGGAGATGCGAATGGCGATTGTCGGAACAATGTATCATATCAAAAAAGGACAATTTGAATTAACTAAGATTTTTGCGCTTAAAAATCTGAAACATCCACACGATTTGATGCACAAAGCCAACGGCTGGCTGCTTCGCGAAATGGGAAAAATGAACGAAACAGAATTGTTGGATTTTCTCAATCTTCATTACAAGGAAATGCCCAGAACTTGCTTGCGTTATGCTATTGAGAAATTAGATGAAGGATTACGACAAGATTATTTGAAAGGAAGAATCTGATGGATTATTTTTGGCTGAGACCTTTCATACATTACTTTTTGCACTTCGGCTTTCCGGTTGTGATTGCACTTCTTTTTTTCAGAAGTGATTGGAAGAGGGCTTATTTCATAATGTTGGCGACGATGTTGGTAGATGCAGACCATTTACTCAGCACACCCATTTTTTCAACAGATCGCAGCAGTATCAATTTTCATCCGTTACATACCTATTGGGCAATTGGCATTTATTTTCTACTTTTATTTTTTAAAGGGATTCCCAGAATTATCGGTATTGGTCTTCTTTTTCATATGCTGACAGATTGGATAGATTCTCTTTGGCTATATTAAAATTAAGTTTTTTTTAAGTTGAAATTGGATAGTTTTTCACAGATTTTGTAAAATTTTGTATATAAATTTAAAAGGTGGAAAAATCAAGACAAATCTTTCAGACCGAAAATAAAAAACGTTGGAGAAACGTAAAATGGAGCAGCAGAGTTATCATTTTTGTAATTCTTCTGCTTTTTTGTGCTTTGGTTTTGATGATGAAAATGGATAAAAACCCGAAACTTCCTTTCCAAGAAGATTACAAAGCTGTAATAACCGCCAACAAACCATATCTCCAAGAAAATAGAATTTCTAAGGAATATAAAGGATTTCGAAACTTCATTCGTGCAAAAAAAATGCATACAGTCGAAGAAAAAGTAGCGAAATCCCGAGCAGAACGTATAAAAAATCAGAGTAAAAGCTGGAACTTGTTTCCGGCGGGGATTCGTTCTGCATTTTATGTTGCCTGGGATCCACAGTCTCTAATGTCTTTGCGCAGAAACATTAAGAATCTTAATCTGGTATTTCCGGAATGGTTTTTCATAGATCCCAAAACTGGTGACTTGAAAACCAATGTGGATCCGGAAGGTTTTAAGGTCATCAAAAGAACTGGCGTTGCTGTGATGCCGATTCTGAGTAATAATTCTAATCAGGAATTTCATTCCGAAGGAATCGGAAAAGTTTTCAATGATCCTCAAAAAAGATTGGCGTTAATTAATAAAGTTGCAGCGCAGTGTTTGAAATATCACTTCAAAGGAATTAATATCGATTTTGAAGATCTGAATCTGGATAATGACCAGACTCTTATCGATTTTATGTCAGATTTGTCATCCGTTTTCAAGAAAAAAAATCTTTTGATTACAATGGATGTGATGACAGATAATGATGATTATAATATCCAGAAATTAAATCCTTATGTTGATTATTTTGTATTGATGGCTTATGACGAATATTCTGCTGACAGTGACTCCGGCCCTATTTCTTCTCAAAAATGGATCGAGCAACAAACCGACAAAATGATTGAAAAAACCAATCCGCAAAAAATTATTTTAGGCTTGGGAGCATATGGTTATGACTGGAGCAGCAATACAGATCAAAATACATCGGTTACCTATATGCAGGCTATTACAAAAGCCAGTGCAAGTGGAGCGACAATTAATTTTGATGATAATACCTTTAATCTCAATTATTCTTACAACGATAACAACAACAATACGCATACTGTTTTTTTCAATGATGCGGCTTCCATTTTCAATACGATGCGATTTTCTTCGGAATATCCTTTGGCGGGAACAGCGCTTTGGCGTTTAGGCAGTGAAGACAGTCGTATCTGGCATTTTTATAATAAAGATTTGACATCGAATGGTTTGAGCACGTTCAATATGAAAAACCTCGAAAATGTAAAAGGTCAAACCATGGTCGATTATATTGGAGACGGAGAAGTGTTGGATGTTCTTAACACACCGCACGATGGGAAAATTGCTTTGGAAATTGATAAGAATGAAAACATTATTACCGATGAGAATTATCTTTCTTACCCGAGCTCTTATGAAGTGAAAAAATATGGGGCTGCGCCTCAAAAAGAGTTAGTTTTAACATTTGATGATGGTCCTGATGAAACTTATACGCCACAAATTCTGGATATTTTATCAAAGTATCACGTTCCTGCGGCCTTTTTTTTAGTAGGAATAAATGCGGAAAAAAATCTGCCTTTGGTAAAACGGATTTATCGTGAGGGGCACGAGATCGGGAATCATACTTTTACGCACGAAAATATTGCAAAGGTAGATCCACAACGTGCATTGCTTGAATTGAAGCTTACAAGACTGCTGATAGAATGTATTACAGGGCATAGTACTATTTTGTTTCGTGCGCCTTATAATGCAGACTCTGAACCAACAACACCGGAAGAAATTATTCCTGTAGCATTGGCGAGAAAGCAAAACTACCTCGATATTGGAGAAAATATTGATCCGGAGGATTGGGAGCCCGGCGTAAAAGCAGATCAGATCGTTGCAAGAGTTTTAGATGGGATCAAAAAAGAACGGGGAAATATTATTTTACTTCATGATGCAGGCGGAGAAACAAGAGCAGAGACTGTAAAAGCTTTGAATATTCTTATTCCGATGCTGCAAAAACAAGGTTATCATTTTACGAATCTTACCAGCATTCTTCATAAAAGTAAAAACGAATTGATGCCGGCTGTTCCAAAAACCAAAGCTTATTATATAATGCAGCTTAATTTGCTTCTGGCGACAGTAATTTATGGGGTCAGCCATTTTTTGGTCGCATTGTTTATGATTTTTATAGGATTGGGAATCATTAGATTAATTCTGATGATGTATTGGGCAGTACGCGAACATCGGAAAGAAAAAAATCTGACGAATTTTCCTGAATTAGAAAACTATCCAAAAGTATCTATTATTGTTCCTGCTTATAATGAAGAAGTAAATATTGTTTCATCTCTAATGAATCTGCTTCATCAGACTTATCCTGATTATGATGTGGTTTTTGTGGATGATGGCAGCAAAGATTCTACTTTAGAAAAAGTAAGACAATCATTTTCGGGAAATGAGAAATTGAAAATCCTTACAAAAGTTAATGGCGGAAAAGCAACTGCTCTCAATTTCGGAATCTCCCAGACTGATGCAGAATATGTTGTTTGTATAGATGCAGATACCAAATTGGAAAAGAATGCTGTAAAATATCTCATTGCGAGATTTATAAATTCGGAAAATGAAGAAAATATTGCTGCTGTTGCCGGAAACGTAAAAGTGGGGAATCGCGTGAATTGGCTCACAAGATGGCAAGCAATAGAATATACGACCAGCCAGAATTTTGATCGGTTGGCTTATGCAAATATCAATGCAATAACGGTAATTCCCGGAGCTATAGGCGCTTTCAAAAGATCTGTAATTGATGAAGTTAATGGTTATTCTTCTGATACACTAGCAGAAGATTGTGATTTGACAGTCAGGATTTTGAAAAAAGGTTATAAAATTGCGAATGAAAATCGTGCGATTGCAATAACTGAAGCTCCCGAATCTGTTGCTCAGTTTCTGAAACAGCGTTTCCGCTGGACTTATGGAATTATGCAGATGTTTTGGAAGCAAAGCGAAACATTTTTAAATCCAAAATACAAAGGGCTTGGACTTTGGGCAATGCCGAATATTTTATTATTCCAATATATCATACCTATGTTTTCACCATTGGCAGATTTGATAATGTTCTTCGGGATTTTATCAGGAAACGGACATAAGATTTTTATTTATTATCTCATATTTCTTTTGGTGGATGCTTCTTTGGCATTCATTGCCTTTGCAATGCAAAAAGAAAAATGGACAGATCTGCTATACATTATTCCGCAGAGATTCGGTTATAGATGGCTAATGTATATTGTATTATTCCGAAGCCTGAAACATGCTTTAAAAGGCGAAATGCAAACCTGGGGTTTTCTGAAAAGAACAGGAAATGTGAAAGAGTTAACAGCTGTAAATTAAAAATTGGAATGGAAATCTAAAAATATTAGTATTTTCTTGCATTCGACATTTTTAGGGACATAATTCGGGCAATATTTAGAGCTCTGGCAATAGCGTTTTCAGCATTTTCTCCTTTAAAATTGTCATGAACGGTTTTTTCCCAAACCTGAAGCCAACGGTTAAAATGTTTTTCTTCCATTGCTGCAACATCATTGATAGGAAAATGTTTTGCCATCGGTTGTCCTTCATAGACAGGGTTTCCCAAAAGGATACTTTCCCAGAAATTGTGCATTTTAGGTAGATGTTTGCTGAGGTCAATCTTTGCAATGTCTGTGAAGAAAAATCCGATGAGGTCGTCTTTTATGACTTGGTCATAGAACTCTTTTACAAGAAATTCTACATCTTCTCGACTTGTAATATCTTTCATAATTCGATATTTTGTTCTATCAAATTTATCGTTTTTTTAATAAGCTTGAAATAAGATTAATGTCAGTTTTTGTTCAGAAAACCACTAATTTTGCAAAATGGACCTTGATTTCTATAAAAAGCAAGCACAACAAAAACAGAAAGACCACAAAAAATTTTTGGAAGGACTGAAAAAGAAGCCACCAAAGAATCTGGATTATCTGGTCTTGGAAACTCACGAAGAAACTTTTGAAGAAATCGATTGTCTCGGCTGTGCAAATTGCTGTAAAACAACAGGCCCGCTTTACACAGAAAAAGACATCGAAAGAATATCGAAACATCTTAGAATTAAACAAGCTGATTTCGAATCTAAATTCTTAAGAGTAGATGAAGACAATGATAAAGTTCTTCAAAATTTACCTTGTTTTTTCCTGAATGATGACAACACTTGTTCAATCTATGATGTTCGTCCAAAAGCCTGCAGAGAATATCCTCATACAGACCGAAAGAAAATCTATCAGATTAATAATCTCACAATCAAAAATACTTTGATTTGCCCTGCAACATATGTTTTTGTAGAAAAATTGAGAAAAGTTTTAGATAAATAAATTATACTAAAGTTTTCTTAAAAACCTTATAGCTTCTTAAATTTAACATAATATGGTTTAGTGTTTGAAACTAATTATCTACACTAAATAAATTGTTATGAAAAAGTTAATGATAACGGGAGCATTTCTAATGTTTGGAACATTATTGATGAATGCGCAAACGACTCCCCCAAAAGACAATATGAAGTCTAAAGCGGAAAAGAATCTGAAATCAACAGAACAAAGATTGGATACTTCTACTCAAAACACGGAATTGAATAAAAAAGTAGATACATTCAATCTTAATCAGAGGAAAAAAATTGAAGACGATAAAACCAGAAAAAGATTACAGCCTCCGAGAGACGGCCTGAATAACGAATCTTTAAAACCTCAAGAACCTGCACCAGGGCAATTAGAATAAAAAAGGAGCAAATTAATTTGCTCCTTTTCGTTTATGCTTTCCATTCTACCACAGCTTTTATGAAAGCTCTAGCATTTTCTACTGGAATATTAGGTAAAATCCCGTGTCCGAGGTTGACGATGTATTTATCTTTTCCAAAACGGTTAATCATCTCGTGAACCATTTTTCTAATCGTTTCCGGCGAAGAATGTAATCTTGAAGGGTCAAAATTACCTTGCAAAGTCACAGCATTATTCGTGAATTGTCTCGCTAGTTCAGGCGTGATTGTCCAATCTACGCCAACTGCAGAAGCTTTGGATTTTGACATTTCATCCAAAGCAAACCAGCAGCCTTTTCCAAAAACCACAACGTGAGTCAATGGAGCAAGCGCTTCAACAATCTGATTGATATATTGCCAGGAAAACTCCTGATAATCCGCTGGCGAAAGCATTCCGCCCCAAGAATCGAAAACCTGAACTGCAGAAACACCTTTTTCTACTTTTCTTTTCAGGTAAGCAATTGTCGTATCTGTGATTTTCTGCAATAATTTGTGCGCCGCTTCCGGTTGTAGAAAACAAAATGACTTTGCAATATTGAAATCCTTAGAACCTCGACCTTCTATACAATAACAGAAAATAGTCCAAGGCGAACCTGCAAATCCAATCAAAGGAATCTCGTTATCCAGTTTTTCCAAGGTCATTTCTATCGCATCAAAAACATAACCCAAAGTATCATTTACATCAGGAACAATCACGTTGTCCACTTGTTGGGCAGTTCTAATTGGCTGCTCCAGCCAAGGTCCAACCGATTCTTTCATTTTGAAATCGATTCCCATTGCTTGCGGTACTACCAAAATATCGGAGAACAAAATCGCCGCATCCAAAGGAAATCTTCTAATCGGCTGAACCGTGATTTCCGAAGCCAATTCCGGCGTTTGACATCTTGTGAAAAAATCGTATTTGTCGCGCAAAGCGATGAATTCCGGCAGGTATCTTCCGGCTTGTCTCATCATCCAGACTGGCGGTCTTTCCACGGTTTCTCCGCGAAGTGCCTTTAAGTATAAGTCGTTTTTAATCATTTTTATAAATTATTTGGGCGCCTTTATCCGCCTTCCGCTCCCAATCTTTTCACTCCACTACGTTGCGTAAAAAGGATTTCCGCTCAAGTCGGGGCGCGCTTCGCAAAATACAACTTTAGTCCTTCAAATCATCTCAACATTGTCATACTGAGCCTGTCGAAGTATCTTTTAAAATCAAATTCAACAAATCAGCTAAAGTATTTTTCGAGCTTGTAATTATTTTATTATCAGTTAGTTTTTCAATTTCCGAAGTCGTTGTTTTTCCAATCGAAAAAATCTTAACGTCATCAAAACTATTAAACTTCGCAAAACTACGAACTCCGCTCGGACTGAAGAAAACTATCGCCTGATATTTCTCATCGATTTTTGGGTAGAGCAGTTCGGTCTTATAAACAGGGATTTTTTTGTAAGAAATATTTTGCAAGGGCAATTTTTCATCCAGAATATCAATCGCAATATTACCACAAAAATGCAGAAACTTTTCGTTCACAGAATTTTCCGTTATAAAATTTGAAAGTTCATTAGCATTCTTACAAAGCTTAAAAGTTCCGAATTTATGTTTTCTCAATTCCTTTTTAGTTTGCGAACCAACAACGTAGATTTTATTATAGTTTTTGGGTTCGGTAAAGTTTTCATTCGGAGAAAATCCATTTTCAAAAAAAGCTTTCACACCATTCACACTTGTGAAAATCAGTGAGTTATTTTTTAAACCGAAAGCTTTAGTTTTTATAAATTCTGTATTAATAACTTCAACAAAATCAACCGAAAAATCTGCTCCTAATTTCTCAGAAACCTTTTCTCTGTCCAGTGATTTTGTAAAAAGAATTTTCATTATGTGTGTTTTAACACAAACTTCACTAAGTTATTTCACAAAGAACACAAATTTTTAAACTTAATAATTCTATTTGTGAACTTAGTGTAAAATCTTTGTGCCTTTTGTGGTTTAAAAATTACAGACTTTTTCGGATTTCATCCATCAATTCCTTACCTCCGTTTTTCAAAACTTCCAAAGCGATTTTTTCTCCAAAGTTTTCAGAGTCGTTCCAGTCAAAAATCTCATCGGTTTCGATACAGTTTTTTCCATCAAGAGAACAAAGTCTTCCAAGAAATCTGATTTGCCCGTCAAGCATTTCGGCTTTTGCTCCAATTGGAGCTGTGCAACCGCCTTCCAGAGTTTTCAGAAATTCTCTTTCTATCGTTACACAGATTTCAGTTTCTTTATGAGAAATCGATTTTAGAGATTCGTTCAAATCGGTATTATCAGACAAGCTTGCAATCGCAACAACACCTTGCGAAGGCGCTTGTAATAAAAACGGAATTTGTTCATATTTAATATCCAGATTCATTCTTTTGATTCCGGCTAAAGAAAATATTGTGGCATCAGCGATTCCGTCATTTAGTTTTTTCAAACGTGTTTGAACATTTCCTCTGATATCCGTGAATTCAGTGTCAGGAAAATCTTTCAACCAAAACGCACGTCTTCTCAAACTGCTGGTTGCGATTTTCAAAACGTTCAAGTCCAATGGTTCCGCGTCATTATTTCTAACCAAAACATCTTCCGGAAAATCTCTTTCTAGAACCGCAGAAATCTGAATATTTTCCGGCAGCTGAGTCGGAACATCTTTCAGAGAATGGACGGCAATATCAATTTCCTTATTTAATAAAGCAATGTCCAAATCTTTTGTGAAAACTCCGGTAATTCCCAATGCATAAAGCGGTTGGTCAAGATTTTTATCTCCGGAACTTACGATAGGAACAATCTCGGTTTCGAAACCAAGATTCTTTAACTTTGATTCAACTTCGTGTGCTTGCCAAAGTGCAAGTGGACTATTTCTTGTTCCTATTCTTATTTTGTTCATCGGATTCTTGTTTATGGATGTCCAGAATATCCTCCATTATTTTTGTGATTTCGTCTGCTCGAGATGGGTTTTCCAGAATATATTTAGCAAAACGGTTTGTGATTTTCTGCACCAGATTGTTAGATAATTCCATATCCTCGATTTTTGCGTAATGGAATTTTTTATGAATGTTGTGCATCTCGTTTTCTTCAATCTGTTTCAAAGAATTTTTGAACTGATTGATTTGAGGCGCCAATTTTCTTTTCTTTTCCCAATCTACAAATTCCTTCGCCATTTCTTTGATGATGCCTTCTGCTTTTGGAATTTCCTTCTTGCGCTGTTCCATCGTTGCTTTGATGGTTTGCGAAAGCTGGTCAACATCAATCAATGTTACATTTTCCCAATGTCCGATTTCTTTCTGAACATTATTCGGAATAGACAAATCGATGACCAGCATTTCTTTATCTTTAGGAAAATTAGATTCGTCAATAATAAATTTTTGAGCACCTGTGGCAACAATCAGCACATCGGTTTGCTTCAGCTCTTCTGGAAACAGATTGAAATCGATTTGCGGAATATTGTATTTATCAGCAATTTTTTCAGCTTTTTCAAAAGAGCGATTGGCAATTTTAATTTTCGGCTGATAGATATGTTTTACAAGATTTTCAATTGTATTTTGTCCGATTTCTCCAACACCCAAAAGCAAAATGTTCTTCTCGTGAATATGTCTTGTATTATTCAGTATGTAATGAACCGCCGCATAAGAGACCGAAGCGGAACCTGTGCTGATTCCCGTTTCATTCTTAATTCTTTTCGAAATTTGAATTGATGAGTTAATCGCTCTTTCCAAATATGGATTAGAAAAATCTTTATATTTTTTGAATCGATGATAAGCATTCTTGATTTGAGAAACGATCTCAAAATCACCAATAATCTGGCTCTCCAAACCTGCCGCAACACGGAAAAGATGAAAAAGAGCGTCTTCTCTCTGCATCACATTCACGTATTTTAAAAACTCAGAAAGTTGAACACCAACAGTATTGCAATAAAGTTCTGCAATGTGAAGATAATTCTTCGTCGTGGAATAAATCTCAGTTCTGTTACAAGTGGAAACTACAAAAGCATCACCATAATCCTGCTCGTGGATTTGGTTGACAAAAGACTTGACGTGGTCATCGAAGAATGCAAATTTTCCACGCGTTTCTGCATCAGCTTTTTCATAACTAATGCTTAGAACGGCAAAATCAGATGTTTGATGAAATTTATTTTTTGGACTCATTTTTCAGTTTGCAAATTTACAATTTTTAAAACTAAGACTGTTTCTGAATATCATTTTGGAAAATTGATAAAATCTATAAGTTTTCTGAAAATTACAAGTAGATTTTCAACAATATATTCCTCTTTTTGAAGTTTTAATATGATAGGTTTGTTTGAAACTGAATTTTGGAATTTTGAACAATTATTCGGTATGAAATTTTAAGGAAATTTTAACCAAAATATTTTTAATTCAATCTATAGAATAAGTCTAAATTCCTATCTTTGTCAACTTAACAATTATTGAACGGAAATGGGTATATTGGATATGTTTACGCAAGAGATTGCGATTGACTTGGGTACAGCGAATACGCTAATCATACATAACAACAAAATCGTTGTGGATCAGCCTTCTATCGTGGCGATAGAGCGCTCGTCCGGCAAACCCATTGCTGTTGGAGAACAGGCAAAGCATATGCAAGGTAAGACTCACGAGGATATCAAAACAGTTCGTCCGTTGAAGGATGGAGTTATCGCAGATTTCCACGCTTCCGAACATATGATCAAAGAATTTATCAAGCAAATCCCAGGTATCAAAGGAAAGCTTTTTCAGCCCGCACTCAGAATTGTTATTTGTATCCCCTCTGGAATTACCGAAGTTGAAAAAAGAGCGGTAAGAGATTCTGCTCAAAAAGTTAATGCAAAAGAAGTTCGTTTGATTTATGAACCAATGGCTGCTGCAATAGGAGTTGGTATTGATGTTCAGAAACCAGAAGGTAATATGATTATCGATATAGGTGGCGGTACAACGGAAATTGCTGTAGTGGCGCTTGGCGGA
The DNA here is from genome assembly GCA_003248755.1 of Chryseobacterium sp. Classification (GTDB taxonomy): domain Bacteria; phylum Bacteroidota; class Bacteroidia; order Flavobacteriales; family Weeksellaceae; genus Epilithonimonas. The sequence continues at coordinate 39,112 of QFQW01000015.1, read as the reverse complement.
ATTGTTTGTGACAAATCTGTGAAAATTGCAGGCGACGTTTTTACCAATGATATTGCTTATTATCTTAGAACGCATCATAATTTATATATCGGTGAAAGAACAGCTGAAAGAATCAAATTAGAAGTTGGTTCTGCAGTTGAAGAATTGGATGTTCCAATTGATGATATTCCTGTTCAAGGTCGTGATTTGATTACGGGTAAACCAAAAGAGATTATGGTCAATTATAAAGAAATTGCCAAAGCGCTTGACAAATCAATCATCAGAATCGAGGATGCTGTGATGGAAACTCTTTCTTTGACTCCTCCGGAATTGGCTGCGGATATCTATAAAACAGGTATTTATCTTGCTGGTGGTGGTGCTCTTTTGAGAGGTTTGGCAGACAGGCTTCACAGAAAAACGGGGCTTCCTGTTTTCGTAGCAGAAGACCCATTGAGAGCAGTTGTAAGAGGAACAGGGATTGCTCTTAAAAATATGGATAAATTCAATTTCCTAATTAAATAATATTTTTCGCTAAAATTGGATATATTTAATGGTTTGGTAAGTATAACCTTAATGTCAAATCATTTATAATTTATCAATTATCATTTATAATTTAGATGGGTGCTTTGCTGAGATTTTTTTCCAAGAATGCATTATTTGTGTTCTTCATATTCCTGCAATTGATTGCAATTGTACTGATATTCAGCAAAAACTCTATGCAGCAAAGTTTCTTGGCCGCAAAAACGGCGGCCTTCAACTCGTGGGTTTCCGGTTATATTGACGAGGGGACTTCTTATTTGAAATTGAAGCAAATCAATGAAGACCTTGTTGTTCAGAACAAAGCACTGATGAAAGAACTTTACGGAAAAGAAAAGTTGGATAAACCTGTTTTCCGAAGAGTTTATGATACAATCGGAGGAGGACAGATTTATACGTTCGTTGATGGCGAAGTTGTTTACAATACTATCAACAGAAAAGATAATTATTTCACGATCAACAGAGGTCGTTTGCAAGGGGTGAGTTCCAAAATGGGTGTCATTGCACCACGTGGAATTGCCGGAATTGTTATCAATACAACCGATAATTATTCTTTGGTTCAATCGGTTTTGAGTACCAATAAAATCAAGATCAGCGCATCGCTCAAAAAGTCCGGCTATTTTGGAACTTTATCTTGGAAAGGTGATGATTCCAGAACGATGACTTTATCAGATATTCCGAAATATGTTCCGCTAAAAGTTGGCGACACCGTTGTAACAGACGGAAAATCTTCAATCTTTCCTGCAGGGATTTTGGTTGGAACTGTTGCCGGTTATCAGGTTGACAGCAAGACAGGATTCTGGGATATTTCTGTGGAACTTAGTGAAAAAATTGGCAAACTAAGTACAATTTACGTTGTAAGAAACCTTAAAAAATCAGAAGTCCAAAAAATAGATGATACTTTAAAAGCTCAAATTAAAAAAGATGGTCAGTAGAAACATTGCATCAGACTTGCTTTTAATAGCAATACTTACAGCTTTTCAGGTTTTCATTCTGAACAGGATTGCTTTGTTTGGGCAATACATTCCTGTGCTTTATCCCGTTTTTGTAATGTTTTATCCATTTTTCCGAAATCAATTCCAGTTTTTAGGATTGAGTTTTTTATTAGGATTATGTGTAGATGCATTTTTGGGAACTTGGGGAATCAATGCTTTTGCGACGACAGTTATTGCTTATTTCAGAACAATTATATTTAGAACGTCGACTGATACAACTACGGATTTTTTTTCTTTCCAGGGTATCCAGTGGACACAGTTCATCTTTTTTATCATAACCAGTATTTTTATCCATCAATTTTTGGTACAATTCATCGAGTTTTTTAAATTCGATAGATTTTTTGAAATTTTATTTAATGTAATAGTAACCAGTGTAATTTCGTTTGTATTTATATTAGCCTATACATTAGCATTTAAAATCAAGCAAAAAGTCTGAATTCCAAAAATGTGTATAAAACTCCAAATTATATTTTCTTTGACATTGAGGTTGCATATGTCCTCTAAAAAAATAGAAAAGTACATATGAAATCACAGTATCTCAAAATTATTATAACACTTTCTGTCATTGCATTAATTTTTATTGCAAGGCTTTCTTATCTGCAGTTGTTTACTGACAGATATGCTCTTAATGCGGCCAATACCTCAATTAAAATTGAGTATATAATTCCGCCAAGAGGCGTTATTTTTGACAGAAACGGAAAAATTCTTGTTGGGAATCAGCCTGCGTTTGAAATCTCTTATACAGCCGCACTTCTTAAGCCTGATTTTGATACGTTGGGTTTTTGTAAATTAGTTAATATCTCAAAACCGGATTTCATCAAAACGATGAAAAATATAGAGAAGGAAAAATATTATTCCAAGTTGACGCCAATGACTTTTATGAAGAATCTAAGTCGTGAAGATATGGCAAGAATTCAGGAATTAATTTTCAAATATCCGGCATTTACCATTGTTCCGCGTCCGCAGAGACAATACGAAATTAATACTTCAGGAAACCTTTTGGGATATACCAATCAGGTGAATGATAATGATATTAAGAAAGACTCATTGTATTATTTACCAGGAGATATTGTTGGAAAAAGTGGAATCGAGAAAGCTTACGAAAAAGAACTGCGTGGTGAAAAAGGAATGAAATATATCCAAAAAGATATTCGCCAAAGAAGCATCGGTTCTTATAAAAATGGAGAATTGGATAAAGAAGTGGTCACAGGAAAAGATTTGACTTTAACCATCGACTACGATTTGCAGAGAATGGCTGAAGAAATGTTGGTCAATAAACATGGTGCAATTGTTGCCCTTGACCCGAACAATGGTGAGATTTTAACAATGGCAACAGGTCCGGACATCGACCCAAATCTTTTCACCGGACCAAACAAATCCAGAAACCTCTACAGACTCGCTAACGATACTATTTTCGAAAACAAACCTACATTTGACCGTTCCGTCCAGGCGGCTTATCCTCCTGGTTCGACTTTCAAATTGCTGACAGCTTTGGCTGCAATGGAAATGGGCGTGATGACAGACCAAACGATTTTTCCTTGTGGAAGAGGTTTCTTTTATCGTGGAAAAAGTATCAAAGGTCATGGTGGAGCAGACCCGTTAATCCCATCTATACAAGTTTCCAGTAACTGCTATTTTACATATGCTTATATAGCAATCATAAAAAAATATCCCGGAAATCCTTCTAGAGGCGTGGACGAATGGAAGAAAATCATCAATAGTTTTGGTGTTGGTGAATTTCTTAATAATGACTTAGCTGTTGGTGCAAAAGGAAGAATTCCTTCCGGAGAATTCTATGAAAAAAGAATGAAATCCATTTATAAAGCGAGTGGCTCTAAACGGACAGATTATAAAAACTGGGACGAGATGCCGACTGGAGCTATCTATAATGGTATGGGACAAGGCGATGTTCTTTTGACACCGATGCAAATGGCCAACTTCGTAGCTGCTATTGCAAACAAAGGCTGGTATTACACACCTCACGTTGTCAAATCTATTGACGGAAAACCAAATCCTGACCCGAGATTCAAGAAAAAGCACATGACTTTAGTTCAGAATCCTCATTATTATAATGTTGTACTTCAAGGGATGGAAGCGGTAATGCTGAGAGGAACGGGACGAAGTTTGATGTCAAAAGATTTCACGCAGTTGGCAAAGACAGGGACCGCGCAGGTTCCGCAAGGAAAAGATAATTCGATTTTTGTATTAATTGCACCTGCCGATAAACCAAAGATTGTGGTAGCGGCCGTTATGGAACACGCAGGATTTGGAGCAACTTGGGCAGGCCCGGCTTGTACGACGATTGCTGAAAAATATATCACCGGTGAACTTAAAAGAGAAAATCTATACAAAAAAATGATTACCTCCAGTTTTATGCCCGAGTATAAGCGACAGTACATTGCTGATATGAAGCGAAAAGGCTGGTATAAAGAGCCACCTAAAGATTCAGTTCAACTGAAAAGAATCAAAGACAGCTTGCAGGCAATTCAAGATAAAAAATTAAAAAAGGATAGTTCCAAAGTTAAATCCCTAAAATCTAAAGTAAAATGAAGTGGGCAGAAGGTATTGATAAACTAGGAATAGGACTTTATATTCTCCTTTGTGTTTTCGCTATTGTTAATATCAATAGTGTGGACGCAAAATTGGGAAGCAAGCAGCTGATGTTCTTCGGAATTTCTTGTTTTGTAGGAATGATAATATTCTTTATGAGAACCAAGTTCTTCGAGAATATGTCAGCAATCATTTATGTTGGGGGTGTTTTATTATTAGTTGGACTATTTCCTTTTGGAACGGAGATTCTTGGTCAGAAAAACTGGTACAAATTCGGAGGTTTTACAATGCAACCTGTGGAGTTTGCAAAAATAGGAACAGCATTGATGCTGGCAAATTATGTTTCCAATCCGGATTTTAATTTAAAAAATAGGAAAGTGCTTTATACAGCTTTGGCGATTGTAGCAATACCGGGAGTTGTTGTTTTAATGATTCCGGATGTTGGTTCATTATTGGTATTTTTCGCTTTTTTGATGGCACTTTACAGAGAAGGACTTTCTGGTTGGTTATTTGGTGTGATTTTCACTTTTGCAGCTGTTTTTCTCATTTCGATTGCAGTCAATCCATTATATGTTGTGATTGCGATTGTAATCATTACAGCCATTTTTGTATTTCTGAATTTTTATACGATTCAAGGCAATGTGATGTATATTATCGCAATTGTTGCAACGGTTGGGATTCTTAGTGCATTGTCTTATGGTTCGCCTTATATTTTAACCAAACTTCCCAAGCATCAACGTGAAAGAGTTGAGGTTTTGTACAAAGGAGAAAAAGCGTTCCGTGATACATCAGGATATAATTTATTGTATTCCAAAACTGCAATCGGTTCAGGTGGAATGACAGGAAAAGGGTATAAGCAAGGTTCTGTAACTCAAGGGAAATTTGTGCCGGAGCAGGAGACCGATTATATTTTCTGTACTGTAGGTGAAGAATGGGGATTTGTGGGTAGTACGGCTTTGATTCTCTGTTATGCAATTTTCATAGGACGGATTTATTATTTGGCAGAACAACAAAAGTCAACTTTTAATCGGGTCTTCGGCTATTGTTTTGCATCTATTTTATTAATACACTTTTCCATAAATCTCGGAATGGTTATGGGACTTTTCCCGACTGTTGGGATTCCTTTGCCGTTTTTCAGTTACGGAGGAAGTTCTCTTTTGGCATTCTCTATAATGACTTTTATTTTCTTTAAATTAAATTACGCAGACAAAAACAGCCTCGTATAATACGAAGCCGATTTAAGTAAATTTTAGAATAAATTTAATTCTTTACCAAAACCAAATATTCCCAAGGTTTCAAATTAAGAACAGTCTTTTCAGAATTAATATTAAAGATTTTTCCTGTAAAAAGCTCTCTGTATTGTCCGTAATAATATTTGGTGTCAACAGAGGTCGGAAGACTTTTATCCGAGAAATTGAAAATCGATAAAACAGCATCGTTATTCTTTTCACGATAGAAAGAAAGCACATCATTCATTTGGCTATTTGTCACTCGAACCATTTCACCTCCCCAATGTCCATTCCAAAGCGCTTGATTCTTATGTTTTAAATCAAATAATTTCTGATACATTCCATAGAATTTGTGGTCTTTCCAAACGATTTCGTCTTTCTCAAAAAACTCAAGGCTTCTATCAAGTCCCGCTTCTTGTCCGCTGTAAACTAAAGGCATTCCATTAGCAGTACCGCAAAGTGCCATTGCTGTTTCTAATCCTTTTCCAAAATTGGAGTATTGATTCCCTTCCCAAGAATTTTTATCGTGGTTATCTGTGAACAACATTCTGTAAGAATCATAAGGGAAACTGCCGACATCGTGCGCCATATATTCGTATAAAGCATTTGCACCTTTTCCTCCTGTCGTTGCTAGTTTCAGTTTATCCCAAAGTGACCAAGAGTAAGTCATATCAAATGATTTTCTATAAAGATCTCGAGATTCCCATTCTGCCAACATAAAAACGGGTTTGATTTGGTCAAGCTCTTCTCTTGCATTTTCCCAAAAATCAACTGGAATAAAACCAGCGACATCACATCTGTAACCGTCAATATTAGCCTCTTTTACCCAATATTTCAGAGCACCTGTCATATATTCTCTGAAGTCCGGATTATTATAATCGAAATCAATCACATCATCCCAATCATACCAAGGCGTTGGCTGGAAATTGCCTTCTCTGGATTTGGTGTACCAATCAGGATGTTCTTTTGCTAAGGGATTGTCCCAAGCGGAATGATTCCCGACCCAATCGATGATGACATACATTCCCATTGCGTGGATTTTGTCAACCAGATTTTTCAAATCCTGCAAAGTTCCAAAATCTGGATTGACACCTTTGAAATCTTTTACGGAATAATAACTTCCCAGTTTTCCTTTTCTATGTTCCTCTCCAATAGGGTGAATTGGCATCAACCAAAGAATATCAACACCCATTTTTTTGAGTCTCGGCAAATGTTTTTCAAATGCTTTGAAAGTTCCTTCTTTGGTGTATTGACGAATGTTGACTTCATAAATCATGGCATTTTTGCTCCATTCCGGATGTTTGAGCTGAACGTAAGGTTTTGGCTGATAACGAGAATCTGTGGTTTGTGATAATCCCAGAAACGGAATCAGCAGAAATAAGAAAAAATATTTTAGAGAATTCATAAGGCTTATATATTTCTCTAAAATTATAAATAATTTTTGATTGCCCACTTGAGAGAAATTTTTAAACACAAAGGACACAAAGATTTTTTATACCAAATGTTTTAAGGTTCACAAAGGCGCTATCGCTTATAAAAGTTAATAGATTTTCACAAATTAATTTTAGAAATTGAATTAAAATAAAAAACCCTTTCAGAATATGAAAGTCTGAAAGGGTTGTATTTGAATCGTTGTTTTGATTGGCGGAAGTTTATTTTTATGTTGAATTTGCGTCCCGACCTGAGCGGGAGAGCCATTCGACAACCTCAGAATAAACTACAGGCGGATAAAGACGCCCAAAATTCTATTCTAAGAATACATTTGCTCTTGTAATTCCTTGATCTTTTTGTCTGATAGGTATTCGTCGTAAGTCATATCTCTGTCGATGATTCCTTTTGGCGTCAATTCGATGATTCTGTTACAGACTGTTCCAAGCAATTCGTGGTCATGAGAAGACAATAATATGTTTCCTTTGAAGTTGTTCAATGAGTTGTTCAAGGTTGTAATACTTTCCAGATCCAAATGGTTGGTCGGCTCGTCCAAAAGAAGAACGTTGGCTTTCTGAAGCATCATTCTACTGAACATACAACGCATTTTCTCGCCTCCTGAAAGAACTTTACAAGACTTAAGCGCTTCATCACCTGAGAAAAGCATTCTTCCCAAGAAACCTCTCATAAATTCTTCGTGGCGCTCTTCATCATTCTTAGTGAATTGTCTCAACCAATCTACCAAATTAAGGTCATCTTGGAAGAAATCTGTATTGTCCAAAGGCATATAAGATTGATTGGTCGTAACGCCCCAAGCGATAGCACCCTTGTCAGCTTCTGCATTTCCGGAAAGGATTTGGAAAAATTCTGTAATTGCCAATGAGTTTCTTGAAAGAACAGCAACTTTATCACCTTTTTTAAGATTAAGATCAACGTTTGAGAATAATAATTCTCCGTCTTTTGTTTTTTCAAGACCTTTAACATCCAGAATTTGATCCCCAACTTCTCTTTCTACATCGAAAATAATCGCAGGATAACGACGGGAAGAAGGTTTGATGTCATCAATATTCAATTTGTCAATCATCTTCTTACGAGCAGTTGCCTGTTTTGCTTTCGCTACGTTGGAACTGAATCGTGCGATGAAATCCTGTAATTCTTTTTTCTTGTCTTCTGCTTTTTTGTTAGCCTGAGCTCTTTGTCTTGTTGCCAACTGAGAAGCCTGATACCAGAAAGAGTAGTTACCTGTATATAAGTTAAGTTTAGAATAATCTAAATCTCCAATATGCGTACAAACCGTATCCAAGAAGTGACGGTCGTGAGATACAACAATTACTGTATTCTCATAATCCGCCAAGAAGTCTTCCAACCAAGCAATCGTTGCAATATCCAAGTCGTTGGTAGGCTCATCCAGAATCAAAACGTCCGGATTACCAAACAAAGCCTGAGCAAGCAAAACCCTTACTTTGTCTTTGTTTTCCAATTCGCCCATCAATTGATAATGCATATCTTCTGTAATACCAACATTTGAAAGCAAAGTTTGCGCATCGGCTTCAGAATTCCATCCGCCCATTTCGTCATAGATGACACCTAGTTCTCCAGCCTTGATTCCGTCTTCATCAGAGAAATCTTCTTTAGCATAAAGAGCATCCATCTCTTCTTTGATATCGAAAAGTCTTTTGTTTCCTCTAAGAATAGTTTCTAAAACGGTAAAATTATCGTAAGCAAAGTGATCCTGCTCAAGAACTGACATTCTTTTTCCGTTCTCTAGAGATACATTTCCAGAAGTTGGCTCTTGTTTTCCACTTAATATTTTAAGAAATGTAGATTTTCCAGCACCATTTGCACCGATAATCCCATAACAATTTCCTTTCGTGAATTTTATATTAACTTCGTCAAAGAGAACTCTCTTGCCGAACTGTAATGATAAATTAGATACTGTTAACATATAGTTTTGTAAATTTGTTGCAAAAATACGAAAATTAGTTGGGATAGTGAAGTGTCTCCAATCATTAACATATGAAAGTTAAAATAGAAAAATCTGTTAATATTCTTAACAAACGTGCCCGTTTCGAATACGAAATTCTGGATGAATATGAAGCCGGAATTGTATTAACTGGTACAGAAATAAAATCTCTGCGTTCATCCAAAGCTTCTATCACAGAAAGCTTCTGTCAGTTCATTGACGACGAATTGTATATCATTAATATGATGATAGATGAGTACAAATTAGGAACTTTTTACAATCACAAAACAAAAAGGGAACGGAAGTTGCTACTGCATAATTACGAATTGCAAAAACTTAAAAAAAAGTTAAAGGATGTTGGGAATACTATAATCCCATTAAAGCTATATATTAATAATAATGGAAAAGCAAAATTGCTTATTTCTTTAGCCAGAGGGAAAAAACTCTACGATAAAAGAGAGGCAATAAAAGATAGAGAGAATAAAGTCAATATCCAGCGATTGTTAAAGAAAAACTAAAAAAACTTTGTTTATAAAGAAAAATTATATTTATTTTGCATTATCAATTATTTAATCATTTAATTCTATGAAAAATCTAAAATTAGGAATTTCAGCATTGGCGCTTACTGTTGCCTCTACTGTTTTCGCACAAACTACGACCAATAAGTGGGTTATTGGAGTAGGTGCTCATGGAGTGAATCACGTTGCTCAGAGAGGTAACTTCAGCAACACGTTCTCATTCAACAATTTTAAAGACAACTTGTTTGGTGTTTCCAAATATTCAATCACACCACCACTTTCTAAATTAACTGTTGCAAGAAGTCTTGGTAAAGGTTTAGTTCTTGATTGGCAGACTACTGTTGGTAACGTTGACAACAAGAGATTTGCTATGGATAAGGAATTCTTTTTGATGACAGGTCTAGGTGTTCAGTTCAAAGCAGCTGGTCTTCTTTGGAATGAAGAATCTTGGTTTGATCCTTACTTGAGAGTTGGTGCTAACTATCTTAGACATGATTACACAGGTTTAAGTTTTCCAAAAACAGATACTAAAGGTGCATATTATGCAGGTTATAACGAAGATGGTGATTTAACTGGAAAGGCAAATCATTTCACAGTTAGTACGGGTGCTGGTATCAATTTCTGGTTAACTAATAACTTTGGTCTAGGTGTTCAAGGTGATTATGTTACAACTCCGGTTGATAAGTCTAATGTTGCAAACTTCTGGCAAGCTTCTGCATCATTATTATTCAGATTTGGAAATACAGACAGAGATAAGGATGGAATTCCTGATAAGGATGATGCTTGTCCAGATATACCAGGTTTACCTGAATTCCAAGGATGTCCAGATACAGATGGCGATGGAGTTCCTGATAAAGATGACCAATGTCCAGATGTTGCTGGTCCAAAAGAAAACAATGGTTGTCCTTGGCCAGATACAGACGGTGATGGAGTGTTAGACAAAGATGATGCTTGTCCAGATGTTGCTGGTCCGGCTGAAAACAAAGGTTGTCCTTGGCCAGATACAGACGGTGACGGAGTATTAGACAAAGATGACGCTTGTCCTACAGTTCCTGGATTGAAAGAATACAACGGTTGTCCAAAACCTAAAGAAGTGATTGCTCAAGAAGCTACAGGAGCTCTTAAAGATATCTTATTTGACTTTGGTAAAGCTACATTAAGAGCTGAGTCTAATAGTAAATTGGATCAAGCAGCTACAGTTCTTAAGCAAGATTCTCAGGCTACTTTCTTGATTACAGGTCATACTGATGCTAAAGGTGCCGCTGCATACAACTTGAAACTTTCAAGAGAAAGAGCTGCTTCAGTTGTTAAAGCTCTTGAATCAAGAGGTGTTAGCGCTAATCAATTGAAATCAGTTGGAGTTGGTTCTAGAGATGCTAAAGTTTCTGCCAAAGCTTCTGATGCTGAAAGACAAGATGATAGAAAAGTAGTTGTAGAAGCTGTAAATGGTGCAGCTTGGGACGCGCTTCAAAAATCTGATCTTCCAGTTGTTGAAAAGAAAACTGTAGTTAAAAAAGCTCCGGTTAAAAAGAGAAGAAAATAATTTTAAATAATTAAATTTTCTAAATATAAATACCTCCAATTTAATTGGAGGTATTTTTTTTGTTTCTATAATTCAGTATTTTTGCATAAATAAATTAATCACAAAATGGGAAGAGCGTTCGAGTATAGAAAAGCCTCAAAAATGGCCAGATGGGATAAGATGGCCAAAACATTTTCGAAAATAGGAAAAGATATAGCACTGGCTGTTAAAGCCGGAGGAACAGACCCTGAGTCTAATCCTGCATTGAGAAGATGTATTCAAAATGCCAAGGGTGCTAATATGCCAAAAGATAATGTCGAAAGGGCAATTAAAAAAGCAAGCGGAGCAGATGCAGAAAACTATGAAGAAATTACTTACGAAGGGTATGGACAAGGAGGCGTTGCTTTTTTTGTAGAATGTACAACCAATAATCCTACGAGAACCGTAGCTAACGTAAGAGCTATCTTCAATAAGTTTGATGGTAACCTTGGTAAGAATGGAGAATTGGCTTTTATTTTCGATAGAAAAGGTATTTTTACAATCGATTTAGCTCAAATCAAAATGGACTGGGATGACTTCGAAATGGAGATGATTGATGGCGGAGCAGAAGATGTAGAAAAAGATGATGAGGAAGTAATGATTACGACGGCTTTCGAAGATTTTGGCTCATTGTCTCATAAATTAGACGAGCTTGGAATTGAAGCTAAAAGCGCCGAATTACAAAGAATTCCTAATAATACCAAAGGAATGACAGAAGACCAATTTAAAGCTAACATGAAGATGTTAGAACGCTTCGAAGAAGACGATGATGTTCAGAATGTTTTCCATAATATGGAATTTACAGAAGAACAATTAGAATCGCTTTAAATTTCTAAGATATAAACAATAAAAAATCCCAACTGAAAAGTCGGGATTTTTTATTTTATAAAACGCTTTTAATTATGCGTTTGGTTCAACAGATACAAAAGACCTGTTGTTTGCTTTCTTTCTGAAAACTACTTTACCGTCTACCAATGCAAACAAAGTGTGGTCTTTACCGATACCAACATTTTCACCTGGGTGGTGTTGAGTACCCCTTTGTCTGATAATGATGTTCCCAGCAATAGCGTCTTGACCTCCGAAAATCTTAACACCTAATCTTTTAGAGTGAGATTCTCTACCGTTTTTGGAACTACCAACTCCTTTCTTGTGTGCCATTTTATTTTAAGCTTTTTTGGATTAAAAATTATTCAGCAGATTCGCTGGTTTCTGTTACTTCAGCTTTAGCAGCTTTCTTAGGAGCAGCTTTTTTAGCTTCTTTTTTCGCACCGTCAAAACCAGTGATAGAAACAATCTGGATTTGAGTTAACTGTTGTCTGTGACCATTTTTCTTAGCATAACCTTTTCTTCTTTTCTTTTTGAAAACGATTACTTTGTCAGCTTGAACGTGGTCAAGAATTTCTACTTCTACGGCGATACCGTTTACAGCCGGGGCACCTACAGTTACTGCACCGTTTACAGTAAGAAGAACTTTATCAAAAGAAACTTTCGCGCCTTTATCTCCTTTCAAACGGTTCACAAACAACTTTTGGTTTTGCTCAACTTTGTATTGAAGCCCTGCTATTTCTACAATTGCAAACATTGTTTATAAATTTTTTATAATTATTCGAGGTGCAAAAGTAAACATTTTGTTTGAAAATCACAACATTAATTGCAAATATTTAATTGTCTGGTATTTAAAATTAATTTGGCTTCGTCGAACCAGAAGGTTTAAGCAGCTTTTGTGCGCTGTTTGAGTTTTAATTGGCAACTATGCCCCAATATTCTCTATCAAAAATTATTTAAATACCCGTTTTCTGAAATAATACTCTGACAAAGCTCCTACAAGTGGGAACGGATTAGCCTCTTCCGTATTAGTTATTATAATGATGGACAAATCATCATTTACAAACCGGGCATAAAGAGAACGAAAACCAATATTAGCACCGTCGTGCCAAATTACCTTGTGTCCATTGCGTTCATCAATATTCCAGCCGAATCCATAGTAAGCCTTTAGTTCAGGGTTATTAGATGTTTTTATAAATGGCTTCCAAAGCAACTCCCAGTTTTCTTTTTTTAGAATAATTTTTTTTTCTCTCAACACTCTATCCCAAAGCAGCATATCAGTGCTTGTAGAAAGAAAAGCTCCGCTGGGTCGAATGGCAAACATGGCTGTGGCATTAATCAACGTATCGTTTCTATGCATATACCCATTAGCACGATTGGGAATAATTTGATAAAAATCTGTGAGGTAACTATTCTTCATTCCTGCTGGTATAAATAACTCAGAACGAATATAGTCCTGCCAAGGCATTCCACTCACTTGTTTAATGATTTCTGCTAAGATAAAATAACCAGTATTGCAATACTCGAATTTTTCGCCAGTCTTAAAAACGAGAGGTAGATTGTATGCAGACCTAATAACATCTATATCGGGTTGTATTTTGAAATTATCATAAGCTGGGGGCTCTCTCTGCAAACCTGAAGTGTGAGTCATCAAATTCTTTATTGTAATAGATCGCCATGTCTCAGGTGCATCAGGGAAATATTTATGTACACCATCATTAATATCCAGTTTCCCTTCTTCCATCAATTTCATGATAGCTGTAGTAATAAACTGTTTACTAACCGAACCAAGCCTGATTACAGTTTCTGAATTTACAGGTACATTCAATTCCACATTAGCTAATCCATAGCCTTTATTCACAACAGGATACCCATTTTTGATTATTGCCAGAGAAAGTCCAACAATTTTTTGCTTCTCCATCATTTGTTTAACTATTATATCAGTACTGTCAATTTGTGCAAATGATAGATAGGGTAAGAAGAAAAAAAACAATATTTTTTTCATATCAGAATATTTATTTTAATTGATGAAAACTAATTTTTTGCATGTTTCGGCTTTTGTTTTTTGAATGTTTAATGGCGGCGAAATAAGTCTATTGAACACCTGCCATTTCTATTATAAATAAAAGGTTGAATTGTAATTTTCTATTATTCCAAATCAAGAAAATATCATTATAGTGATTTTTTCAAGGATTAAAAGCCAACACCTAAAAGCAATAATCTTAACGTAATAGGGCTCTTTGCTGAAATAAGAATTCTCCTAACGAATCCAATATTTCCCAAAATGAAGCTGTAATTATTCCTAAAAATATTCCCTTTTTCGTTTTTTATGCATTTAGAAATTATATCTATTGCAAAATTACATCAAAGCAGGATTGTTTTTTCTTTAAATTTGGCTTCTATTTTGCAATTTTGTTTCATCAAAAATATTTTGGTATGCCCGATACATTTGACTATAAAATTTTAAGCATTATTCAGAAAAACAATCTAACTCCTCAAAGGGATATAGGGGAAATGATAGGATTATCTGCAGCCGCCGTTCAAAGGCGTATAAAAAAAATGCGTGAACTTGGGACTATTGAAAAAGATGTTACTGTTATTGACAGGGAAAAAATTGGCAATAACGTTACCATACTTGTTGAAATCTTTCTTGATAGTGAGAAAATTGAACAAATAGATGCTTTAAAAAATGAGTTTGAAAAAATTTCAGAAATTCAGCAATGTTATTATGTGACTGGAGACTCGGATTTTTTTCTTGTAATGATTGTTCCGTCTATGAGCTATTACGAAAACCTTACCCGAAAGATATTTTTTAGCAATGAAAATATCAAACGGTTTCGTACAATCGTAGTGATGGATATAACAAAAAACAGCTTGGAATTACCTTTAAGTTTGCTTGCTCCAGACAAGTAATAAAAAATAGAAAATTTGGACAAAAAAAACCTCATAATATTTTTTCTATATTGAGCTGTGATTTGTCTTTTGTTGTTATGTCAGTTAGGTTATTGTACTAACAAAGAATACGACACTTACATAAGCGCAGCATATTTGTGAAACTTAAAGCATCTTAATGTCCAAAAAAAACTTTGTGGACTCTGTGTTCAAATAACTTTCTATATCAAAGATTACTTCTAAATTTGACAATTGAAAATTTCATCAATGCTAAATTTCATCAAGAAAAAAATTGCGCTTATCTGGGCAAAACAACATATCGAAAAATCAAGGATTTTTAAAAACAATGCGATTCGGAATCAGCAGGATTTGCTTTTAGATTTGGTTAAAACAGCAGAGAAAACTCTATTCGGAAGAGAACATCAATTTGAAACCATAAAATCGATGGAGGACTTCCAAAAGAATGTTCCGGTTGCGGATTATGAAGATTTGAAATCTTACATCGAAAAAGTCAAAAAAGGACAATCCAAAATCCTTTGGCCAGACTTACCGGAATATTTCGCAAAAACGTCAGGCACAACTTCCGGTTCCAAATACATTCCCATTTCCAAAGAAGCAATGCCTTTTCAGGTTGCTGCTGCGCAAAGTGCAATTTTCCATTACATCGGGAAAAAAAACAATGCAGATTTTGTTGGTGGAAAAATGATTTTTCTTCAGGGTTCGCCAGAATTGGAAGAAGTCAATGGTGTAAAAACTGGAAGACTATCTGGAATCGTTGCACATCATATCCCCAATTACCTCCAGAAAAACAGACTGCCAAGCTGGGAAACCAACTGCATCGAAGATTGGGAAACCAAAGTCGATAAAATCGTAGAAGAAACTGAGAATGAAAATATGACTTTGATTTCCGGAATTCCACCCTGGTTGATTATGTATTTTGAAAAACTGATTGACAGACACGGTAAGAGAATTACAGAAATATTTCCAAATCTTCAATTAATAATCACAGGTGGAGTAAACTATGAACCTTATCGAGACAAGATGAACGAATTGTTGGGAAAACCTGTTGACATCGTCCAGACTTTTCCGGCTTCGGAAGGTTTTTTTGCATTTCAGGATGATTATGAAAAAGAGGGATTATTGTTATTGACCAACCACGGGATTTTCTACGAGTTCATTCCATTAGAACAATACGGAAAGCCAAATGCGGAAAGGTTAACACTCAAAGATATTGAACTCAATAAAGATTATGCCCTGATTCTGACAACCAATTCTGGACTTTGGGCCTATTCTATTGGAGATGTGGTGAGGTTTATCAGTAAAAATCCGTACAGAATTTTGGTAAGTGGAAGAACGAAACATTTCACTTCTGCTTTTGGAGAACACGTGATTGCGTTTGAAGTGGAAGAAGCTTTGAAAGCAACGGTTGAGAAATTTCCTGCTCAGATTACAGAATTCCATCTCGCGCCGCAAGTGAATCCAGCGGAAGGATTACCTTATCACGAATGGTTCATCGAGTTTGAAAAGGAACCGGAAAATTTTGATGCTTTCAAATCTGAATTGGATTTACAGCTCAGACAAAGGAATACATATTATGATGATTTGATTTCCGGAAATATTCTGCAGCCTTTGATTATTACAAAACTGAAAAAAAATGCTTTTCAGGATTACGCTAAGTCGGAAGGAAAATTAGGCGGACAAAATAAAATTCCTCGTTTGGCAAATGATAGAAAAATTGGTAATTTTCTAGAAAATTTTAACCAATGAAAAAAGCAGTTTTATTTCTTCTTATTTTGATTTCAATGTTTTCTTGTAGAAGCACAAAATATAATTTACAAAAAAATCGAGACGACTTCTCTAAAATAAAAGCAGGTAAAACATATGTGTTTTGGAATATTGCTAATGAGAAACAAAAAATGGAAGTTACTTCTATTGAAAAAGATAGCATTATTGGAAGCTCTAAAAATCAGAAAATTGCTCTTGCAAAAAGAAATATCAGAACAATAAAGAAAAACAATACAGCTGGGACAGTTATTCTTTCTATCTGGGGAGCGGGCAGTATTGTTATGATATATGTGATAATGGATACTGCCAAAGATATTGGCAGAGCTTTTGGACAGGCTATTGGCGGACAATAGATAAAAAACTGACTCAAAAAAAGAGTCAGTTTTTTTATTAAGATTGATTCGTTTTTTTACCAGGGGATTTCACCAGTTTCCGGATTAGTTTCTTCGCAAAAGAATTTTCCTGTTACACCATCATTGCCAATCAAAGCATATTTTACAACACGTTTCCCCGCATCTTCAACTGTACCGGTTCCAATGTTATTATTAAAATCGGTTTTCGTAAAGCCAGGACTTACAGCATTGATTTTAAAATTCGTATTACGAAGTTCGTAAGCCAAATTGACTGTATACATATTAAGTGCGGATTTTGATGAGAGATAAACCGCGCCCTTGTGATTGTAATATTTGTAAGTCGGGTCGCTGTGTAAAGTGATTGAACCTTGGCTGGAACTTACCATTACAATTCTCGGTTCGTCTGATTTTTTTAACAAATCCAAAAATGCCTGCGTAACTCTTATGACACCATAAACATTGATTTCGTACACTTCTTTAAAAACGTCAATGCTTGTATCTGCGGCAGTTTGTGGGATAAAGTTTCCGTTTTCGTCAAATTTTACACCAGAGATTCCGGAATTGTTAATCAGGACATCTAAAACATCGGTTTTTTTTCCGATTTCTGCTCTGGCATTTTTAACAGAGTTATCATCTGTTACATCAATTTGAATTGTTTCGACATTGGTCAAGCCTTCGGATTTTAATTTTTCAACGGCTTGTAGACCATTTTCCAAACTTCGGCTTCCCAGATAAACATAAAATCCTTTTTGTAATAATTGCCTTGCTGTCTCGAAACCGATACTTTTGTTGGCTCCTGTTATGAATACTGTTTTCATTTTTTTCTGGATTAAAAATTAATACTGCAAAGTTGTTTCAATCAAAAACGGAATCGTTTACCATTTGGTAAAAAGCAGTTTTACCGGATGTTTTTTCTAATTCTGCTCAATGATTGTTGCGTGATGCCAAGATAAGATGCAATGAAAGAAAGTGGAACGCGATTGGCAAGATTGGGGAATTTCTCCAAAAAAGTCAAATAACGCGTGGTTGCATCTACTGAAACAAGAGAGCTTCTTCTATCCAACTTTTCTATCAATGCTTTTTGGAATATTTTGTTTACAATATTATCCCAATCAATAATGGTTTGGGAAAGTTCGTTCCAATCTTTTTGGGAGAATACAATCAGTTTGCAATCCGTAACAGCTTGGATATACTCTGTCATTGGTTCGCCTTTGTATGGATTTGCAAATAGTCGGTTTTCGTCCACAAAATATTTTGTGATTTCTTCACCTTTGTTATTGTAATAGCAGATGCGTAAAATACCTTCCAGAATGAAAACAACTTGATTGAACATTTTTCCGGCTTCTACAAAATAGTCGTCTTTTCTGAGGTCTAATTCTGAGGTTTTGCCGGCAATTAACTCAAGTTGTTGCTGATTCAGGTTTCCGAATTGTAATAAGAAACTTGTAAGTTCTTTCATGTAGCCAAATTACTAAAATTCATTTTGGTGAAATTTACCATTTGGTAAAAAGTATTTGTTAATTTTAAAGATAAAAGCTGTGATTTGCTGAAATGTTGTTTGACAGACAAAATTCATCGCCCCGATTGACTCTCTCTTTTGTACTTTATAAATATGGAATTGTCGAAACTTTGTTTTGTAGTGGAAATCCTTTTGTTTTCTTTGAAAAGGAAAAAATTGCAACGGAAAGCGGGATTAAGCTCTTGAAAATTTCTAGCTTTATTTGAAATTAATTATTACACAACGATTACTTTTGCATAATGATTTCATTCACACCGCTTCGGGTTTTAAAAAATATAGAGTTCAGACATCTTTTAACAGGAAGGTTTTTCTTAATCATCGCATTTAGGATGCTGGCAACTTTGCTGGGCTGGTGGGTTTATCAGCTTACAAAAGACCCTTTTTCCATCGGACTGATTGGCCTTTCCGAAGTAATTCCAGCGGTCTCTTGTGCACTTTATGCGGGTCATATTATTGATATGAACGAAAAGAAAAAACTCCTTTTGATTTGTAATTATGCTTATGTGATTCTGATAAGTTTACTTCTGATTCCAGCTTTTTTCGGGCACAGAATGCATTTTACGGGACACGAGATTACTTATTTTATTTATGCAGTTATCTTTTTTACAGGAATTTCCCGCTCGTTTCTGGGGCCACTGGTTCCGTCTATGATTCCGCGGATTGTGAAGCAAGAGAATCTGCCTTATGCAGTAACATTGAATCAGGCAACGTTTCTAATAGCATCCGTTTCTGGTCACGCTTTAGGTGGATTTTTGATTGCAATGATTACAATAAAATGGACCTTGGTTGTAATTATTGGCAGTATGATTTTAGCATCTTTGTTTTTCTGGACATTGCACCAACAGCAGTCGGAAAACAAGAAAAAGGATGTGAAAGTCTTCGAAAGCATGAAGGAAGGTCTGGCCTACATCTATAGAACGAAGGAGATTCTGGGTGCGCAAATGCTGGATATGTTCGCTGTACTTTTTGGTGGTGCAGTGGCGATGATTCCTGTTTTTGCAAGTGATATTCTGAAGGTTGGTTCAGAAGGTTTCGGACTTCTGAATGCAGCTTCCGATATTGGTTCGATGTTGATTATCATTACGCTTTCTTTGGTTCCACTTAGAAAGAATCAGGGAAAGATTCTATTGTTTGTGGCTTCCGGATTTGGACTTTGTATTATCGGATTTGGTTTGTCAAAGCTCTATTGGTTGTCTTTTGCATTCTTAGTTTTAAGTGGGATGCTGGACGGTATCAGTGTGGTGATTCGTGGAACAATTGTTCAACTGAAAACGCCTGAGGAAATCCGAGGGAGAGTTCTGAGCGTGAATTCGATTTTCATTATGTCAAGTAATGAGTTGGGACAATTTGAAAGTGGATTGACAGCCAAATTAATGGGAGTTGTACGTTCCGTAGTTTTTGGCGGAACAATGACGGTTTTGACGGCATTGTTTATCGGAGCGACTTCTAAGAAGCTGAGGAAGATGGAGTATTAATTTTAATCCTCAATGCAAAGAATTTATAAAATTATCAAGTCAATCCTACTGTTATTTGTCGTTTGGTTTTTAATTCATTCGATTTACATTACAATTGATGGACTTAATGATAAAAACAAAAATGCTGATGTTGCCATTGTTCTTGGAAATAAAGTAAATGAAGACGGAAGTTTGTCCGAAAGATTGAAAGCTCGTCTTGATAAAAGCATCGAGTTATTTAATCAAAAAAGAGTAAAAGCGATTATCGTCAGCGGTGGTTTAGGAAAAGAAGGTTTTTGGGAAGGAAAGAAAATGCAGGAATATTTGATTGAAAATAAAATTCCTACAGAAAAAATATTAGTTGATAATTACGGGAATGATACTGAAAAAACTGTTGAAAATTCGATAAGAATTATAGACAGTTTACAGTTCAAAAGAGCAATTTCTGTTTCTCAGTATTTTCATCAAACCAGAACGAAGAAATTGTTTAGAAATAAAGGATTTGAAAATATAGAAAGTGCAAGTCCAAACTATTTTGAATTAAGAGATTTTTACTCAATCTTTCGTGAGTTGTGGCATATTATAAAGAAGCACTTTAATTCAAATAAAAAAGAAAGCAAAATTTGCTTCCTATATTTTTATGACCAATCTTTTACTCGTGTCCATTTCTTGATTCCAAATACTACCAATATTTTCAAGGTCAATAGTTTCGGTCTCTATATTTAGTTTTTTACTTACTGCTAATTTAAACATTTCGGGTAAGATTTCGGTTAAAAGAATTCCAACTTCCTGTCTTGTCCAGCTTCCCAAACCTGACCCAGATATTTGCAAATCTGTCCCGCGAAGAATCTGCGATGACAACTGAACCGAATCTCCTGTGATAGAACCTATGGAAACAAATCTTGTTCTGTGAGAAAAAGAGCCATTTCCTTTTATCGCTTCCAAGATGTTTTGTGCAGATTTCCCCCACAAATAGTCTATTACAACGTCAATTGGAGAATTTTGATGGATTGCTTTTAATTTTTCGAGAAAGTTTTCGTCAGTTGTCAATATATGTTCATCAGCTCCGATTTCCAGCAATTTTTTGGTTTCGCTTCCATTTCGTCCAGTTACGATAATGTTTTTTGCACCATATATTTTTGCAATTTGGACAGCGACTTTCCCTGTGAATCCTGTTGCGCCGTTGATAAGAACAGTTTCTCCAGACTGCATTTTTGCCCGAAACTTCATTCCCATTGCAGAACCCATAACCGCATTTGGAAGAGCTGAAGCGATAGAATCTTTCAGGCCGTCAGGAATTGGAACGATAAAATTTTTGTCAACTGCGATTTTTTCGGCTAAAGTTCCTTTTGGATTTACAACATAAACTCGATTCCCATTTTCTAATATTCCCACACCATCGCTCCCGATTATTTTGGCTTTATCAACGTCGTTTTCTGAAGAATAATGTGTTCCGCTGGCGATGGCTTTGTCCAGATGTTTTATTGCGACACATTTCATAGATACAAGAATTTCATTTTCTTTTGGAACAGGAACTGGTAGGTCTATCAATTCCAAGTTTCCGTTTTCCGGAAATATAATGGCTGTTTTCATTTTATTGAATTTTATAAATTATTTTGTGAAAAGTAAAATATGATAAAAGTAAAATCATAAATGCAATAATTGCTGAAAAACTTTTTACCAAGGAGTCTCCAGAACAAATATGTGCAATAAACCCAGATATTACGATAATGAAAAAACCTGCATAAGTCCATTCTTTCAAATTATTTTTGAATGGGATTAGCAAAAGTGCTGTTCCAATTATTTTGGCAATAGCAAGTTCAATCCTAAAATAATCTGGAAATCCAAAATGAAAGCAGAGTTTTTTCGCTTCCGGGTTGTTAAGATAGGCCGAAGCATTAAGAAGCATCCAAATAGAAAAAATGGATGTAGAAAGCCAGTAAAGTATTTTGTAAGTTTTCATCCTATTATGATTTACAGGACAAAATTAGAAAGCCGATGCATCGGGAAACGATAACATTTGTTATCAGTTTTGATTATTTTTCTTTTAGAATTTTACTTTTGATTCGGCTGAGATGGACGGTTGTAATGCCAAGATAAGAAGCAATGTAATGTTGCGGAACACGTTTGATGATTTCCGGATGTTTTTTGGAAAGGTTGATGTAACGCTGTTGAGGAGAATCTTTGATAAAAGAAAAAAAGTGCTTCATGTAACTGAAAGTTCTTTCAAAAATCTTGTCTAGGAAAACAGTTCTCATTTTTGAATTTTCAAAAGCTTTCTGAAGGATTTTTTCAGCATCATTTTTATGAATTCGCCATAGAACGCAAGGTTCAATGGTTTCAAAACCGACAAGACTCGGGATGTTCTTTCTAAAGCTTTCTATAGAAGAAAACATATTCTCCTCACTAAAAAACTGGAAGGTAAGGTCTTTGCCATCATTGTTATAATAAGCCCTTACGATTCCTTTTTCGATAAAATAGGCAAAAGAAGAAACCTCTCCTTCGTGCAAAAGAGAGGTTTTCGGAGCAATTTCCATACGCTCAAAATAGGTTTTGAAATCATCCCATTCTTTATCATTCAAAGAAAATTGATGTTTTAATTTTTCAAACATCGGATTTAATATTTTAAATCAAGCTTCTGATTTTTGCATTATTGCGTCGCGTTTTTATAATGCGTAGGGATTCCTACGGTTGTCAAAAAATGAAACAATCTGAATATTATTTTTGGAGAGTTTATATATTAGAGAAAATTTTTCTAAAACTAAAACCCTTCTCAATTTAGATTTTTTACTTTCAAGTCCAATTGTTGGATTTTCTATTATGAGATTGATTTTTCTTAATGTCTCGTTCAATAATTTATCAGAATAAAAGTTTGATTTGTTTTTGTTTATCCAAAAATTACAAGTGTCGTCTAACTCTTTTTTTGCTCGCAGTGTCCAAGTGACTTTCATCTTCCATAAGATTTCAAGAAGTCTTCGTGAGAAATCACTCGTCCTTCTTCAATATCTTTTAATCCTTCTTCAATCGATTCTTTCTCAGCATCCGATATTTCATCCCACCAATCCGCTGTTTCTTTTTTTGAGATCAAAGTCTTTATAAACAAGTGTAATTCTTCCAGTCTGTTTACTGGAACATCTTTGATTTCTTCAAGAATTGTATTGAGAGTAAGCATCTTGTTTAATTTTTATTAAAATTAATAAAAATATTTTATATCAGACTTCTGATTTTCGCAATCATATCATCTCCGAGTTTATCCGCTTCTTCCTGGGAAAAAGCTTCGGTATAAATCCTGATGATCGGTTCTGTATTAGATTTTCTCAAGTGAACCCAATTTTCAGCAAAATCAATTTTTACGCCATCAATAGTAGAGACTTCTGTCACATTGAGCGAAGTCGAAATGTCTTCATTTTTATATTCTTCCTGAACTTTTACAAGCAAAGCATCAACATCAATTTCCGGCGTTAATTCAATTTTCTTTTTACCCATAAAATAAGCCGGATAACCTGCTCTCAGTTCAGAAACTGTTTTGTTTTCTTTGACTAAATGTGTCAAGAATAATGCAATTCCAACCAAAGAATCTCTTCCGTAATGCGAATCCGGATAGATGATTCCACCGTTTCCTTCACCACCGATTACGGCACTTTTTTCTTTCATTAAGTTGACTACATTCACTTCGCCGACAGCACTTGCAAAATATTCGGAATTGTGAATTTTAGCAACATCTCTCAACGCTCGGCTGGAAGAAAGATTTGAAATTGCCACGCCATTTTTATTTTTCAGAAGGTAATCCGCAACGGCTACCAATGTGTATTCTTCACCAAACATCTCGCCTTTTTCATCAATCAAAGCCAATCTGTCAACATCCGGGTCAACCACGATTCCCAAATCTGCGCCTTCTTTTTTAACCAATTCACAGATGTCTCCAAGATGTTCTTTCAAAGGCTCGGGATTATGCGGGAAATGTCCGGTTGGTTCGCAGTACAATTTCACAACTTCAACACCCAATTTTTCCAAAAGCAGAGGAATTGCGATTCCACCAGTTGAATTAACGGCGTCAAGAACAACTTTGAAATTTTTAGATTTAACAGCTTCTGCATCCACCATTTTCAAATCAAGTATTTGCTTGATGTGAATATCAAAAGCATCATCCCTCGTTTCATATTTCCCCAAATCATCCACTTCGGCATAATTGAAATCTTCATTCTCAGCTAAAGCCAAAACTTCTGCACCGTTTTCTCCACTGATGAATTCACCTTTGTCATTCAGTAATTTCAGGGCGTTCCATTGTTTTGGATTGTGAGAAGCAGTTAGGATAATTCCACCGTCAGCTTTTAGCTCAGGAACCATGATTTCAACAGTTGGAGTTGTAGATAGTCCTAAATCAACAACATTGATTCCAAGACCTTGCAAAGTTGCAGTGACCAAAGAAGAAACCATTTGACCCGAGATTCTGGCGTCTCTTCCGATGACTAAGGTTAAATCTTTTTTATTTTTATTATTCTGAAGCCAAGTTCCGAATGCCGAAGCAAATTTTACCACATCCAGCGGAGTCAGGTTATCATTTACTTTTCCACCGATAGTTCCTCGGATTCCGGAGATTGATTTTATTAATGACATTTAATAAATTTTTAAGGTTTTTCCGAATGCAAATGTATTAAAAAGAAGTCGTTTTGATTTTTAAAATTTCATTAAAGCTCAGGTATTTTATCCTGAATTTTTTCATAGACCCTTTTTACTTTCGAAGGAGCGTTTAACCTATAACCGAAAAATAAAAGAACATAGAAATTATTATTGATAATATTAGAGCTATTATCATCATAATGACTGCCAGAATAATTGAATTTGGAACCGAAGAAAATGTTCTCAGAATTATAGCCTAAATGAAGGCCTGCACCGAAACTCTGAGTGAAAAAATTTTGTTTCTCTTGTTCATCTTTTGTGATGTTGGCTTTGTAAGTGCTCCATTTTTTTCCTAATCCTGCAAAGACAAATGGTGCAATATTAAAGTGCTTTGTAACAACGTAATTATAATGATAACCAATATCAAAACTCAAATCCAATTGATGTTCTCTGGATTTTATAGAGTTCAGATTATCAGAAAAAAGAACATATTCATAATTAATGGACGGTACAAAACTTCCACTGCTCGTTTCCTGCCATTCTTTTTGATAATAAATTCCTTTGAGCGAAAAATTCTTATTGAAAATATAAGAAGTTGAACCTCCAAAACTTTGGATTCTGAGATTCGGAAAAGTCAAATAATGGTCTTTGCCTTTTTGCCAATTGCTTACGAAGTCCCGAGTATTGCTGATATAATAACCTTTGCTATTCTTATAAGAAAGCGTCTGAATGATATTTTTTGGAAAGAATCTGAAAGTGTAATTAGTAAAACTGCTTTTTCCTTTCAAGTCGTTGTTATTTCCCTGTAAAAAGTCTGGAGCAAAAGAAATCGCCACACTGATGATTTTATAATCAAATCCAAAAGTGGTATTGATTTTATTATTGAGATTTAGTCTTGGTTTTATATCTAATTCCTTGGAAGAAATAACATAATTATCAATGTTTGTATCAAGATTCAAGCGAAGAATAATTTTGTCATCGTAGGAAATAACTTTATTCTGAATGCTGTCGTTTTGTGCAAATGTAAAAATGCAAAAATTGAGTATAATAATCGACAGAATCCGTATCATGGTTTTATTTCTAAAACTAAAATACTCTTTTTTTAATTAAGAGCATCCACAATCCGGACCGCAGTTTTTTCCTTTGTTTTTTTTAGAAAAAGTTTTTGTTAGTTTTCTGACAATTGCATAAACCGCTGCAAGGACCAACAGTCCAGCGATGATATATTGTATTGTTAATGAATTATCCATAATGTTTCTCCCTTTAAGGTTGGGGTAAAATCTATTTCAGAATCTGATAAACAATGAATGCCGAAAAGTATGCCAATAATGTCATCGACACAGTTTGGAGCATGGTCCATTTTAGACTTCGGGTTTCTCTGTAAACAACAGCAATTGTAGAAATACACTGCATGGCAAAGGCATAGAAAATCAAAATCGAAACACCTGTTGCAAAACTGAAGACTTTGTCGCCATTTGGTTTTACATCTAGTCTCATTTTCTCTATTAATTTTCCTTCGGGTGCTTCATCATCCAAACTATAAAGTGTTGATAATGTTCCAACGAAAACCTCTCTCGCTGCAAAACTCGTCAGGATTCCGATTCCCATTTTCCAGTCATAACCCAGTGGAGCAATGGCTGGTTCCATAGTTCTTCCAATTCTTCCAAGATAGGAATGGTCAAGTGAAGATTCTGTTGCCAAAATCTCATCTTTATGTTGTGACGGACCAAAATAGCTCAGAGCCCAAAGAATAATGCTGACGGTAAAAATCACTTTTCCAGCTCCTGAAATGAATTCCCAAACTTTACCTAAAACCAGTTTGAAATCATATCCGAACAAAGGCATTTTGTAAGTTGGTAAATCCATTACCAGGAAACTTTTGATTTTGGATTTGATAAAACTTTTTAAAATAAATGATGATAACAAAGCCATTAGAAAACCTAAAAGATACATTATCATTAATGCAATCGCTCTGTATTTGATTCCGTAAAAACTTTCATCAGGAATAATCAATCCGATAATAATGCTATAAATCGGAAGTCTCGCAGAACACGTCATAAATGGCGTTACAAGAATCGTAATTAATCGTTCTTTTACGTTTTCAATGTTTCTGGTGGACATTATCGCCGGAATTGCACAAGCTGTTCCGGAAACCAAAGGAACGATACTTTTTCCGTTCAGTCCGAAAGGTCTCAGCATCCTGTCCATCAAAAAAACAACTCTCGCCATATAACCAGAATCTTCCAAAAGATAAAGAAAATAGAGAAGAATTCCAATCTGTGGTGCAAAAACCAAAATACCTCCAATTCCCGGAATAATTCCGCTGGAAACCAAAGAATTGATTGGTCCTTTTGGAAGATGTTCTCCCGAAAATTCTGATAACCAAGTGAAGAAATCCTCAATCCAGGTCATCGGATATTCTGCAAGGAAGAAAACGCTTTGGAAAATCAATAATAGAATCAATAAAAAAATCAGATATCCCCAAACTTTATGAACCAGAACTTTGTCCAGTTTTTCAGTCAATAGTTCTTTTAACTGAGGTTTTTTCTCTGTGATTTCGAAAGTGATTTTATCAATATTCTGATAACGTCTTACGGTTTCTGTAATCTGCAAACGTTTTGGGACACTGCATTTTGAATCTTCCTGAGTAATAATCTCGTGGATATTTTCAATTTTTCCAAGATAAGTATCTGCGGCTAGAAGTGTCCAGATTTTATAAAGATTTTTCTCGGATGTATTAGATGAAATCTTATAAACCAACGATTTTTGTTCCAATGGAATTTCGAAAGAATTAGTTTCAGAAATTTTGAACTCGTTATTAAAAACCGATTCCCGGACCGTTTCTATGCCAACATTATTTTTAGCATTGGTTTCAAAAACCGGAATGTTCAGAATCTGTGAAAGCTTGGAAATATCAATTTTAATTCCTCGTTTTTCGGCCTCATCAACTTGATTAACTACCAAAATCGCAGGGATTCCCAAATCCTGAATCTGTTGGAAAAGAAGCAAACTTCTTCTCATATTAATGGCGTCAGCAATGTAAACAACACCAGAATAATCTTCCTGAATCAAATAACGTGAAAAGATGGCTTCGTCTTCGGAAGTTGGGTAAATACTGTAAGAACCAGGCAAATCGATAACTTCGATAGCTTCATTTTTGTAAATATAATTTCCGGAATGGCTGGCAACAGTTACACCAGCATAGTTTCCGGTCTTTTGTTTTCTGTTACAAAGAATATTGAAAAGTGTGGATTTCCCGACGTTGGGATTTCCTACCAATAGAATTTGTTTTTGCTTTTTGTCCTGCATCATTCCGAAACTTCTACTTTAATAAATCTTGCTTCTGCTTCTCTCAGTGCGATTCTGGTTTTATCCGTGCCATATTCTATATAAAGAGGGCCGCCGAAAGGAGCCTGATAAAGTACTCTGAAAGTGGTTTCCGGAAGCAATCCCATTTCGATGATTTTCGTCGGCATCTGTAGATTTTCGTTGTCGTAACCAAGTATTTTCCCGACTTTGTTTTTCGGGAAGCAACAGAGTTTATCGATGTGTTTTGTTTGCAAGACTTATCATTTTTGAAGCTACAAAGATAGCTTATTTCAAATTAATCTAAATAAGAGATTGGTCATAAAAAAACCGGAATTAAGTTTCCGGTTCGTTATTTATTTTTTCTTTTTCTCTGCGACTTGTACCACTTCTATTGGGTTGTCATTGGCATTAAAGAAATCTTTAGCGATTTTTTCCTGATTTTTCATCATTTCTCCAATTGTTATATCGCTTCCTGGCATTTTCATCGTTAGCATATTCTGAGGAACCTGTGCGCGCCATTCTGCCATTGGGTCTTGTTTGAAAGCGGCAAAAGCTTTATCGAATTTATCTTTCGGGATCACTTTTTTCTCATTGCTGGTCATGCCGGACTTGGCCTGGATGTCTTCTACGTAGGAAAACTCTTTCCAATCCTTCACTGTTTTGTTTCCGGATAATAACCAGGAGTAATTTTTACCCTCATCCTCGATTTTCACGATTAATCCAGGTAATCCGTAGAATTTGTAAGGTCCATCTTGAAAGGGAATGTCAGTCGAGAACCAAGCTGTCCATTTTCTGCCACCGAATTCTGTTGTTGCTTTTTGAGTGTTGTATTCTCCGATTTTTTCTTTGTCAGAAAGGATTTTCCAGTCGAATTTTATGGTCTCTTCGTAAGCGAAAAGGTTTTTGCTAATTCTATCCACATATTGCTCTTTCATATCAGGATAGATTTTATATATCTTGAAAGCGAATTTTGGCATTTTTATCGTTTTCGATAAGTCTTTCCATGTTTTGCTTTTCTGCATTTCTTCCACCGCCATTTTGATGATAGAATCCTGAGCTGTGATGGTAAAATCCTGATAGATTGATTTATCTTTCACAATATCAAGCGTTGCCATTACTTTGTCAATTCTCGCCGAATCTTTTTTTGGCTTGAAGCTTAATTCATAAAAGAAACGATTGGCAGTTTCTTGTGCAGAAATCATTAATCCTAATAATAGTAAAGGAAGAATGACTAATTTTTTGAGAGATTTCATAAGAATTTTTATTTTTTTTAATTGTCATATGCAATTGCTGAGGCAATTTCATATTTTTATTTTCTTGTTTCTAAATAATTAGTGCAGGATTCTCGAAAATGTTACACTAAATATTATACATTTTTTTAATTGACTCATTCATCAGTTGATAAATTTTCAAATGTTCATCATCTTTTATAAGTTCTTCGTGGAGTTTTAAAATTCTTTCATCGCCTCTCACAGCAGGACCTGTCTGAGCAGATTTTGGTTCCAGATGATGGATTTTTTCCACTGTTTCATCAATTAATGGGATGAAATATTCGAAAGGTAAATCCTGAGAATCTGATATTTCCTTAGCTCTTGCAAAAAGATGATTTACAAAATTACAGGCAAAAACTGCGGTTAAATGAATGTATTTTCTTCTTTCGTAATCAGAGGTTTCAACGTTATCCGAAATGATAGAAGCTAATTCAAATAATGATTTTTCATCAGTCTGATTTTCAGCCTCAATGAAAAACGGAATTTTGGAATAATTGAGATTCTTGGTTTTCGAGAAAGTCTGCAAAGGATAGAAACTAGCTTTTCTGTAATTGCCTTTCAGAATTTCCACCGGAAGTGAGCCGGAAGTATGCGCAACCAAAGCATCTTCTTTTTTGATTAATTTTGAAACTTCTTCAACCGAAGAATCGGAAACAGAAATCAAATAAAAATCTGCATCTTCCAATTTCTCCGTCGAAAAAGGAATGTTAAATTCTTCGGAAACTTTTTTTAATTCAATTTCATTCCGTCCAAAAATCTGATGAACTTCGATATTATTTTGAGTAAAAGCTTTTGCAAGATGATAAGCAACATTTCCAGAACCTATGATAACTGTTTTCATACAACAAAGATAAAGTTTTGACTAATCTTTAAATAGTTGCGTTAATATAAATCCAAAGAAAATTCAAAAAATAATTTAACTTTGGTCTTATTTTTTAATCAAAACTACGAAACATCTGAATGAAGCTCAAGGATGAGGAAATTGTAAAGCTTTTAACTGCACCTCAAACTGTAGAGAAAGGTCTGCGTGCGATGATGGATATCTACCAGAGTCGCCTTTATTGGCATATCAGGCGACTGATTGTGGATCACGACCTCGCTCAGGATGTTTTGCAGGATACATTTATCAAGGCGTATCAGAATATTCACCAGTTCAAGAGTGATAGCAAATTGTACACTTGGCTCTACAGAATTGCAACCAACGAATCTTTGCAGCAACTCAACAAAATGAACCGGATGAAAAAAACAGACGAAGATGCTGAATATTATATGCAAAATCTAGTCGCTGATAATGCCGGAAAAGATGCGGAAGAAATCCAGATTCTTTTACAAAAAGCAATTCAGATATTGCCGGAAAAGCAGAAGCTGGTTTTCAATATGCGTTATTATGATGATTTGCCTTACGAGGAGATTTCGAAGATTCTCGATATGTCTGTCGGAACTTTGAAGACCAATTATCATTATGCAAAAGATAAGGTTGAACAATATATAAAGGACAATTACTCGGAAGAGTTTTAAATAATAAGAGAATAGTTATGAAAATTGATATAGAAAAACTGAACAGGAAAACACCTTATCCGGAGCTTTCGGATGAGTTTTTTAAGACGCTTCAGGATAATGTGATTTCGAAAACAATCGGAGATAAAACTCCTGTTGTTCAGAAAGAAGCAAAAGTTTTCTCTCTGAATTTCAAATGGGTTGCAGCAGCTGCGGTTGTTTTAATTGCCGGTATAACTGCATTTTTAGGACTTAATGATAATCCTGAAACGCAAATAGCTCAACAAAAACCAATTATTGACAGTGTTTACGAAATCCATTCTACAGAACCAGAACCTGCAAGTGCAATGGCTGATAATAATGCTGTGTCAAATCCATCTCAATCAATTGAACACAAAGTTGGGCATTTGAAGTCGCATCTGTCTGTTATTAATTTGTCTAAGTCTGATAATCGTAGAAATAATAGTTTTGATAATACAGATAGACAAGATTATGCAATAGAAACAAAAAGGAAATCAGAATATGAGGTGGAAAAAGTTCTTGTAGCTTTTACACCAGATCAAATTAAAGATATTGATAGAAATAGTGAACAAGATGTTTATCTTGATCTTTATAATTAATTAAAAATCAAAGAAATGAATAAATTCTTATTAATTATTTTGATTGGCGGATTGTCCACCGCTCATACTGTTAATGGACAACAAAGAAGTTCCGGAAATACCACAGGAAGGTCTTCTTCTAGCCCTACATATAGAAGTAACGCCACAAGTTCATTATCACCATCGGAAACTTATCAGAGACAGGCTGCTATTCCCAGAGTATCTGAATGGAAAGCAATGAATATTGATGAAAAAAGAACAGCGGTAAGTAATATGTCCGTGAAAGAACGTTCTGTTTTTTTTCAAAAAATGAAAGAAAATATTGCTATTGATGATCTTGATATTCCAACAGATAAACAAGAAGAATTTAAAAGTCTTTTTGCTGAATATCAGAGTAATCAGAAACAGATAAAAGAAAAATTTAATTCGGATAAAAATTTTGATAAATTATCTAATGAGGAAGCAACCAATCGACTAAATCAGAGTTTTGATGTCGGTCAACAACTACTTAATAATAGAAGGACTTATGCGGATAAATTTTTGAAATTACTTACTCCTCAACAAGTTCTTAAGCTTTTTCAAAATGAAGGAAAAATGAGAGAGAAAATATTGGATAAGAAAAACGATAAATAGATTAAAAAACCTCTGATTTTTGGAGGTTTTTTTTATTTTATCGAGCACATTTACAAATGTTTCTAAATTATTTTTCCTATTCTGTTAAAAATATGTATTTTCGCAGACTGATTATAAACATATAACATAAAATGGCAATTTTAGGTGAAATTAGAAAAAGATCTTGGCTACTATTAGGAGTAATAGCTTTAGGTTTGTTATCATTTCTTTTCAATGCGGATACGTTTGACAAAATGTTTTCAAAGAATCCCAACATTTTTGGTAAGGTGAATGGTGAAGATATTACAAGAGATGAGTTCAATGACCAGCTTTTCATAATGCAGCAGCAAGCTCAACAACAGGGGCAACCAACCAAAGGTCTTGAAGAGCAGGCTTGGCAAATTCTTGTACAATCAAAGTTAATTAAGCAACAATTTGAAAAAATGGGGCTTAAGTTAACAGATGATATCTTCTGGAGCCAATTACAATATGATCCTATGTTCGCCCAAAATCAACAGGCATTTGATGAAAAAGGGAATTTCAAAACTCAGGAATTCAAGAAAATGGTGTCAGATTGGCAATCTACAAATCCTGAACAATACAACTTCTGGCTGAAAAGTAAAAAAGCAATCGAGTACAGAATGATGGCGAGAATGCTTTTCGGAAATTTCACTTCAGGAATTACAACCAGTAAAAAAGAAGCTGAGTTGATGATGAAGTTCCGTGATGAGATGGCCAACATTGATTTTGTAAAAGTGGACTATCTTGATTTTTCTAAGAAAAATAATGTAAAAGTTACAACACAAGATCTGGCAGATTACATCAAACAACATCCAACAAGGTTTAAAGCAACGGCAAGTAGAAATATTGCTTATGCTTATTTCCCTGCTACACCAAGTGCGCAGGATGATGCTGCAACATTGAATGAGCTGAACAAGCTTTATCTTAAAGGAACAGATGCTTCTAACGGAACTGAAAACTTCCAAAATACAAAAAATGATTCAATGTTCGTAGAGCTTAATTCTGATGTTCCTTTCATCCCTCAGTATGTAAGTCCTACACAATTGCCAGCAGAACTTAAAGATAAAATTGCTACAGCAGCAATCGGTCAAGCTTTTGGACCTTACAAAGAGCAAAATTTATATGTTGTTTCAAAGTTATTGGATAAAAAAGCATCCGATTCTACACAATCAAAACATATTTTAATTTCTTACAAAGGTGCAGAACGTTCCACTGCAAAAAGAACAAAAGAAGCTGCAAAGAAAACTGCCGATAGTTTGTTAGCAGTTATTAAAGCTGATCCATCTAAATTTGCTGAAGGATTAAAATTATCTGACGAACCAAACGCTGTCGAAAGAAATGGTGATGTGGGTTGGACGACTCCATCTTCTCCTTTTGCACCAGGATATCTTAAATTCTTGGCAGATAATCCTAAAGGAACAACCGGTCTTGCAGAAACATCTTTTGGTTATCATATTATCAATATAGAGGACAAGAAATCCGGATCAATGGCATATAAGATTGCTCACCTTGCGAAAAATGTGAAAGCATCTGATAAAACAGAAAATCAAGTGTTGACTCAGGCAACAAGATTTATCCAGCAAACAGAAGGGAAGACTTTTAACCAGTTCAAAACTCTTGCGGAAAAAAATAAATACAGATTTGATAATCCTAAAACAGTTGGTCGTTTCCAAGGAACGCTTCCTGGGCTAGGAACGGATAAAGATGCTGATGTAATTGCCTGGGCATTCGATAAAAAAAGAAAGATAGGAGACACAGATATCTTCACAGTAGAAGGAACTGGTGATAGAATTGTTGCTTATGTTGTAGGGAAACAAGACGAAGGTCTTGCTGATCCGGAATCTGTAAGAGACCAGATAGAGCCTATCGTTAAAAACAAACTTCTTGCTAAGAAAATCATTGAGAAGATCAATGCTGGTAAATATACTTCTATTGACCAAGCTGCAAAAGGACTTGGTGTAACCAAAGCTAGTGCAGCGGTTAACATGTTCAATCCAAGCGTGAATGGAGCAATGGAGCCAAAAGTTGCGGGTGCAGCATTTGGAAACGGGGTGAACAAATTGTCTCAACCGGTTGAAGGTATGACAGGTGTTTATTTGGTGGTTAAGAAATCAGTTTCTACAAACAAATTGCCGGGTGATATCAAACAAATTATTGAGTCTATGACACAACAAGCTTCACAGCAATTCACAGGTTCTTATTTGAGAAGTCTTCAGAATAATGCAAATATCAAGGATTTCAGAATCGAAGTTTGGGATAAAGCAGCTCAACAATAATTTAACATAACATTAGATATAAACAAAAGCGGCATAATTGTCGCTTTTGTTGTTTTTTATTTATATTAATTATAAATCCAATATTCATATATTTGCTAATTAGTAAAACCAACAAAAACGTGAAGTTAAGTAAAGAATTAAAAGCAGGTCTGATTGCAATTTTTGCCATTATAAGTTTCGTTGTACTTTATCAATTTATGAAAGGCAAAAATCTTTTCACAACAGATAATGTTTTCTATGCAAAATATGATAACGTCGAAGGGCTCGCCGTATCCAATCCTGTTTCTATAAATGGATTGAAAGTGGGACAGATTGACGAGATAAAACCAATAACAGAAAAAGACGGGAAGTTACACTTCATCGTCAAAATAACCGTTGATGAAACTTTTGAGTTTTCTAGAAATTCTACCGTGGAAATTTTTGAACCGGGATTGATGTCTGGGAAAGAATTGAAAATCAATCTATTTTACGGTGGAGAAACTGCAAAAGACGGAGACACTTTGAAAGGTGGATATCAGCTCTCAATGCTGAACTCTTTGTCTTCTCAGGTAAAGCCTGTAAAAGATCAGTTATCAAATGTTCTATTGAAGTTAGACTCAACTTTGGCAAGTACAAACAAACTGGTTGATGAACAGAACAGGAGAGAGATCAAATTGTTATTGTCGAATCTAAATCAAACAGTTGCTGCCTTCAAAGGAACTGCGGAGCAAACTAACAGAGTTTTAGCATCTAATGAGAGTGGACTACATGATGTAATCGCCAATGCTAATAAAGCTTTGGTTACCACCAATTCGGCTGTTGAAAAATATGGTAAAGTTGCAGAACGTATAGATATCGAAAAACTGAATATGACAATTGATGAGTTTAGTAAAACCGCGAGCAAGTTGAATAACGTTATTTCCGGCATACAAAACGGAGAAGGTTCGCTTGGAAAATTCGCGAAGGATGATGAACTTTACAATAATCTAACAAAGACTTCGGAGAATCTAAATAAGTTGGTGGAGGATTTGAAAGCAAATCCAAAAAGGTATGTTAATTTCTCTGTTTTTGGAAAAAATTCAGACAAAAAATAAATATGCAATATATTGACAATGTAATTTTTTTAATTCTTTTGGTAGCAGGCTTTGGTTTATTTGCCAAAAGCCTGAAAGAATTATATCGCAATATCAAACTAGGCAGAGAAATCAATAGAACCGACAGAAAAGCGGAACGCTGGGCAATTATGTCTAGAGTTGCGCTTGGACAAAGCAAAATGGTGAAGAGACCAATAGCCGGGATTTTACACATTTTCGTTTACGTTGGATTTGTGATTATCAACATAGAATTATTAGAGATCATTGTTGACGGGATTTTTGGGACACATAGATTTTTAGCAAGTGTTTTCGGAGAATCATTTTATTCATTTTTTACAGCAACTTTAGAAATTCTTGCAACTTTGGTTGTATTTGCTGTTGTAGTATTTTTTATCAGAAGGAATTTTTACGGTGTCAAGAGATTGACGATGAAAGAATTGTTTGGTTGGCCAAAACACGATGCTAATTGGATTCTTGTGATTGAATTTGCCTTGATGATGGCATTCTTCAAAATGAATGCGTCTGACTGGGTTTTGCAACAAAGGGGAATCTTTCATCATCATGGCTATTTTCCTGTAAGCTCAAATATCTTAGCACCGATTCTCAATAATTTCGGCGACAATTTTCTTTTGTTTATAGAAAGAGCAGCTTGGTGGTTTCATTTTGTAGGAATCCTATTCTTTATGAATTATCTGTATTATTCCAAGCATCTTCATATTATTTTTGCTTTCCCAAATACTTGGTTTTCCAATCTTGAGAAAAAAGGAAAATTCAATAATCTGGATTCTGTAACTAAGGAAATCAAATTGATGATGGATCCCAATGCTGATCCTTACGCAGCTCCTGCTGAAGGTGAAGCAGAAGTGCCTTCGAAGTTTGGAGCCGAAGATATCTTTGACCTTAATCAGCATCAGCTTCTGAGTGCTTATTCTTGTACAGAATGTGGAAGATGTACTTCTTCCTGTCCAGCTAATATTACAGGAAAAAAACTATCTCCAAGATTGATCATGATGAAAACCAGAGACCGTTTGGAAGAAGTTGGTAGAAACATCAATAAGAATGGAGGCAAGTTTGTAGATGACGGTAAAAAGTTATTGAACGATTATATTACCAAAGAAGAACTTTGGGCTTGTACAACTTGCAACGCCTGTGTAGAAGCTTGTCCGGTTTTAATTGATCCATTATCTATCATTTTCGAGATGAGAAGATTTTTGGTAATGGAACAGTCCGCGGCGCCACAAGAATTGAACTTAATGATGACCAATGTTGAGAATAATGCAGCGCCTTGGCAATATAATCAAGCTGACAGATTGAATTGGGCTAACGATTAACCTTACGGAAGGCAAAGTACATTTTATACTAATACAAAATACATTTTATAAAAATGGATTTCACTATAAAAACAATGGCAGAATATGCAATGGAAGGCAAATCCCCCGAAGTTCTCTTTTGGGTTGGCTGTGCCGGAAGTTTTGATGACCGTGCAAAAAAGATCACACGGGCATTTTGCAAAATCCTTAATAAAATCAATGTAGAATTTGCTGTTCTTGGCCAAGAAGAATCTTGTACTGGCGATCCGGCGAAACGTGCAGGAAACGAATTTGTTTTCCAAATGATGGCTTTGACCAATATCGAAATTCTGAATGCTTATGAAGTTAAAAAAATTGTTACAGCTTGCCCGCATTGTTTCAATACTTTGAAGAATGAGTATCCGGGCTTAGGAGGAAATTATGAAGTTTTGCATCATACCCAGTTCCTTAAAAACTTAATGAATGAAGGGCGGTTGAAAATTGAAGGAGGGAGTTTCAAAGGAAAGAAAATAACCTTCCATGATCCGTGTTATCTAGGACGAGCTAATGATGAATATGAAGCGCCCAGAATGCTTCTTGAAAAACTAGATGCAGAGTTGGTGGAAATGAAACGTTGCAAGACCAACGGGTTGTGTTGCGGAGCAGGAGGAGCACAGATGTTCAAAGAACCTGAAAAGGGGAATAAAGATATCAATATCGAAAGAACAGAAGAAGCGCTTTCATTTGAGCCGAAAGTTATTGCGACAGGTTGTCCTTTCTGTAATACAATGATGACAGATGGTGTTAAGCATTTCAATAAAAATACAGAAGTTGAAGTTAAAGATATTGTGGAGCTTTTAGCAGAAGCGGACGATCTTTAGTCATCTTACATAATAAATTAAAGCCTCGGGATTTTCGGGGCTTTTCGTTTTACAGTTTTAGATAAAAAATCCGTAATTTTATATTTTTAAATTTCAACAAATGAAAATCGAGGAATCCAGTATTGTAGAAACGAACGATTATCGTGTTATTATATATCCAGCTTCAAGACCTTTCACGGCTAAAGAAAGCAAAACCATTGCGGAAAAATTGTATGATTTCTTAGGTGGTTGGGCGGCTCACGGAAAAGAATTGTCGTCTTCTTTCAAAATTGAAAAAAATCAATTTATCATCATCTGTGTAGATGAGGAAAAAGAAGCAGCTTCTGGTTGTAGTATTGATGCGCTTGGAAAGGTAATGAGAGAATTAGATTCAGAATTTGATCTTGGCTTGTTTGACAGAATGAAAGCGAGTTTTGTTGAAAACGGCGAAGTTAAAACGTTGAAGTTATCTGATTTTAAAAATAAAATACGAAGTGGCGAATTATCAAAAGACATTGAGGTTTTTGATTTTTCCAAAAATACTTATCTGGATTTTCTAAGCCATTTTCTGCAGCCTTTTGCAAGAAGTTGGGCTTCAACGATACAATAAGTTCATTTTAACTTATTGATTAATAACCAAAAAAATTCATAGACGATTTTCGCATAATTGTCTATCATCTTCAAATATGGACAATGATAAAATCAAAGATTTTTACAATGATTTTGTTAGTTATCAGACAAAATCAGGAATCAACGAAAGAATCTTTACTTTATATAAAAAAATGAAATCTCTTGGTCTCAAGTCTTCTTCTAATGTACTGGAATTAGGTTGTGGGATCGGAGTGATGACAAAGTTATTGGCTTCCTTTGTGAAAGAAGGTTATATTGAAGCTGTAGATCTTAGTGACAAGTCGGTAGAATTTGCGAAGACGAAAATCACAAACAAAAATGTTTCTCTTTTTACAGATGACGTTGTGGGTTATTTTCCGAAAAAGAAAAGCTTTGATTTCATAACATTATTTGATATTATAGAACATATCCCGATAGAGCTTCACCCCGATCTATTTAAAAATCTGTCGAAAATAGCAGATGAAAATACAAAGATTCTTATTCACATTCCGAATCCTGATTTCATCGAGTACCATCAGAAAGATGAATCTGCTTGGTTACAGATTGTGGACCAGCCTATTCCTTTACAAACCATCGTAAATAATGCGGAAACTAACGGTTTACAAGTGACCAATTTTGATACTTACAGCATTTGGGTTGAAAATGATTATCAGTTTTTTGTTATTCAAAAAAAGAAAGAATACAAAAAAGTGGAATTGAGTAAGCAAAGAAATCTGGTACAAAAAGTTGTGAATAGGTTGAAAAATATTTTTATCTCGATAAGATATAATTAGAAAATTCTATATTGGATAAAAAATGTCCAGATAAAAAACAATGAAATATAAAGTCCTTTTCATCTCCTCTTGGTTCCCGAATAAATTAGAGCCTACGAATGGTAATTTTGTACAGCGTCATGCAGAAGCGGTTGCAACTTTACACGATGTGGAGATTCTTCATACCATCGGGGATTTTCATCAGGAAAAGATATTTGTTTTTGATGATCAAATCATTAATGGAATCAGGACTTTGGTTATTTACTACAAAAATTCAAAAAATCCGATTCAGAATTTTTTGAGAAGGATGAAGGCTTACAAAATAGGTTTTTCCAAAATGCAAAAGCCTGATATTGTCCACGCCAATGTGCTTCATAACAATATGTTTTTTGCAGTTTATCTCAAAAAAAAGTTTAAAATTCCATTTGTGGTGACAGAACATTGGACAGCTCTTCGAAAAATCAATCATCATAATACATCTTCGGCTATCAAATGGATTGCAAAGTATGTAGGAAATCAGGCTTCAATGATCTTACCTGTTAGTAATGATCTGAAAGAAAGTTTAGATGTTTTAGGAATTAAAACTTCTAAAAAAGTAATTCCGAATGTTGTAGATACAAAACTGTTTAAACCAAAAAATGCGGATTCCGAAGAATTTAATTTCATTCATATTTCCAATCTGATTCCGAGAAAAAATTCTAACAAAATTCTGAAT
>QFQW01000164.1 GCA_003248755.1 Chryseobacterium sp. | reverse complement strand
GGTTGAACATTGTATCCTCCTTTATCAGGATTACAAAGTCACAGTGGACCTAGTGTAGATTTAGCAATTTTTGCTTTACACCTTTCAGGGGTAAGTAGTTTATTAGGAGCAATAAACTTCATAACTACAATCGCTAATATGAGAACACCAGGAATAAGATTACACAAATTAGCCTTATTCGGGTGAGCTGTAGTTATAACAGCTATCTTATTATTATTATCATTACCTGTTTTAGCTGGAGGTATTACAATGGTATTAACAGATAGAAATTTTAACACTTCATTCTTCGAAGTAGCTGGTGGTGGAGATCCTATATTATTCCAACACTTATTCTGATTCTTCGGACACCCTGAAGTTTATATTTTAATTATACCAGGTTTCGGTATAATTAGTACAACAATATCTGCTAACTCAAGTAAACCTATATTCGGTTATATCGGTATGGTTTATGCTATGATGTCTATTGGAATATTAGGATTTATCGTGTGATCTCATCACATGTATACAGTAGGATTAGATGTAGATACAAGAGCTTATTTCACTGCAGCTACATTAATTATTGCTGTACCTACAGGAATTAAAATATTTTCATGATTAGCTACTTTATATGGTGGTGAATTAAGATCAGCAGTTCCTATGTTATTTGCATTAGGTTTCTTATTCTTATTTACTATTGGTGGTTTAACAGGAGTTATGGTATCTAATGCATCAATTGATGTAGCTTTCCATGATACTTATTATGTAGTAGGTCATTTCCATTATGTATTATCTATGGGAGCTTTATTTAGCTTAATTGCTGGATATTATTATTGAGGTTATGCTATGTTTGGTTTAAATTATAATAAAGTTTTAGGTGAAGCACACTTCTGATTATTATTTATTGCTGTTAACTTAGTATTCTTACCTATGCACTTCTTAGGTTTAAATGGTATGCCTCGTCGTATACCTGAATATCCTGATGCTTATTTAGGTTGAAACATGGTAAGTTCATGAGGTTCAGTTATGTCAGTTATATCTGTAGT
>QFQW01000117.1 GCA_003248755.1 Chryseobacterium sp. | reverse complement strand
GCGAATCTATCTCCACTTTATTATTTTTATTTTGAATCGATGAATCTCGTTCCTCGATTTCTCGCAGCCCGGCTTGAGTGGAGCTCTTTTTGTGACATTGCGCGTTGTAACGTTCTATGGATTGCTTCACTTCGTTCGCAATGACACAAAAAAGCGGGAACGGAAGACGGATTAAGCTGCCCAAATTATTTTAATAATCGCCCAAAGTTTCTTCTAATTGGTCTAATGCCTTTGCCAGTTGCTCGTCATTCGGTGCTTTTCCGTGCCATGCGTGGCTTCCCATCATATAATCAACGCCGTAGCCCATTCCTGTTTTCAACAAGATACAAATCGGCTGACCTTTCCCTGCTAATGATTTGGCTTCATCCAGAACGCTCAGAATTTCTTCCATATTGTTTCCGTTTTCCACTTCAAGAACTTTCCAGTCAAAAGCTTCGAATTTGGTTTTAAGATTTCCAAGAGAAAGGACTTTTGAAGTCGGACCATCAATCTGCTGACCGTTGTAATCGACCGTTGCGATGAGATTATCAACTTTATTGTGAGAAGCATACATAATGGCTTCCCAGTTCTGCCCTTCCTGCAATTCGCCATCACCGTGAAGGCTGAAAACGAGATTCGGGTCTTTATCTAATTTTTTACCTACTGCGTGACCGATGGCAACGGACAAACCTTGTCCCAATGAACCTGAAGCTATGCGAATCCCCGGAAGATGCTCGTGCGTTGTCGGATGCCCTTGTAACCTGGAGTTCAGTTTTCTGAAAGTGGCCAGCTCAGATTTGTCGAAATAGCCTGCGTGCGCCAAAACACTGTAAAAAACAGGTGAAATATGGCCGTTGGAAAGGTAAAAAACATCTTCGCCTTTTCCCGTCATATCGAAGCCTTCTTTTCTCTTCATTGCATCAAAATAAAGAGCTACAAGAAAATCTGTGCATCCTAATGAACCTCCCGGATGTCCTGACTGGCAAGCATGAACCATTCTTACAATATCTCTTCTGACCTGAGAAGCGATACTTTTTAATTTTGAAATATCGTGCATATTTTTATTGCATTTTTTGTGAGTCTTTGATGAACTGCTCCAGACCGCTTGCTGTTAAAGGATGATTAAGCAAAGACAAAATCGGTGGCAGTGGACAGGTCACGACATCGGCGCCGATTTTCGCACAGTTGATGATGTGCATTGCGTGACGGACAGATGCCGCAAGAATCTCGGTTTCAAAACTATAATTATCAAAAATGGTTCTGATTTCCTGGATTAAATTAAGACCGTCTGTGGAAACATCATCCAGCCTTCCTAAGAATGGAGAAACGTAAGTTGCTCCTGCTTTTGCTGCTAAAAGAGCCTGTCCGGCTGAGAAAATCAGGGTACAGTTGGTACGGATTCCTTTTTGCGAAAAATATTTGATGGCTTTGATTCCGTCTTTGATGATGGGAACTTTTACCACGATATTCGGATGAATGGCTGCCAATTCCTCGCCTTCTTTTATCATTTCTTCATAGGTTGTGGAAAGGACTTCTGCCGAAATATCCCCGTCTACAATTTCACAAATGTCTTTGTAATGCTTCAAAATAGCTTCTTTTCCGCTGATTCCTTCTTTTGCCATCAGGGACGGATTGGTTGTAACGCCATCAAGAATTCCCAGATCCTGAGCTTCTCTTATCTGCTCCAAGTTGGCTGTGTCGATAAAAAATTTCATATATAGATTTTTATTTGTTATTAATTATTTTTTGGTTATAAGTCTGATTACTGCATTACCATCATCCATTCAGTTTGTCATTCCGCAGGAATCTAAACTGCTTTATTTTGGTTCTGTTGAGATTAAACGAGCTGTTAAGAAATCTGATTATAATTCATTAAAGTTAAATGATTTTATTTAAGTGTTAAAATTACACTTAATTGATTAAAAAAACAACTTCCTGTCTTAAAAAGATTCAGAAAGTTATTTGTTTAAGTTTAAATAGATTGATTAATTATGATGCCCCATATTGAGCTTGATTTTTTTTAAATCTTCCAGCTCGTGAACAGGTTTTTCGATATCAGACGGAATTGGTCTTTTGGAAAAGGTCTGAAAATACAACAGACACGCATCTTTCCACCAAACGG
Organism: Chryseobacterium sp.; assembly: GCA_003248755.1. Taxonomy (GTDB): domain Bacteria; phylum Bacteroidota; class Bacteroidia; order Flavobacteriales; family Weeksellaceae; genus Epilithonimonas. The sequence goes on along the minus strand of QFQW01000117.1, from coordinate 5,899 downwards.
CATCTTCAGCCTGAATCTTCAATTTATCCTGAACCTCTGAAAATCTCTCCGCATCCACGTAAGGTTTTACCGATTCCCAGGCTTTTTGATAAGCTCTGACACCCTGAACTCCCGAATCATATTTATAGCACAACTCATCCCAAAGGGTTTTTCCATCTTTCATCCTGTAATCCCAAGGAACGTGATGGAACCATAGAATCAAATTTTCTGGAGTTGTTTTAATGTTATTATATATTTCGTTAAGCGGTGGAAAATATTGCGAAACGGCATTGCTTCCGGTTTTTGTTCTGTCGAATCCGATTCCTTCTGCATTGGCCTGATGATAATACACCGGTGACCAGTCGGGTCTTCCGCCTTTATAATCGCCCCACGGTTCCGGACCGTAATGGTGTCCACCGGCAAAAATGTGGTGAAGACCAAGTGGCATCATATAATCTACGGCAGTTTCACGTGAAGTAAGCATCATTTCTTTGACCGGATTTACGAAGTTTTTATCATCCGTAAAAGTCATTTTAATCCATTCATCTGCAATCTGTTCTGATGACAAATCGTGATTCCAGGCTAAACGTCCGAAAGCGTACCAATTGGCCTGTGCAAAGTGATGTCCCGTCCAGTTTTTATCTTCCCCTATATTGGCAACTGCTGAAATGGCTGTCAGTTTTGCAGGTCGTAAGGTTCCGTCCGTGATTTTAGCAATCGTAGAACCTTTGCCGTCCGAAAATGTATCGCTGTCCAACGTTTCTTTAAATAACGGTGCCAGATAAACCAAATGATTGGCCTGTCCCAAATATTCCTGGGTAATTTGAAATTCGACCATTTCAGAAGTTTTTCTCAACGCTCCGAATAACGGGTTGAAGGCTTCTCTCGGTTGAAAATCTATGGGTCCGTTTTTAATCTGAATAATGACATTATCTCTGAATTTTCCGTCTAACGGAACAAATTCCAGATGCGCCTGTTTCGCACGGTCTTCTTTGCTTGGACTGTACACAAACGCTCTCCACATAACGATTCCGCCATAAGGTTTCAAAACATCTGCCATCATATTGGCTCCGTCGGCGTGTGTTCTTCCGTAATCCTGCGGTCCGGGCTGTCCTTCGGAATTGGCTTTTACCAAAAATCCTCCGAAATCAGGAATTAATTTATAAATTTCCGCCGCTTTATCTTTCCACCATTTCTGAACATCCTGATTCAATGGGTCTGAATTCTGTAATCCGCCCAAAACTTTTGGTGAAGAAAAATTGACAGACAGATAAACTTTGATTCCGTAAGGTCTGAAAATATCTGCTAAAACTTTGACTTTTTTAAGATAGTCTTCACGAAGCATATTTGGTGATGCATTCACATTATTAAGAACCGTCGCATTGATTCCGATGGATGCGTTGGCTCTTGCATATTCTTCGTATCTCGGCGAAAGTTTATTAGGTAAGTCTTCCCACTTCCAAAGCGAATGACCAGCATAACCACGTTCAATGGTTCCGTCGAGATTGTCCCAATGGTTAAGAATTCTTACGTCGTAGGAAGGTTTTTCTTCAAGTTTCAGATTAGAAAAATTGGCTTTCTGTTGCTGTAAATTCAACAGATGATAGCTTCCGTACAACAATCCTAAGTCTGTTTTTGCCAAAATGCTGATTTTTTTCGGGGTAGAAACGATTTTATAACCATCCTTGAAACTGTCCGGAAATCTATCAATTTTTAAATCAACGGCTTGTCCTCCCCAATGTTGGTTCAGTTCTTTTTTGGCGATTTCAATAGTCGGACTTTTACTGTTTGAATTCACAATATTTCTTGACTTTGGATTGACCGGATATCTCAGCCATAACTGACCTCCGTCTTCAGCAAAAGCCATTAATGGAATGATTAGAAACAGTAATATGTAATGTCGGAAATGTTGCATTATTTTAAATTTTTGCATTAGATTCCATAGGTTCTACCTACCTATTGATATTGAACCCGGCAGGTTCGGTTTTTATCTTTAATATTCCATAGGTTTCACCTACGGCTACTTTTGTTGAACCCTTCGGGTTCTTTTAAGAAAAAAACTTTGTAAAAGTTATTGATTGTCTTCCAAGCCTTCAATCGTTTTGATTTTACCGTCGTTATCGTATTCAATTTCGACAACCTTCATACTTCTCAGCCACGTTCTTCCGCCACTCGGAACAGAATCGTGGAAGAACAGATACCATTTTCTTTTAAATTCCACAATACTGTGATGCGTAGTCCAACCCACAACAGGCGTCAAAATTTCACCCTGGAAAGTAAACGGACCGTAAGGATTATCACCTGTTGCATAACAAATCAAATGGGTGTCTCCCGTGGAATACGAAAAGTAATATTTTCCATTGTATTTATGCATCCAGGATGCTTCAAAAAAACGATGCTTATCGCCGTGAAGCAAAGGATTTCCGTTTTCATCTAAAATCACGACATCTTTTGGCTCTTCACCAAATTCAAGCATATCATCGCTTAACAACACTACTTTTGATGAAATGGCAGGCTCATTATCGGCAGGAAGGATGGCAGATTCCAATGCTTTGTTATTTCTGTAACGTTGCAATTGTCCGCCCCAGATTCCGCCAAAATACATATAATGCTTTCCGTTATCCTCAAAAAGACAAGGGTCGATGCTGTAACTTCCCAGCATCGGATGTTTTTCCGGAATGAATGGTCCGTAAGGTTTATCGCTCACCGCAACCCCGATTCTGAAAATATCGTTTTTGTCTTTCAAAGGAAAATACATATAATATTTGCCATTTTTAAAAGCCACATCACAATCCCACAATTGTCTCCCCGACCAAGGAATATCTTTTACCGAAAGAACAACACCGTGGTCTGTAACTTTACCATTTTCCACATCATCGAGAGAAAATACATGGTAATCGTTCATATCGAAATGGTCGCCGTTGTCGTTTTCTTCAATGCCACTTTCACGGTCGTGTGATGGATAAATGTAAAGTTTCCCTTCAAAAACGTGTACGGAAGGGTCTGCCATATAATCGCTTGGGAAAAGGTATTTTGCTTTGTTCATTTTATTATTTAGAAGTTAGATTTTAGATACTAGATTTTAGACTTATTTTTCTTTAGTTAATTCAATGATTTTCCCAACGATAGGTTTTGCCTGATAATTTCTGTCGAATGGCAATGGATAATCGGTTCTGCCTTTTACCGGAAAGTCATTTTTCCAGGATTGATTGTCGGTAACGCCCCACAATGTCACCCGTCTTATTTTATCCTGATGTTTCAGGAACAGTCTGAAGAAATCCAGATAACGGTTTTCCCATTCTTTTGTCACATTTTCAGGTAATCCTTTGGTGTAAGGATTCATTTTGGCTTCATACTCTACTTTGTCGGAAACGTTGGCTGAAGTCCCCCACGGTGAAGGCAGTGCGCTGATTTCCATTTCGGTAACGTTGATTTTTACTCCTGCCGCTGCATAATCGGTGATTGCTTTTTCGTATTCTTCCAGTTTTGGATTGTCCAATCCAACGTGGGTTTGCATTCCGACTCCATCAATGCGAATTCCTCTCGATTTTAGATTTTTAACAATTTTGGTAACGGTTTTTACTTTTTCCGGAAACCATTCGTTGTAATCGTTGTAATAGAGTTCGGCATTCGGGTCAGCTTCCTGCGCATATTGGAAAGCGAGCGGAATAAATTCTTCACCCAGAATTTCGTAAAATTTGCTTTTGCGATACGTTCCGTCTTCCATAATGGCTTCGTTCACCACATCCCAACCTTTTACACGGCCTTTGTATCTGCCGACCAAAGTCGAAATATGGCTTTTCATTCTCTGTTTCAGAACTTCAGGCGAAACATCTTTTCCATCTTTGTCTACGAAAAACCATCTTGGTAATTGTGAATGCCAAATCAAGGTATGACCGATGATAAACATTTTATTTTTCTCCCCGAATTCTACGAATTTATCGGCATCACCAAAGAAGAATTTTCCTTCCTGAGGTTGGATAAACATTGATTTCATACAGTTTTCCGCAACAATGGAGCTGAATTGCTTCTTGATGATTTCATCCGATTTTACATCAGTTCCGTCAATTTGCGAAAGGCTCATTGCGGTTCCGATATAGAATTTATTTTTGTAGGCATCTTTCAGGGAATCTTTTAGTGATGCCGAACTTGCTGTTTTGCAGGAAACGGTCAAGGCTAAAATTCCTAATAATGCGGCTATTTTTTTCATTGTTAATTTTTTAAATTTTAAACGCAAAGAGCGCAAAGATTTTTTTGACTACTATACTTTTTTAAGGTTCGCAAAGGCGCTACACTCAGCTAAGGAATACAAAAAGTTCAGATAAACATTGTTTTTCTAACCTTGACAATGTTTTTAACAGCGAATCTCTCGCAGCCCGGCTTGAGCGGAAATCCTTTTTTGCATTGGAAAAAGCCTCGGCAAAAAAGATTGGGAGTGGAAGACGGATTAAGCTGCCCAAACAATTAAACTAATATTAATCTTCTTTTTTTCTTCTTTCTTTGAGTTCCTGTTCGATTTGCGTTTCCATTTTTTTGTTGATTTCGTAGAACATTAATAATCCGCACGCCGCAAAGAACGGAATGGCCGGAAAAATACTGACCAGCATCTGAGCGCCGTTTGCAACGGATTCCGGCTGGATAACGTTTTCTGTACCTTCAGACGAAATATAGCCGTAATGCCCGATAATGGAAGAAACCAATGAACTTCCGATGCTTAATCCAACCTTTAATCCCACCATCATTGCAGAGAAAATAATTGCTGTGGCGCGTCTGTTGTTTTTCCACTCGGAATAATCAGCTACATCGGCAATCATTGCCCAAAGCAACGGTGTGCTGATTCCGTAGAAAAAGCCGTGCAGAATCTGAGAAAGGAACATTAATCCTACTGATTTCGGCGGATAAAAGATGAATGCGACAATAAATAAAGTTGAAATAAACAGGGAAGCGATGAACGCATCTCTTTTCCCGTATTTGTCGGCAAATCTTTTTGAAAAGGTAATCCCAACAATCATCATAATGATTCCGCCTGCATTGAAGAGCCCGAAACCTGCTGAACGAGGGTCTTCACCGAAGAAATTCATTCCGATGGAACTAAAAAATGCGGTAATCGGCGAAATGAAATTTTTCAAAGAAGTTTCATCGACATAATTGTTGAAATAATAAACGTACGAACCGCCTTTCATTGCCAAAGTAATGAAAATCAAGGCCGTAACTACCAACATTATTATCCAGGGTTTGTTTTTCTTTAAATCTTTTAAATCGGCTCCTAAAGAGGACTCCTGCTCCGGTTTTGGAATGACTCTTTCTTTGGTGGTAAAAAATGTGATGAGCAACATAATCGTTCCGATAATAGCCAACCACGTCATTACAATTTCGATTCCGGCTGCTTTGTCACCTTTCCCTGCCGATAAAATTATCGGCAACATAAATACCTGAACAAAAAACTGTGCAAACATCACCGCAACAAAACGGTAAGAGGAAATGCTGTTTCGCTCGCCCATATCGCCTGTAATCACGCCGCTCAGTGCTGCGTAAGGTAAATTATTAGCCGCATACAGGAGTAATAAAATTGTGTAAGTTGCTGCTGCATAAACCATTTTTCCCTGATACGAAAAATTGGGTGTACTGAATGCAAAAAGTGCCGCTGCACCGAGAGGAACGGCAGAAAATAAAATCCACGGACGGAATTTTCCCCACTTGGTTCGTGTTCTGTCTGCCAAGGCGCCGACCAGCGGATTGAACCCAAAACCGGCAATGAGTCCGACAATCAAAGTAATGATAGAGGCGTCTTCCGGCTTTAATCCGTAGATATCGGTGTAAAAATAAGCTAAATAAGTTACCAAAGTCTGGAAAACCAGATTGGCCGCTAAATCTCCCAAACTGTAGCCGATTTTTTCAACGACAGATATTTTCTGAGATG
>QFQW01000116.1 GCA_003248755.1 Chryseobacterium sp. | reverse complement strand
ACCTCTAGTTCTTCAATATCAGATTCCAGATTATTCTGGTTTTGAAGGATTTTTATCAATTTCAGATATTCTTCGCGCTCTCTTTCCTGAGAATAGATAATGCTGATTTTTCCGGATTGTGTAATACGTTCATCTGAGTTTTTAACCAAAGATTTGTCGATACGTTTTTTAATCATTTCGTAGCGCGCATTGTAGCTTCCATCTACATCAAAACGCTTTTCATCCATTCTGAAACGGATACTGATTGGCGTACTGTAAACCAAAATCAGAGATGCAACATCCAGCGGATAAGCCAATCGGTCTTTGTGCTTTGCATATTCGATTTCTGTTTCACAAAGCACCCGCAATTGCCACAAACGAAGGTTTTTCAGGAAAATCGGGTCATAAGTCAAATCCGGCTCAATCGATGAACCAATATACATATTATGTTCTACGCCGTCTGTCTTGAAACGCTCGTAATAAAACGGAAATCTATGTTGTTGCTCTTCCTGTCTTTTGTCCAGAATATTAGCTAAACTTTTATTAATGGCAGACAAACTATCATCAAACTTTTTACGGAATTGATAAACTAATTCGGTTTTAGAATCCAGTTGTTTGTGATATTCTGTAACAATATGATTGTAATTCGTATTTTGAAGTTTAATTGATTCCAGCAAAGGATGAACCTCAAACAAAATAAAATTATGAACCTGACTTTCTGTATCAGCTTTCAAATCATTGGTCAGAAGTTTTTGATATTGAATCAATTTTTGATTAATTGCTTCCAAATCATTATCAGAACTAAGTTTTTTGAACACTTCAGAAATCATCATCAGATTAATTTCCATATCTTTTTTAATCGCCAGATTTCTGGAAACCGAAGAATTTCTAATATCCGTTTGTCCAAAAAGCGGAGTCAGATTTTGGAAACTGATATTTCTGTAAGGCAAGTCAAAATCTTCTCTGTAAAAACCAATATGTCGTTCCGCCTCCTGACGGAATTTCCAATAAACACTCGGATGTATGGAGGTATATTCTCGTTGAATTATCGCTTGAATCCTAGTTTCGATGCCGTCGTAAAGCCTGTCCATCGTATCTTCCAAATAAGGCATTACGATTTCCATTTTGGTAGCATTGATACTGTTCAGCATTTTTTTTCTGGAAACAAGCTCGATAATTCCGAGAAGTTTTTTGCCTTTGATGATTGGTGCAAAAATCGCACTTTTGATTCCTGATTTGTAGAATTGTTTCGCCAATGTACTTTCCGGAAATTCTTGATAAGTCCGCTCGATATCCGAAATACTGAAGAATTTTCTTGTCTCTACAAGCGTATTGAAATTCTTTTCGCAAAGCAGTTCATTCTTACATTCTTGTGGAATTCCACCCGAAAGAATAAAGCTGTCAATCACACCATTAATTGGATTTCGGACAAATTTGTTTTCTTCAAAATCAATCGCTGTAAAGCCTAATTCCAAATCTGGAACCTGAAAAATAGAACGGAAAATTTTGTTCATTTCCGATTTCAGATTCTTATCATCCTCAAGATTAATGAGCTTACTTTTTAAATTCGAAACTGCAATTTCTGTGGTTGCATCAAAGAAGTTGATAACCGCAAAGCCTTTCAGTTCCCAGCTTTTCGGTGGAAATTTCTCTTTCCAAAGTTCATAATCATCAAAATTATCCAGCAACTCTACTATTTCTTCTTCGGTCAGTTTTTTATAATCTTCCAAAGGATTAACATCGATGAAATCGACATTATTCAGAAAACGATAATGATTGACAATCCCTTCTTCATTCGGGATATCAAAAATAAAGGGCATCGACACATTAAGTGGGATTTTATAAAAATCTCTAAGGATAATGCAACAGCTCATCACATAGAAACGATGCGGATCCATATCTTTGATAATCATATCGAAATTATCACCTGCTTTTTTGATAATCGTTTCGAAACGTTTCGTAGGATTGAAAAAGAAATTATAAAAAGGAAAACCAATCGCTTTGATTTCATTCCCAGTCAACATTGGCGGAAAAAGGTCACGTAAAAGTTCCTTCATCAACATTTCGTTGTCTTTGAAGAAATCAAGATTGCTAATGCCATTTGAAAGTTCGGGAAAGTCCCTGGTTTTGTCTAAAATCCTCTGATGAGAAAGCGCATACTCCGAACTCTCAGAAGCTTCTGCTTCCATTTTTCGGATGAGTTTTTCAAAAGAAAACTTAAGAACAAACGGGCTTTCGTAAAAGGCTTGGAATTCCATAAGGGTAAAAATCAATGCAAATGTAAGTAATATCAAATTATTAAAAAAGACGAATCAAAATTCGTAATACCTTAATATGATAATGGAAATCAATAATGTAAAAATGTAACAAATTATCAATGTTAAACTTACAAAATAAAGTGTTTTAATATTTTTTTGAATTTAGCAATTATAACTTTAATCTATTATTATATTCGAAGATTTTAAATTTGCTCTATTAAGCGTATCTTTGCAAAAATTCTCAGAATACATTGAAAGATATCCGTACACTTTCCCTCGACCAGCTCAAAGATTACTTCAGCACAATTGGTGACAAGCCGTTTCGTGCCAAGCAGGTTTATGATTGGCTTTGGAGCAAGAATCTGCATTCTTTTGATGAGATGACGAATCTTTCTAAGAACCTCCGTGATAATCTTTCGCGTGATTTTTTCATCAATCCGATTGCTGTTGACCTATTACAAAAATCTTCCGATGGAACGATAAAAAATGGCGTAAAACTTCACGACGGACTCATGGTAGAATCTGTTCTGATTCCAACTGAATCCAGAAGCACAGCCTGCATTTCTTCTCAAGTCGGATGTTCTCTGAACTGCGAATTCTGTGCTACTGCTAAACTCAAAAGAATGAGAAATCTGGAAGTTGCAGAAATCGTGGACCAGGTTGCGCTGATTGACCGTCAAAGCAAATTATATTTTGACAGGCCTCTCACAAACATTGTGTTTATGGGAATGGGTGAACCGATGATGAATTACAAAAACGTTGTTGAGGCTATTTACAAAATCACAAAACCGGACGGTCTGGGAATGTCGCCAAGAAGAATAACGGTTTCGACATCGGGAATTCCGAAGATGATAAAAATGCTTGCCGATGAAGAGTTGAAAGTAAAATTAGCACTTTCCCTTCATTCTGCAATTGAGCATAAACGAAACGAAATAATGCCTTTTTCCGAGAAATTTCCTCTTACTGATATTATGGATTCGCTTCAATATTGGTATCAGAAAACCGGTTCTCCAATCACTTTTGAATATTGCGTCTGGAAAGGAATCAATGAAGGAGACGAAGATATCAAAGCTTTAATCAAATATTGCAGACAAGTTCCAAGTAAAGTCAATTTGATTCAATACAATCCGATTGGTGAAGGAAAATTTGACCACAGAAGTATTGAAGCTGAACAAAAATATGTCCGTGAACTGGAAAAAGCCGGAATTACAATCGTAATAAGAAAAAGCCGTGGCGGTGATATCGATGCGGCTTGTGGGCAATTAGCAAACAAAACCGCTGAATAACAAATCATTGACTTAACATAAACAAAATATTTGAAATACAAATAGATTGTATATTTGTTAAACAAAATAGACCCGGGAAATTACTTTCCTGTTTTAATAACCCGACAAATTAATAAAATGGAATTCATTTTTGGTGAAAACGCCTTGGAAAGCGTTTATGTTTGGGCAGTTCCGCTTCACGCTGTTGTTATCTTGGCAGAGATGCTTTACAGTCATATAATGGAAGCCAAGCTTTACAGCAGAAAAGACCTTTTCACAAATATTTATCTGGCGCTGATGAACTTCGGATTAGACCTTGTCATGAAGGTTTTTGCGATGGCCGTAATGTTTTTCTTCTATCAATACAGGCTGTTCGATTTCAATCTTTCCACTTGGTATTACTGGATTTTATGCTTTCTGGCAACGGATTTGGCTTATTATTTCCACCATTTGGCAGACCACCGTTCCAGAATTTTTTGGGCAGTTCATATCACCCATCACAATTCGGAGTATTTTAATTTGACCACGGGATTCCGAAGCCCGGTTTTCCAACCGCTGTACCGCTATCTTTTCTTTTCGCCGTTGGCATTTTTAGGATTCAATCCCTGGACGATAATGGTTTGTTATGCCATTGGTCAGGTCTATGGAACCTGGGTTCATACACAAACCATCAAAAAAATGGGCTTTCTGGAATATATTCTTGTAACCCCTTCACACCATAGAGTCCATCACGGTTGTAACATCAAATATCTGGACAGGAATATGGGAATGGTTTTCATTTTTTGGGATAAATTGTTCGGAACTTTTGAACCTGAAGACCCAAATGTTCCGGTGAAATTCGGAATTTATCCGAAGATGCCAGATGATGGACCCATGACTACTCTACTCTATGAATGGCGAAAAATATGGAAAGACCTGAAACAGCCGAATTTGACCATCGGAGACAGGTTCAATTATCTTTTCAATTCTCCCGGTTGGCGACACGATGGAACCGGAAAAACCGTAAAGCAGTATCAAAAGGAATATTGGGCCAAGAAAAAGAAAACTGAGAAGCAAAATTAATTTCCATTCGATTTTGAAGTTAATCAAATGAAAAAAATATTTGTAATCCAATTTTTGTTGATTTCACTTTTCGGTTTTTCTCAGAAAATTGAAAAGCTGAATCTCAGGAAATATAAAATTGCTATTTTGAGCGATTCCCTGAAAGAATCTTCCGGACTGACGAATATTGACGGAAGATTATTTTCCTTTAATGATAGTGGTAATACCAGCGAGATTTTCGAAATAAAAGCAGGCAGTTCAGACATCGAAAAAACTTACAAAACCGGTCTTAAAAACATTGACTGGGAAGCTATTACCAATGATGAAAAAAATTTCTACATTGGAGAATTCGGGAACAATCTGGGAACAAGAAAAGATTTGAAAATTTATCAAATCCCTTTCAGAAATGATTCCTTGATTGTTGATTCAATTAAAACCATTTCGTTTTTTTATCCTGAACAAACCGATTTCACTCCGAAAAACATCAATAACAATTTTGATGCTGAAGCGATGATTTTCTTGGACGGAAACATTCATCTATTCACAAAAGAATGGATTACAAATACGGTTTCTCATTATGTCATTGATAAAAATCTGACAGAAAGCCAACCGGCTCAAAAACTCGAAAGTTTCGATACAGGCTTTGTTGTGACAGATGCTTCTATTTTTGAAAACAAATTATATGTTGTTGGCTATACTAAGAATGCGTCGGTTTATCTGATGATTTTTGAGAAAGATGAAACCGGAAATCTTTTCTTCAATAAGCCTCTAAAAAAATATTTTCTTGGAAGGGCTTACAATGTCGGACAAATTGAAGGAATTACAGCCGCAGAAAAGGGAATTTACATTTCGGGAGAACGATTCAGTATTAAAATCAAAAAAGTGCCTCAAAGTCTTTATTTCATTCCGTTTAAAGATTTAGAATAATTATATTTGTAGAATAATAAAAATTGGATGTAAGATATCATAATTTGAATATTAAGCCTTATATAATGCTTTGATATTTCAGAATTCTTGATATTTTTACAACAGTTTTTCCGGTGAGACGAAAGACAAATCCTCAACATAGCCCCGATTGTAGCGACATCCTTTTTTCTTTGGAAAAAAGATATAGCGAAAAGCGGGTTGAAAAAGTGAATAGAAATCCAATCGTCTTGCTCCAAAATATAATTTTTAAACGCGAACAGTGGCCAATACAGTAGAACTAATCAAAGCTCCGATTTCTGACGAAATGAAACTTTTTGAACAGAAGTTTTATGAATCTATGAAAAGTAATGTGGCGCTGTTGGATAAAGTGACGCGTTTTATTGTGACGACAAAAGGGAAACAGATGCGTCCGATGTTTGTTTTTCTCTGCGCAAAATTGGTCGGAAATGTCAACGAAAAAACGTTCCGTGGCGCAAGTATGATTGAACTGATTCACACAGCAACTTTGGTTCACGATGATGTTGTGGATGAAAGTTTTAAGCGCAGAAATTTCTTTTCTATCAATGCACTTTGGAAGAATAAAATCGCGGTTTTGGTGGGTGATTATCTGCTTTCTAAATCGGTTTTGCTTTCTACAGATAACAAGGATTTTGATTTGTTGGCAGTAATTTCTAGAACGATTCGTGAAATGTCTGAAGGTGAATTGCTTCAGTTGGAAAAAGCTCGAAAACTGGACATTACGGAAGATGTTTATTACGAAATAATCCGTCAAAAAACGGCAACCTTGATTGCGGCGTGTTGTGAAGTTGGTGTTTTATCCAACGGTGTAGACGAAGCGACTGCGAAAAAAATGCAGGAATTTGGGACTTATACGGGAATGGCTTTCCAAATCAAGGATGACCTTTTTGATTATCAGACTAGTAATATCATTGGAAAACCCGTTGGAATCGATATCAAGGAACAGAAGATGACTTTGCCTTTGATTTATACTTTGAAGAATGCAAGTCCTGAGAATTATAAAAAATATTTCGCAACGATAAAGCGTTATAATAACGATTCCAAAAAAGTGCGAGAATTAGTAGAATTTGTGAAATCTTCTGGTGGAATGGATTACGCCATCCAGACCATGAAAAATTACCAGCAAAAAGCACTCAATATCCTTGCTGAATTTCCTGATAACGAAGCTAAAGAATCATTAAAATTAATGCTTGATTACGTTATTAGCAGAAAGCTTTAATATTTACATTAAGATATAAATCAACCCTTTCTAAGTTTAGAACTTTGAAAGGGTTTTTAGTATAATTTAATTCCTCCGAAAATTTTAATTCCGTAATTTTGAAATATGAACAATTCTCCACTTGCCGAAATTCTACGTCCAAAAACTTTGGATGATGTTTTAGGTCAAGAACATCTCACAGGAAAAAACGGAACCATCAAAAGAATGATGGATAATGACACCATTAATTCTCTCATTTTTTGGGGACCACCAGGAACTGGAAAAACGACTTTGGCTGAAATCATTTCTGAAAAATCTGGCAGAAAATTCTACAAATTATCAGCCGTTTCAGCTGGTGTTAAAGATGTAAGGGATATTATCGATGAAGCTAAAAAGCAAAATCTATTCTCAGGAAAAAGTCCAATTTTGTTCATTGATGAAATTCACAGATTCAACAAGTCTCAACAAGATTCCTTACTTCACGCAGTTGAAAAAGGTTGGATTATTCTGATTGGTGCAACCACAGAAAATCCAAGTTTTGAAGTGGTTTCCGCTTTGCTTTCTCGTTCGCAAGTTTATATTTTGAAAGCTTTGACTTTTGAAAAACTGGAACAACTGGCTGATATTTCTGTTTCAAAATACAACGAAATCCATAACACTAAATTCTATCTCGAAGAAAAAGAAGCGTTTATTCAATATTCCGGAGGCGATGCAAGGAAGTTGATCAACTCGGTAGAGCTGGTTCTTAATCAATTCAAATCGGTAAAAAAAAATAAAATCTCCAACAAAGATGTTTTGTCTGTTCTTCAGGAAAATATGGCTCTGTACGACAAAAACGGAGAGCAACATTATGATATCATTTCAGCTTTCATCAAGTCAATGCGTGGTTCCGACCCAAATGGCGCAGTTTATTGGTTGGCAAGAATGCTGGTTGGCGGCGAAGATATCAAATTCATTGCAAGAAGAATGGTGATTCTTGCAGCAGAAGATATTGGATTGGCCAATCCAAATGCGCTTGTAATGGCAAATAATTGTTTCCAGGCCATCAACGTCATCGGAAATCCGGAAGCAAGAATTATCCTGAGTGAGACCGCTGTTTATCTCGCTGTTTCACCGAAAAGCAATTCGACTTACAGTGCAATTAATGAAGCGATGGCTTTTGTGAAGAAAACCGGAAATCTACCTGTTCCATTGCATCTCAGAAATGCACCGACCAAACTGATGAAAGACCTTGATTATGGCAAAGATTATCAGTATGCTCATTCTTACAATGGTAATTTTGTGGATCTAGAATTTCTACCAGACGAGATCAAAGGAACAGCATTTTATCAACCCGCAAATAATT
>QFQW01000014.1 GCA_003248755.1 Chryseobacterium sp. | reverse complement strand
AGACATAAAACGAAAAAAGCTTTAAAACATATGTTTTAAAGCTTTTTGCACTACTTTGATATTGTAGTTGCGATCCGGAAAAAGACCTAAAGCTTATACGTAAAAAATTCGAGGAAAAGCCCGAGAAAAATCCAGAAAGGATACGCCTTGGAAATCATTTCGTAGACGATTTTATCTTTGAAGATCAGGAAGCAGCAGATATTCCGATCAACGCCCTACGGGTGATCTTTAATATTATTTCGATTATCAGCAATGAGCAGTTTCGACCTGAAGACAGACCCAAACAGCTTTCCCTTTTTGACGAAGAATTCGAAACCGATCATAATATTTTTGCAGCAATGAAAATCAGGAACAGTAAAATTTCCCCCAGTGGTTCAACAAAACAGGTTATTGATGCCTATGAATTTTTGGCAAAATTCAAAATGGGCTGGTACCGATCAGTAAATTCTAATGGAAGGGAGATTAAAACCTTTGGCGGGTTAATCTCTTCACCCAGTTACGATACAAGAGGATATACTTCATTTTTAATAAGCAGTTATTGGCTGAAAAAGCTGATAGTAATTCCCGAATACAATTATGTGCTTTATAACTTGGTCTATAACATCCGGAACAATAAGCATATTATCTTTGCAATTTGGCTTTCTAAAATCAACGATAATGGAACGGTTTTAAAACTGTCGACCTTCAATAACAAATTCGGATTAAACTATAAGAATGCTAACGATTTTTGCTTTAAATTTTTGAAACCTGCCAGAGAAAACCTTAACAGGTATAATAATCTGTCATTCAACTATCATTATAAAGGCGATTCTATTTTCATCCAGCCTTTCTATATCAAAGGGACCATTGACATATCGTCAGATTCTGTAAAGGGATCAGAACTGATCAGTACGGTAGGTTATCAAAATAAAAAAATCACAAGAAGACTTCATTATTTCAAAAAAAGGTATGGCTTAAAACAAGAAGAGATGCTGCGTTTTTCTTACCAGTACAGAACAATTTCTCAAACCCGTGAGCTGATAGAAAAAGCTTTTGCGACATTTATCAAAAAAAACAGATTGAACGGAATAAGTTCTACTCAGTTCCAGGGAACTGACTTTCTAAGAAAGATTCAGGAAATTATCATTGAATTGTATCGTGAAACAAAAATGGGAGAACTTCTGCCGAATGGCTATCCTGTAATTTTATGAATTCGGAATTGCACTCATTCCATTTTCGGAATTGCACTCATCCCCTTTTCGGATTTGTACTCGCTGAAGTTAAAGAATTATTAAAACGGCGTTCTTTTCTCCGGAGATTTCGGAATTGCACTCATCCCCTATTTTACAAAAATTAAAAAATTGTGGATAAATATTAGATTTGTGGATATAGTACAAAAAAGATGAAAATGAAAAAATACAATTCGGATTTGTACTCATTTGAAAAAAGCTCAGATTTCGGAATTGCACTCATCTCTCTTTCGGAATTGCACTCATTCTCCTTTCGGAATTGTACTCATCCGGAAAACCACTGCAATTGCTTACAGTAGCTAAATACAAGAAATTATTAAAAGTAAACTAAAAAGTAATTAAAAGTCTTTTTTTTATTTAAAAGGAAATTGAGGAAAATAATTGCTCTAAAAGAAAAAAAATGAACTGCGAAGAAATCAAACAAAAGATCGACATTCGAACGGTTTTAGAAATGTTCGGCCGCTTTCCAGTAAAAGAAAATAAAAGGTCTGCATTTTATTTTGCACTGGACCGCGAAGAAAAAACACCCAGCCTTTCTGTTGATTTCATCAAGAATAAGGCATTTGACTTTGGTACCGGAAAAAGTTATGATGTGATTTCCATTGTTCAGCAAATTAAAAAATGTTCTGTATCAGAAGCCTTGAAATATCTTTCCAGCTCTGATTTTTCTTACCTCAATTCGATTCATCAGGAAAAAAAAGGAGAGATCCAGTTAAAGGACAATTATAAAATCTTAGAGATTAAAGAAATTATTCACCCTGCCTTAATCCGCTATTTGAAATCAAGAAAGGTTCTTGAACAAAAACATATGGTTCACGAAATTCATTACGAACGTCAGGGTAAAACATATTTCGGAATAGGATTTCTAAACGATTCGGGTGATTTTGAATTCCGCAATGCCTATTCTAAAATTTGTTTGGGAAGTAAAGACGTTTCCTGGATTAAAGTCCGAAATAATTCAAAAAATGAAGTCGCCGTATTTGAAGGCTTTTTCGATTATCTAACCTTTCGGAATCTTAGTAATGAAGATCATCCTGATTGTGATTGTTTGATTTTAAATTCTACAGCAATGCTTTTTAAAGCTAAAGAAAAGTTGAAAGACTACGATAAAATCATTCTGTTTCTTGATAATGATGCTAACGGAAAATCCGTAAGATCAATCATTGAAAAGGAATACAAAAATGTGGAAGATAGCTCTTTAATGTATGCAGATTATAAAGATTTAAACCAATGGTTTTGCGTACAAAAACAAGTACCTTAACATTATATTTTGATTGTCATTACGGTTTCCCGTATTTACATTACTTCATTTTAAATGATCAATTACTGTAATAAAAAAACCTGCTTTAGGCAGGTTCTCTTTGGTCTACTATTTCTTTGATTCTTCAACAGAAACTTTTCTGAAATCCTTGAACAGCTTACTCAGTTCCAAAGCAGATTTTCTGGCTCTGGTTCCAGCTGCTTTGTTTCCTTTTTCAGATTGTTGTTCAGCTTCTTTGCTAAAAGCCTCAAATTCAGCATTGATTTTTTCAATAAGTTCTTTCATAAAAGGTCGTATTTTTTTTTACGGCTGCAAATATAATTGTTTATTAGCTTTTGTGAAGTCCCTTTCCGTGTTATATCAAAAATGGCTGATATTTCTCAATGTTTTTTATCTTTATGACAACCATACTAAAATATCGATTCTTATTTAACTGCTATGAAACTACCTGCTGAACTAGAAGACGAATATGTAAAAGAAGTGATTTACAATCGTTCTTTATCAGACCTGCCTGGTGAAGATTGGAAAGAGGTGGATGGCTTTGCTAATTATGCTATTTCAAACTATGGCAGGTTGAAGAGTTTAGAGAGATGGACTTACT
This sequence comes from Chryseobacterium sp., assembly GCA_003248755.1. Lineage (GTDB taxonomy): Bacteria > Bacteroidota > Bacteroidia > Flavobacteriales > Weeksellaceae > Epilithonimonas. The sequence continues at coordinate 53,301 of QFQW01000014.1, read as the reverse complement.
TACCTCATAAGACAAAAGGTAAAAAAGAACGGGAAATGATTATGAAGCTTATATTTGTAAAGCAGTCTAACAGGTATCTTCATAAAGATTTTTATCAGGTGCACTGCACTTTGTCTTCCGATGGAAAAAAATACCGTAAGTCAGTTGCACGGCTGGTCTACTACCATTTTGTTGAGAAATTTAACTATGAAGACCGCAATATCATTATAGGATTTAAAGATGATAATAATCTGCATCTGCATTCTGCCAATCTGGAAAAAATATCATCAAGCGAGAGACGTTACAGGACATTTAACGCTAACAGGACGAGAAATCGAAAAGTGATCTATTCGCAGCCTGTCTCACAGTATGATGTTAATGGTAATTTCATCACTGATTTTGAAGATATGTACAGTGCTGAAAAAGCAGTTGGTGTTGGCCGTGAAAGTATAATGGATGCAGTTAATGGTATCTTTCTGACCGCAGGTGGATTCCGGTGGTTTATAAGCAGCCGTTCCATTACAGAAAAAGACTTTGAAGTTAAACCAAAGTCAAAAACCAATCATAAGCTCCTTAACGAAACCGTATGGAAAAATCTGGGACAACCCCTAATTGATAAGAATAATCCGCCACCCTGTATGAATTTGTCGCCTGAAGATCTTCCCGGAGAAAAATGGAAGACCATACCTGGCTTTCGAAATCGGTTTGTTATTTCTAATAAAGGGCGGGTAAAGCGATTAAGCGGCTGGACGACAGAGGGAAGAAAAGTATTTCTGAGTGAACAGGTGCTTTCCCTTTACGTTGATTTCAATAAAGGAAAACCTTACGCATTGCGTTGTATTCTAAGGTACAACCGGAAAAATTATAGTAAATCTATTACCAAATTATTGTTCTGTTATTTCATAAGCCCGTTTGATATTGATGATAATAAATTTGCTGTTATCAATACAAATAAACCCTTCTGGAACTTCGATTTGTCAAAACTCAATTTAGTTTATCAACATTCCTTTACAAATAAAAGATAGAATCTATCGACTTGTTATATCTCGATTAATTTAAAAACAATTCAGAATGCCGATCTTTTGAATGTTCTTCTTTTAGTTTTCATTGATAAGAGCGTCCTTGAACTCATTTCAACTGAAGTCAGGCTTTTTACTATTGCAAATGTAGGACAGCATCATTCACTCAAAAAAATCTTTTTGGGTTTCTAGAAAAATTCTTTCCTCTTCGTTCCAATAATTTTCCCAGACACTCCTGAAATCCTGCGGACAAAAAGATTTCAAGCCCGGTTCGTAAGCAGATTGTTTTAGCTGAAACGAACCGGGTTTTGTATGCCTGATACTTTCCTATGATCATCGGCAAAGAAAAAGCCGCAACCTCAGTTGTACGAATCAATTCAAACAAAGACGCTCTTTGGCATCCACGAAAAAAAAAGAAAAACAGCAAAAAATAATGCTTTTCCAAATTGGGAAAGTAAATAAAAGAAAAAAGCCCAGTGTCCTCGATACCCAATCAATTCACTCGGCATTTATAAACATTAATAAAATTATAAACAAAAAAATTAACATTTAAAACGAAACATTATGAACACAATCGTAGGTAGACTAACAAAAAACGCAGAAATCAACATCTTAAAAAATGACAAGCAGGTTGTCAACTTTCCTGTAGCAATCAACGACCGCTACAAAACGAAAGATGGCGAAATCAAGGAACAGACCACCTTTTATAATTGTTCCTATTGGATTAACCCCAAGATTGCTGAGTATCTAACTAAAGGTACTCTAGTCGAACTTATTGGAAGACCCAGTTCAAGTGCTTGGGTGAACAAAGACGGAGAAATCAAATCGGGATTGAACTTTCATACCTCAAGAATTAAACTTCACGGAGCAGGAAAAAAAGACAATGCAAAAGAACAGCCGAGTTCCGAAACACCAAAAGGCAATCCTTTTACCGAAGATGAAACAGACGACTTACCATTTTAAAATCTAATTCAGCTATGGATGCGCAATTTAATTTTCAGGTGAAGCAGACAAAGGATAACAAGGATTGGGACGAAATTACAGTCTATTATCAGACTTACTGCGACAGAACAACGGCAATACGATATGCAAGGAAATTTTCCAAGATTTTTAAGTCTGAAATCCGATTGACACAAGGTACAGACCCTTTCAAAACGAGTGGTATATACATTAACGAAAATAATTAACAATAAAGAAATGAAAATATCTCTTAAACCAACAGAATTCTTATTAATCGGCGCATTTCACAATGGTGATTTGTGCGACTTCGCAATTATTCATACCACTGAGGAATGGAAAGCCACAGCAAAAAAAAGAATGCAAGCTGCAAAATGCTTTATAGATGATGATGCTTTTAAATGGCTGAACTATGATGATGAAAGGATAGAATTTTTCAGCTATAATAAAATACCCGAAATTAAGGAATGGCTGACGGACAAGAATATGGTATTCGTGGAAACCGATTTGGAAGAAATCAAAAGCCTGCCCCAAAATGATGTCAGAATCTCCTGCAAACAAATGCAGGTATTTAGTAATGGCGATGCAGTTTACAGTTGTTTTGAGAGCAATGTGGATGATGAATTCTGGACACATCAATTTTCTTTAGAAGAACTTACTCAATCACTTTTATAACACGAACAACAATTTAACATTCATTATTTCTTCCGTATTGCCCAATTTGGGTGATGCGGAGTTAATGGGTGTTTTACCAAAAAATTGAAATAATGAAAATATCTCAAATACCAACAGAATATATAATGTTAAAAGCAATGACCAACAGCGAATGGGATTGTTGTGATTTTGCGATTCTTAATATTACAGCGGGATGGAAGAAAGAACAGCAAGAACGGATAGAACGTATCAGACCATTTTCGGATGATTACACACTTCTTTCTATGATGTATTCTGAACAATCCATCACTTTTTATAAAGATGATAACGAGTTTTGCCCCGATTCAGCCGAATTGCTTGATGGAAGGGATTGGTCATTTATAGAAATTGACGAGGAAAGTATTGAAAAATTATCCGTACCTGAAAATAGGCTCATTTCGCATACAGTCCAACTGGTAAAAAACGGCTTTGGCTATTATCAAGTGTATGGCAAACATACTGGCGAAGAATTTTGGACTTCCGAAATACCACTTTTTGAACTCGTAAAATAAATCACTAAACAAAATAGATATGCAGACTAATTTTTTTAGACAGTTAGCTAAATTAAATCTGGTGGGCGATTTAAAGTTAATTTTCCGACAAGTAGAAGGTAGCGGTTTTGTATTGACCGTACTACTCAACAACGAACGATGTGGTGACAAAGCGAAAAATCTTATTCTGCCATTCAACCTGAACGGTACGGCAGAAGAACTTGACAACGGTTTTTTTGAAAAAATCTCAGCACCATTACAGACCGCCTCAGGTTTAATGGTCAATATGGAAGCCTTTATGAAAAGCCTTGAAGAAGCCCAAAAGAAATCAGCAATGGAAAAGGAGAAGGCAGATAAGGAGAAAAAAGAAAGGGAAGCTAAAGAAAAAAAATACAAAGATGCTTTTCAGAAAGCAGAAGAATTGGAAAAAGAAGGCAAATATAAAGAAGCGTGGTCGGCTCTTCCAAAAGTTTCTGCCTATCCCGAATTCGCCGAAATAATAAACAAAAAACAGGATGAATACGCAAGTCATTTTGCACCAAGTCTTTTTAGTGCAAACACCAATGAGAATGTCCAATCTTCAAATCCATAATGTATGTTACTAGCAACACTATTAGAAAGAATCTTCATATTGAAAGATAATGGGCTGGAAGTTAAATTAACCGACCCAGACCCGAAATGGAGTGTAGAAACTGTGATGAATTTCTATGCCAATACCTACCCTATCTTAACAACATCCAAAGTGTCCGAACCGCTTATAAAAGGTGATAAAATCCAATACCGTTTTGAAAGTGTAATGGGTACTAAGGGCTGAAAACTAACTCCCCTTATTTGAGGGGAGTTTTCAATAATAATTTTAAGAAAATGAACAATGCAACAAAAAGTGATATCGGGAAAAATCCAACTGCCCGAAGAAAAAAAACAAAAGCAACTGCACCGACAGCTAAAGGATTACACAGAATGGATGAATCAGCTAAAGGACAGTTCGGAGGTTCGGAAAGACCAACGGAAATCCGTTCCAATCTCGCAACTTCCGATGCTTTTCTAAAAGTCTGCTTTAAGCCCAGACTAAATGTGAACGAATCACTAAAACAGAGCAAACGTAAGGTTGTCAAGACAGAAAGGGACTTTTATAAGTCTCTTTCTCAATTAGCAGAACATTATGGTGTTGAGCCAATGCCGATACAAGATTTCAATTATCCATACAATATTTGCCTATCCCTTTGGGATATTGAAAAACAGTTGAAAAAAAAAGACCGAAAATTGCGATGATATACGCCTGATTCAGAAGGGAAATAAAACCTATTTTGTCCTTAGGGAGCGATGCAACACAGGAGCTAGTTTATTTTATATTCCTGTTGTACCGCTTTATCTGATGCTAAAAGATAAGACACGAAGAAAAACAGCCTGTCTGCTTTTATCGGTTTGCGCTTATTTATATAGGATTGCGGATGTTCCCTACTATAGAATGGAAGGCTCTTACCTAGATTGGCATTATGAAATGCTCGGAGAATGGATAGCTATGGACGAGGAAATAGATGAAAGCCACACCTATAAAAAAGAATTGCAAAGAGCTGAAATTATAGGTGATAAAATGGGGCAGAAAATGGCAAACGTCAATAACCTTCTCTTTTTTGAGCAACGCCTTACAGCTTTCATACCAAAGAACAATTTTGATAAAGAATGCTTTGAATTGGCAGATAGAACTTTTAAACTTTATTGCGAATACCCAAATGAAAGTTTGTATAGAAATGCCCACTACAACAATGCATTCAAATCAGAAGAGGATGAAGATGACTATTACTATGAACAAACAGCGATTACTATGGATAAATATATCTCGTTTTTTGCCGAAAGCAATGGATTGATATATGAAACCCTAATCGAAAGCATAAATAACGACTTCAATGAATATGCAGACACGCAGGAACCAATAATTTATAAAACTTTTGACGGAAGCAGCATAACAAACAAAAATCTCGATTTTGAAAATCGGTTTTTTAAGATTTTAAACAGATTGTGCGCATTGCTTAATTAATATTTAAACAAAACAATAATGAAAAATACATTGAATACCGCCGAAGAAACAGACATCACCGATAGTTTCGGGACATTGTACCATCCTAAATCGGCTTTGGTCCTTTATGTGACAGAGGGAAATAACGCTCAAAGTTACGTTGAAAACTTTGATATTGATAGCAATGGCAATATGATTAATGCCCATCCACTAACAGTAAGGGAAGCACAGCGATTGTCCGCAACACTCAATATCCAAACCAAGAAAGATAAAGATTTTTTGAAATCAAATGGTATTATCTCCACAAATGTTCTCTTTATTGATGCATCAGAGAACGGAAAAGTTATTTGGTACACCAAGTCACAGAAACGGCAATTGTACTTTACAGAAAGGCTATCTATTCCGAATGGGCGGGCACATATACCTCCTTTGCTATGGTGCGCCAATAAACGTGGAATAAGAATATTTGCGCTCGCTACTAATAGACGTCCTACTGAGGAAACTCAACTTTTGTATGCGCCCTTTCTTAATGTTTATGAAAGCGGAAATGTCTGTATGGGAAGTGTGGACATCAATATTAAAAATTCCGCATCACTCGAAGAGTTTATGGAAGAATGGGAGAACTATTTTTTTAATTCCTATTTCAGCCATTTGGTCAACAATCATAATCCGATAAAAGGCAATTGCGTGAATCTGTGGAAAAATCAAATTCTAAACAAAGAAGCGTTTCCAATAGATGTTTTACTTACCTCAAATCTAACCTTAAAAAATCTTCTCTGATGATACATACTGAAAAGCTAAAAGTTCACTATACGGATGATAGCCTTATCCATCCTACAAATCCCATTTCATTAAACCTTATCGGAGCAGGAGGAACAGGTTCGAAGGTTTTGACCGCTTTAATGGAAATGAACCATTCTTTGATCGCATTAGGACACGCAGGTTTGCAAGTAAGACTTTGGGATGATGATATTGTGACCGAAGCCAATCAGGGCAGGCAACGTTTCGCCGAATGCGAGGTCGGTCTGCCGAAGGCGGTTGTATTGATTAATCGGGCAAACAGATGGATGGGAACGAATTGGAAAGCCGAAGTGAGGAAGTTTGAAAGGGATTCATCAGGAAGAGTCTGTAAAAATATGCAGTCAGCCATATATTTGTCCTGTGTCGATAATGTCAAATCGCGCTTTGAAATTGCGGATATTATCGACGAGTTGGCAGTAGGTAGATGGTTAAGCCGAAACCAACCTAAATATTGGGTTGATTTTGGGAATAACAAACATTCAGGGCAGGTCTTGCTTTCAACTGTGGGGGAAATTCGACAACCCAACTCAGAAAAATACGAAACGGTTGCAAGTCTTCCTTATATAACAGAAGAGTTCGGAGAATTACTCTTGCAATCCGAAACTGAAGATGATACACCAAGTTGCAGTTTAGCTGAAGCTTTGGACAAACAGGACTTATATATCAATTCAACCCTTGCACAAATGGGCTGTTCTCTCTTGTTTAGCCTATTTCGTGACGGTCTTACTGAAAACAGGGGATTTTTCCTTAATCTCAAAAATTTTCATTCCCAACCTATAAAATGCTAACAGTCGCCCGATGAAAACATCGGGCGGCAAAAATGCCATTCCTCCCTATGGTCGGAAACGCATTTTTGCAGTTTAAAGCGGATGCAATCCCCTTTCTAAAAGAAATCCTTGCTTTCTTTCCTGTCGTTTTGAAGAGAGATTGCGCAGTTATTAGGATGATGATTTACTGTTTTGTAAATCATCAATCTTTTGCATCAATTCTTTATAATGAATTTTCGAATGACAGTCTGCAAAATCTTCGTCTATTATTGAATACCAAAATATAATTTAGGATTGTAAAGGAATTGGAGATAATTTTCCAATTCCTTTTTGTCATTGGCTATATTATTCAAAATACTTTCCAGTCAGCACGCAAAAATGCAATTCCTCCCTTCGGTCGGAAGACAATATTGTGGAAAGTGAGTTTTGCAATTAATAACTCAAAAGTAATGATTGATCCGGCAAAATTTCAGGTGTATACTTAATACCTGAATCATCTACTTCACCGGTCAAAATTTTATGCATTCCATCAAGAGCATTTTGTGATATTGTAAAACCTTCAATATCGTAATCCTTATCAACTATAGGCTTAAAGTATTTTGCAAAACTTTTGCCCGTTATCCCATAGCTTTCCATACTATAAACCACTTGTGTTTTTTTATTGTTAAGTTGAACTTCTGCTGCAATATTTCTTAAGTTAGCGCTGTTCACCTCAACTCCATTCTTTAATTTCTTAAATAAATAATGGATGGAATATCCTATACCTACCAGCACCTCCTTATTATTATAATTAACTTTTTTTGTCTCCAAGTAGTAAACATTTAGGTTTGTTTCTTTTTTACCTAATGTTAAATTTCCAAAGCCAGGGATCTTCATTCCAGCATTCTTATTACCGTCGAAAATTTTAATAATGGTTTTGAGACTCGTTAAGTCATTTCTTGTTATGTTAATGTCGTCAGGTAATTTTAAATGAGTGTATTTGGGAGATCGCGATTCATTACTATTTTCATAAATCATTTGTCCCCCTTTCTTAGATTCCATATCCCTTACAAACGCACTCAAATTAAAATTGTCCATTTGCTCCGTAGTGTACGAATTGTGGTCAGAAGGTTTTGCTGTCTTAATATCTTCCGAACTGCTACCGGCTTCCCCTTTAGCATCAACAGCTGCTGAAGCGGTACTATCTACCTGGGTAAAGACCGTGTCGGTTGCACTACTTTCTGAAGTTGCCTCAGTCACTTCGCCTTTCTTACAATTAAATAGTATTAAAAATAATGTATACAGGGTAATAACCACTGCACCTCGGATAAGTAAATGTCTAGTTTTCATAGTAATAGGTTTTAGTTATAACTAAGGTAATAAAATATTTTATAATAGTATAAAAAAATGCACTTGTATATGAACACTGTTTTTTTTGAAACGCTATACTTCTGAAATCGCTTTTTCAACATATTTTAAATACGTACCTCAGTCGGAAACGTATTCTTGTGAAAGGAGCCACCCTATTTCAAAAACAATTTAGTGCGTTGCTGTGTTATCTTGAAAAAGATTGCATATACCTTCTAAAAAGTCAGATTTTCTTTTAAATAATTTGATAACTCTACTATCATTTGTGACATTTTTTCTTTCAGATTGTGACATTTTTTCACTGGTAAGATTCTGGTATATCGTTTGAAAAATGATTGTTGTGTTCTTTAAATTTTATTTTTTAACCAAAAAAACGTTTGTTATGTCAATCGAAAAAAGAAACAATGGCAGTTTGCTACCTGCAAATCCACGTACACTGTTCGATGACTTTTTCAGTCGCGAACTATTTAATTGGGGCAATAATAATTTTTCTTCCACACGGACAACTCTCCCATCAGTGAACATTATGGAGAATCCAGAAAATTTTATGGTGGAAGTCGCCGCACCGGGTATGGAAAAACAAGATTTCCAAATTAGCCTGGACGGTAATCTCCTTACTATTTCTTCTTCAAAAAAGGATCAGAAAGAAGAGAACAACAGCAATTATACTCGCAGAGAGTTTAGTTATCAATCTTTTAGCCGAAGTTTTGAGCTTCCCAAAGACGTAGTAGATGATGAACATATTGAAGCTAAATACGAAAGTGGTGTTATAAAACTCAATATTCCAAAGAAAGAGGAAGCAAAAAAACAACCTCCTAAACTTATAGAAGTTCAATAATCACTTCAGTTTTTGCAGTTGTTTTTTTATAATGAAGCCAACTCATATAATTTTTGATTTTCAATTGAGAAATTTAATCTTTTAACATTAAGTAAAATTTTAATTATTGTCATTACTAAACTAAAATCAACGATTATGAAAAAAATAAGCTTATTCACTTTTTTTGCATTTTTATTTGCTGCTATCATCTATTCTTGTAACAGCGATAGTTTCAACAGTATAAGCGGGGATGATACAGCAAAAATCTCTAGTGAGAATTCTAAAACTTTAGCCAGAACATCTGAAGAAGCGGACGGCTTCTCATATATTAATTCCAAAGACCCGGCTTTCGATAATTTTTTAAGTTCACAAACCTATCAAAACCATAAAGACTATATTAATGGTCTTGGTCAGATGGATCTTAACTCCATATTATATAAGCAATATGAAGTTGATGGTAAAACATATGATTTCTTTGTGGTTTCGCTTTTGCGAAATGGTAAGTTAGATGGTAAACTGGAAATTCTTGATCTTAAAGACACCCCATTCCTTCCAAACAAAGACAAGTATGCGCTGAATTATGCTAATTTATCTTCCTATGATATGGAAAGTCAAACCGGTAGTATCAAACTGTACGATCTGAATTATGATAACTTTATGCATACCAAAATGGATATTGATAAGGGATATTATACTAATGTTGAAGGAGACGGGCTATCTGATGAGCTGAGGGAAAAATATGCATACCTTGCAAATCCGGCTAAAAGTGCTAATTTAACTTCAAGACATTTATGTGATAGTAATGGCAATGGAAATATTTCCTTTGGTGAAAGCTATAGCTGTATTGTAAGAGCTATCAAGCAAAATTCTACATCTACAGCAATTTGTCATTCATACGAAGCGATGGGGTTACCTTGGTGGGGATCTTGCGGTGCGTCAGTAACTGTATCGTGCGCAATCATTTCGTCAATATCTTAAAAATATATGTATATGATGCTTTTTGAAGATCCAACATATTTAATTATTGCGTTTGCAGTATTTGCGGTGTTAAACATTATTACAATCAGAGATATTCTTAAAAACAAAAATCTTTCAAAAAGGCAAAGGAACAATTACATCTGGTTGCAGTTCGGCTTACCGATCATTGGTTCGATTATCTATTTTTCAGAAAAAAGCGATAAATCGCTTCACCTGAAAAAGTAGTTTCTGACCTGATATTTACATATAAGCTGCCTCATTTTTGAGGCAGCTTATTTTATTAAGTATTTAACCCATCTTTATTCTAGGCAATCCAATTTCGTGATCCTGCGGATAAGGCTGCCTGAAAGTCATACTGACATCTTCCCGCAAACTTCTTTCTATTTCTTTTGATTTATCCTCATCCATTGAATACCGTGGATCTGCGATGAGCGGCATCTTGGCCATTCGGGTAATAGTCACAGTCGGAAAATGGTAGTCAACTTCAACAGTTCCCTGCAGAAGATAAATGCCCCCCTCTTTAAAAGGAAATTTCTTTAAACTTTTTGGAAAGTGAGCGGTATCAAAATACTGTCCTTCGCAATCGATCCAGGTTCCGAAGTACATAAAATCTTTTCCGTGCGGATGATCTTTTTGCTTAATAGGAACGTGTTTTCTGGAAATCAGATAAGCAAGCATTTTAACCTGCTTTTTATGATTTTTAGGTAAATCTTTTACTAAGACGTGACCTCTGTATTTAGTCTTTAACAAATCAAATATAGAATAGGAAACCGGAAATCCTAATATCTCAATTTCATCAAAGGCATCTTCAAATGGATTTCTGTCTATTGCCGGTAATTCATAGTCTTTTTGAGGTTCATCGAATAAGGATATGATTTTTGCTTTGTATTGATTCTTTGAAAGTAAGAATCTTGCCTCAATCAATAATTCGTGTTTTTGTTTACCCGTGAATCTGAAAGCACCAACAAAAATTAATATCTGCAGTGTTTCAATACCAATATTAACTCTTTTGACAAAATCCTCTAAGGATTTGTAATCTCCATTTTCTTTCCTTTCCTCAGGAATAAATTGTTTAATAGATGCTTCCAGTTTCTCAATATTCATTAAGCCTAAATAGACATCTGTTCCATATACCGTCGTGTGGAATTCGCTCAGATTGATACACGGATTATGAATCGTAGCCCCAGACATTTTAGCCTCGTGAACATAAACTTCTGTCCGGTAAAACCCACCACCATTGTTTATAGCTGAAACCATAAATTCAATAGGATAATAGGCTTTCAGATATAAACTCTGATAACTTTCCACCGCATAGGAAGCGGAATGTGCTTTACAGAACGAATATCCGGCGAAAGATTCAATTTGTCGGTAAACTTCCTGAGATAGCTGGTCCGGATGACCTTTTCTTTTACACGATTCAAAAAAGTCATCTTTTAATTTCTGTAAAGCGGAAAGAGAGCGTCCCTTTCCACTCATTGCCCTTCGGAGAACATCGCCATTAGCTGCTGATACTCCGCCAAAGTGCATCGCAATTTTTATGACGTCTTCTTGATACACCATTATACCATAGGTCTCACCCAATTCTTTTTTGAACACATCGTGGAAATATTCAAATTGACCCGGATGATTGTGTCGGAAAACGTATTCGCGCATCATTCCGCTTTGTGCAACCCCCGGTCTGATGATAGATGATGCTGCAACAAGAACTTTATAATTGTTACACTTTAATCTTCTCAACAATCCACGCATTGCGGGCGATTCGATGTAGAAGCAGCCTATGGTTTTTCCAATACTCAAATACTCGTTGCACTTGGCTTCATTTTTAGAAATTCGTGTGTCTTCAATGTCGATGGTGATCCCTCTTTTTTCTTTGATCAGTTCCACTGCATCCTTAATCGTTCCCAATCCTCGCTGTGACAATATATCGAACTTTTCGAGACCGATTTCTTCAGCGGTATGCATATCGAACTGTACGATAGGAAATTCTTTTGGAGGAAATTCCAAAGCTGAATAATTGGTAATTGGTTCCTCCGAAATTAAAATTCCACAGCTATGCATACTTCTTTGATTGGGAAAGCCTATCAATAGCTGTTCATATTTATAAATCTGTTGAACTACTGAATTCTGATCGTGTTGTTCTTTCGGTTTTTTAGAAAGCTGGTCCAGTTCATCTTTAGGAAGACCGAATACTTTTCCAAGTTCTCTAAATCTTGATTTTCTTTTGAATTTGACACTGGTTCCACAAAAAGCTACGTGGTCTTTCCCATATTTATCAAATATGTATTTCAAAATGGTATCGCGATTCTTCCAACTCCAATCGATGTCGAAGTCAGGCGGTGACTTACGGTTTAAGTTTAGGAATCGTTCAAAGTACAGGTCAAGTTCCAAAGGACATATGTCTGTAATTCCAAGACAATAGGCAATAATGCTGTTTGCACCGCTACCTCTGCCCACGTGCATAAAACCTCTGCTATTGCTGTATTGGATAATATCCCAGGTGATGAGGAAATAGCCGCAAAAATTCAATTCATCAATAACTTTTAGTTCTTTTTCAACCCTTGCTTTTGCCTGTTGGTTATTATCAGGATATCTCTTACTTAATCCTTCATAAGCCAACTGAGAAAGTAATTTAAAATCATTTTCCCTGCTGTCGGTAAAATGCTTTTTATTTTTAGGTGTATTAAATTCAAAATCAAAGCTACATTCATTAACTATCTGATTTGTATTTTCAATAATTTCAGGGTAATGTTCGAATTGATTCAAAAGCTTTTTCTTACCAATAAAACATTCATCTTTTCTACAATAATCGTTTTCAGTCAGTTTGGTAAAAAGGGTATTGCCATCAATTGCTCGCAATACTTTATGAAGCTCGTATTCTTCATCGGTTTTAAAGGTTACCGGATGAAGGATAACCATTTTATGTATTAAAGATTTGAGTTCAGGCTTTATTAATAGATTTAACTCATCCTGCCTTATCCCAATAAATTCGTGTTCCAGCAGTTTTTCAGGAACATTTTGCAAAGAATAGATAACATAACAATATTCCAATCGCGGATTCGCTTTTGGAATTTCAATATCTTCACAATTATAATCAGTCAAAAGCCTATTGACTTCAGCAATGCCTTTAGGATTTTTAGCGAGACAGATATAATACTGTTCATTTTCAATACGAACGTCAACCCCCACTATGGGTTTAATTCCGTTCTCCTGACAAAGTTTGTAAAACTGATAAATACCCGTCACAGTATTAATGTCAGTCAATGCCAAAACTTTCAGCTTATAATCAACAGCCAGCCGAACTAAGTCTTCTACAGAAATAGTTCCATAACGTAAGCTATGATAAGTATGGCAATTGAGGAACATAGGTAATTTTTAATTTAAAAGACCCGAAGCTCGTCCAACGCTTTTTATTCCAAACCGATCTTTGATTTTATCCATTGTCTGGTATAATGAAATCAGCTCTTCAGTATCCTCGAAAAGATTCATCTGATGGTTTCCGTGAACAAGCCCGGTAAATTTTACCCCAACAAGACGAATTCTCATCCTGCGGGTATATACTTTTCTAAACAATTCTAAAACATATTTGAGCAAAGTATGATCTGCTGAAGTATAGGGAACTTTGCATTGCTTAGTCTCTGTATCAAAGTTGGCATATCGTATTCTTACAGAAACGGTCGAGGTCAGCCATTGCTCTTGTCTCAGCTGATAACAGAGCTGCTCTACCATTCCGGAAAGAATACTTCTGATATTCTGAACATCAATGGTATCTTCCGCAAAAGTCGTTTCAGTCGATATTGATTTTCTTTCAGAATATTGAATAACAGGCGTATTATCAATACCGTTAGCTTTTTTCCAAAGTTCCGTTCCGTTCTTTCCGATCAGTTGCTGTAAAACATCAACTGGCATTTTAGACAGGGTCTCTATTTTTCTTACCCCTAATCTTGACAGCAGTTCAAAAGTTACATTTCCGACCATCGGGATCTTTTTGACCGATAAAGGATTTAAAAAAGGCTGAATATATTCAGGCTTCACTTCAAATCTTCCGGTAGGTTTTGATTCACCGGTTCCAATTTTTGAAACTGTTTTATTAGTTGAAAGTGCAAAACTAATTGGCAATCCTGACTGCTTAGTCACGGCATCTGCAATTTCTGTTGTCCACTGATAGCATCCGAAAAACTTGTCCATTCCGGAGAGGTCAAGATAAAATTCATCTACGCTGGCTTTTTCTAAAACAGGCACTTTTTCCTGTATGATTTCTGTTACCATATGCGACATATGCGAGTAATATTCCATATCTCCCTTGATGACCTGAGCTTCAGGACATAATCGCAGAGCCATTCTAATCGGCATTGCCGAACGTACCCCGAATTTTCGGGCTTCATAAGAGCAGGATGCTACTACACCACGATCTCCACCTCCTATGATAACAGGCTGCTTCTCCAGTACAGAGTCTCTCAGCCGCTCGCAGGAAACAAAAAAAGTATCCAAATCCATATGTGCGATCACTCTTTTCATTTGACAAAATTAGATACTAATTGTATCATTTTTTGTATATTTGTAGATACAAATTGTATCAATGTCGATTTTTTCAGAAAACATCAAGTATTTAAGAGCTCAAAAAAAATTATCACAGCAAGAACTGGCAAAACAAATTTTTTTGAGCAGAGTACGTTATTCAAAATATGAGGACGGTCGCTCAGAAGCACCTTATGAGGTTTTAATCAGGATTTCGAAATATTTTAAGGTTAGTATTGACCTTTTGCTAACAATCGATATCAGAAAATATCCTTTGGAAGATATGGTCAATCTTCCAGCGAATAAGGTATTGCTTCCAATAGTCGTAGATCCGGAAGGCAATAATTTTATTGAGATTGTTCCGCAGAAGGCTTCTATGGGTTACTTGCAGGGGTTTAGTGATCCGGAATACATCGAAAGCCTACAAAAAATATATTTTCCCTTCCTTAAAAATGGGAAATACAGAGGATTTTTAGCCGACGGTGATTCAATGCCGCCATTTGCCGACCAGTCTATTCTCATAGGTGAGTATGTCGAAAAACTGGAAGAATTGAAATCTGATAAAGAATACATTTTTGTGACACAAGAAGGGATTACCTACAAAACTTTTTTGAAGAGAAATAAAAAATTCATTACCGTATCTGCAGATAACTCATTTTATGAGCCTTATAATATTGCTTTGGAAGAGATTGCTGAAGTATGGCGTTACGTGAGAGGAATATTACCACAGGATTACAAACCTCATACTCTACCTGATAAAGCCAATTTGAAAAATTTAGTGGACGAGGCTAAGAAGAGTATTAGCAATCTGGAAAACAGCCTATTGAGATTAAGCCAAAAATAAAAAACTTCCCACAAGGTAAGTAAAACACAAATGATGAAAAAACTCTCTATTAAAAGAGGGTGAAAAATATATAAATAAATTGAATTACAGATTATGACTCAGCTAAGCTTATTCGATTCCGAAGAACTGTATGAATTTCCGAAAGACCTTTTGGAATACAAGGAAAATTTCCTAAGTAAGCAAGAAGCTGATCTTTTGAAAGACAATCTTATTAATTCAGCTCCGTGGGAGCAGCGTACTCAGAAAATGTATGATAAAATGGTCTTAACACCACGTCTCACCGCGTGGTATGGAGATACAAAGTCATATGATGATTCAGCTGATAATAATACAACTAAAAGAACTGAATGGACTCCTGAATTATATGCTTTAAAAGAAAGAATAGAAAAAGAATTTGGGTATCAGTTCAATGGCGTATTGCTAAATCTTTATCGAGACAACAATGATTCAGTTGCCTGGCATAGGGATAAAGAAAGCCGGTACGGAAAACGACCTGTCATCGCATCCATTAGTCTCGGACAAACCAGGAACTTTGATTTCAGGAAAAAAGACCATCATCAAAGCAAATATAGCCTGCCACTTCCTCACGGATCTTTATTAATTATGAAAGGTAACCTTCAGGAGCATTGGGAGCATCGAATTGCTAAATCAACAATTCCGATGAAAGAAAGAATCAATTTGACGTTTAGGCTAATTAAGGGATTATCATAACCATATCAATACAGTATATCTAAATTATCCAAGACTACAAAAAAATATAGATTATAGAAGACCTTAGCCAAAAGGTTTGTAAATTACAAACCTTTAGTAAAAAAACAGGTTATGAATGAAAAATCTGATTCCAAACCTCTTAACGAGTCTTAAAAATTATGAAATGTTGGATATGTCAAAATAATGACGCAAACTCGGAGGAACATAAATTTAAGGCTTCTGATATCAGACGCCAATTCGGTAAATCATTTGATGCTATATACTATGATGGTGAAAATTTGCATTCATTTAATTCACCAAAAGATAAGCTGATCAAATTCCCAAAAGTGATCTGCATTGATTGTAACAATAATCAAACAAGAAACGCAGATATTGCTTATACCGAATTCTTTGAAAACAGTGATCTTATAAATAATATTGTAGAAACGACAAGCCAACTTAACTATCAAGAGATTTTTGGTAATAATTGGAAAGCATCTAAAATGAATCTGTATCGGTACTTTGCAAAACACGCAGGATGCAAAATAATGACTAGTAATTTTTTATATTGTATAGATATAACCCAACTGAGGCTCTTTATCTTAGGGCAAGAACATATCAATAACTTCTATATAAAAATACACTTTAATAAAATAACAAAAGAATTTACTGATTGTCTAAAGCGTGATCAAAAGAATAAGTATAGAAGCAATATTGCATTCGGACCAACTATTTATATAGGGGAAGGCAATGATATTGGTTTTGCAGGAAGTATCATAAATGGTTCCATCTATATAGAATGGTTTTACGGTAATCAAAATAACTTTAATAAAACTATTGACTTTAATGCACATTCTGATTGTGTGGAATTATTAAATATTGACGACTTTTATCCTAAACCTCTTGCAGATTTCCAAAATGAAGATTTTTTCTCTTATTTAAATTTTGGGAAGTATCACCTAAATGAAGCAACTCTTAAAGCTCATTATAAGTCTTCCTTCAAGAATCTAGTAATTAATCAAAACCATTAAACTAATGGTGTATCATAAGTCCAATCACTATATAGTAACTCCACTTTAGCTTTTTTTGGAACTACTCTAACTGAATGTATTGATGGAGACACACAATATTCTACAATGTAAGTAAAATAACTACACCAGATTTCCAATCGTGGGCAAAATAGATACAAACTTTCTATATAGTTGCGTAAAAT
Source organism: Chryseobacterium sp. (assembly GCA_003248755.1). GTDB lineage: Bacteria > Bacteroidota > Bacteroidia > Flavobacteriales > Weeksellaceae > Epilithonimonas. The sequence goes on along the minus strand of QFQW01000014.1, from coordinate 36,173 downwards.
AACTACACGCAAATTCTGATCGTGGGTAAAATAGATACAAGCTTTTTTATCTAGCAGCATATGAACCTACACACAATTTACAACTGTAGGTAAAATGAATATAAACTTTCGATTTAGATGGGCAAGACAACTACACGTAATTTCTGATTGTGGGTAAAATGAATACAAACTTTCTATTTTGATGCGTAAAATAGCTACACGCAATTTCAAAACGTGGGTAAAATAGATACAAACAGAAAATTTTTTCTCTAAGTATTTTTTCCTTTCAAAGCAATACAGGATAAAGATCACGGATCATAAACAGAATCAAACTTTTACAATTATTTTTCAGAACTCTTAAAACAACCCTCCACTTTTTAGCAAGATGTGTCTTTGTATATACAACTTTTCAAGTTGTATATACAAAGACTCTCTTGCCTTTTTGCAAAAGGGGAAAAAACTTCGGAACTCGTTTTTTTTCTTTATTGAAATCATATACAAATTCCAATTTATTCTTTATTAGTCTCCACGATTTCCAGATTAGACCAGAATGGTCTTATTTAGCCCAAGCCCTTTGAATACTATTGTTTTCACGATTTTGATGTTCCAACTTTGCAACAGAAATCATAATCAAAAAAAATGAAAACATATCTTTATTTTTTCTTTAGCTTATTGACCATATGGGTCTCGGGACAGGTCGGAATTAATACTGTATCACCAGAGACCACTTTGGACGTTACAGGGAAACCGGTTGATCCTAATCATTACGACGGGATTATTCCACCACGAATAACGGGAGATCAATTGTCCAGAAAATCATATTCAATTTCAAAAAGAGGAGCCGTCGTATTTGTGACTGTTCCTGCTACAAACTTATCTGGGCAGGTTATCAATGTTAGAACTACCGGATTGTATTACTTCGATGGTACGGCCTGGCAACCTGTATCAAAAGATGTTGATCCGATAGAATATTACATTTTATTGACTTTCGATTCTAACAGCACGGCAAGTCTTGCCGCAACCTCCACCTGGACCGAACCAAGAAATCAATGGGCGAATACAAACAATTACCTGACCTCTTCTAAAAATTACACCATAGGCTCAAAAAACTTTGGAGGGCTTGAAGGATTTGTTGTATTCAGAAAAATCAACGGTATTGTTAATGTTCGTTTTCGTTTACATCGAACCGACAATTCTGCACCTGTTACGGGTAAGGCTCTTATTGATATTGAAGACATATTTAACGATATAGGTTATATTCCCAATCAAATTGTTCTATTACACAACGAAAATTCAACCCAGTACTTTCCTGCATTGCTAGAAAATTACGCTATACAAATTCCTCAAAGCTCGCTGAACCAGATATCGACTTCCATTTACACTTACGGAGAAGTACAGGGGTATTCCAACTGGCGGATTCCATATTTAAAGTAAGATTCTAAAAACCAAATGAAATTAAAACAACATAACACAATGAAAAACAATTTTCTCAAATTATTCTTTGTATTAATGACCACCAGTGCTTTTTCACAGGTCGGTATTAATACTCAGACACCAAAAGCCACTTTTGAAGTGGTCGGAAAGCCTGATGATACAGGTCATTATGATGGTATTATTCCACCCCGTATTACAGGAGACCAAATCGCTGCAAAATCATTTTCTACTGCTCAGAAAGGGGCATTAATCTTTGTGACATCACCAGCTACTAATTTGGTGGGACAGGCGGTTCATATCGAAAAACCGGGTTTATATTGTTTCGACGGCCAACAATGGATTCCCGTTTTGCAAAGCGATCCTTTGGAAATCGTCGCACTCAGAGGCAACACTTCCTCGGTTGATTTGGTAGTGAAAAACAGCTTGAAACTTGATTTTGACCAAAATGAAAATTATATCCTGGGAAAATCAAGAAGCCCCATTACAGGCGAATACAACTCTATTCTAGCTACCGATGCCAATATTACATCAGGAAAAGGTAACTCTGCCAGCGCCTATGCCATGTCCCAAGGAGAAGTTACCGGGAAATTGAACTATGGTGCGGGTGTATCAGCATTGAATGGAATTACAAATGGCGTAATTTCAGGAAGCCGGAATATAGGGATAGGCGCCGGAGCCATGTCATACATCACTTCCGGAAATGATAATATATCGATCGGGTATTTATCAGGAACCGGAAACAGGACAGGCTCTAATAATGTGTTCATTGGCGCTGGTGCCGGAAGCCCCGCAACAGGAAACAGAAGTGTCAGCAATAAATTAGCTATACATTCCACCCCCGTTACAACAAGCTCAACCAGCTTTTGGGACAGTATTACCAATAATTATACGGATTACAAATTTGCGTTGATCTCGGGGGATTTTTCTGAAAGATGGTTGAATATCAACGGCAAACTAAGTGTAACGCCATCACAAATGCCTAATGCAGATGGTGATCCGGCATATACAAAGAAAGTAGTTGCGAAAGCGGACGGTTCATTTGGATTCGCCACAGAACTGATTCCTGCGCCACCACCAAGTGGAACCTATATCCTTAAAAGTGTGAATGGTATTCCGAGTTGGAGTCTCCCATGAAACAAGAAGACAGTAGCAGTTCTGAGGTAATCTTTTTCAGGATCAAACAGCAAAGAAAGGAGAACTGGAAGAAAAAGTGCAGGGAAAGAAATATTTCAATGACCAGCCTGATTATCGATTCTGTAGAAAATAGATTAATGGATGATGAACGAAGAAAAATAGTGTCTTTCATTGAAAAACAGGACAACATCTTTTCAAAGATCGAAACCAATATCAACCAGGTGGCAAAGCTGGTCAACAGTCAAAAATATATTTCGGAAAATCAACTGGAACTATTTTCTGAACAACTTTTAGAGATAAAGAAACTGAAAGCACAGCAAAATAAAATGTTTGAAAACATATACGCATTGCTTTCCAAATGATCGTCAAGCTAATGAAACCTGCCGGCTGCAATTTCCCCGGAGTGGACTACAATGATAAGAAGGTGGACAAGGGCAAAGGCGAACTGATGCTGATGAAAAACTTTCCATCATTGATCAATAAAGACAGTGACAAGCAACAGGTCAGGAACTATTTAAAAGCAATATCCAAAAGTGAGAAAGTACAAAAACCGCAATTCCATGCTGTGATCTCAACTAAGTTTCACGATCATACCAAAGAAGAGCTTACAAAGATCAGTGAAGATTTTATGGATAAAATGGGTTACCGAGAACAGTCATACATAGTAGTTTTTCACAGTGATACAGAGAACAATCACCTCCATATTGTTTCCACAAGGGTGGATAAACAAACCGGAAAAAAGATTGATGACAGTTACGAAAAGCTAAAGGCGCAAAAAGCTTTAGCCCAGGTGATGGAAAAACTATACGGCATCAATGAGAAAGAAAAATTAGATAAACTTTTAACTTACAAAATTGGCTCTTTTCAGCAGCTTAAAACTTTGCTTAACAGAAATGGTTATCAACTTATCAAAAACACAAATGATGGAAGATCCATTACCATTTCCAAAAACGGCATCGTACAACGAAGTTTCTCAGCAGATCAAATTGTTTTCAGCAATACAGTGAATGAGAAGCGGGTAAAGCAGATCAGAGCCATTTTTTCAAAGTACAAGCAGATCTACTCCAATAAAGTATTTAGAGTGGATGACTATAGAAAGCTGGAAGCCATGCTTCCGGAGGAAAAGTACAAAGATCATTGGAAACCTGAAATAGAATTTGAAAGCGAGCTTCAGAAAAAACTGAAAGACCTCTTCGGAGTTGACATCGTGTTTCATCATAAGGATGGCAACAAACCGTTTGGTTATACATTGATCGATCATAAAACAGGTACCATTTACAAAGGCAGCGAAATTGTGAAAATGAGCGACTTATTTGAATTCACATCATCAATAATGGATAAAAGACTCTTTGAGCAGTTGAAAGATTACGGCATTCCTAATGCAGAAACCAAAAACATATTGCTGAAATATTTGAAAGCAATATATCCTGAAAATGAACTGAGCGATTATATGCTGTTTGACAATAAAAAACTGAAAAACAAAGAAATATTTAATATGGTCAGGAATGATGTAAAAGAATATCTCAAAATCCAACGTAAAGATGATGTCAGCCTGATGAGATCGGAAGACGGAAAGTATTTCGCCATCCATTCCAAACTTCATTTCATTGGAGAACTGCAGTTGTTGATTGGCGAAAAACAATATCAAAAGTTTCTGAATCCGGAATTCAAAAGTGAAAAGCTGACCGAGAACCATAACGAAAAGGAATTTAAGCAGGCCGTCAATGAAATGCTTTTTGAATGGCAGAGGAGTTCCGGCGGAGCAAAAGACCCAGCGGAGGATGAGCTGAAAAAACGGAAGAAAAAAAAGAGGTAAGGAAAAATGGTCGATTGTTAGCCACCTGAGAAATTAACCGGCAAAAAAAGCAAAACCTATGATCATAACATTTGGTACACAAAAAGGAGGAACAGGCAAAACCACACTTGCGATTGCTTTTGCCAATTATATTTCGGGAATGTCTGAAAGAAAGGTCAAAGTGTTCGATTTTGATTTTCAGAAATCTTTTTACCACAAATGGCAAGAAGATGAAGAGTCAGAACTTCCGAAACTTTATGATGTGGCCATTATCGATGAGGATAACGAACAGCCTTTTTCCGACTTTGAACATCTGATTGAAATGAAGGAAAGCGAAGACATCCACCTTTTTGACCTTGCTGGAACCTTAGATGCCCGTTATAGTGATCTATTGATCTACAGTGATTTTATTGTGATACCCTTTGAATATTCGAATGTCTCTGCAAAATCTACGCTGGTCTTTATCAACTTTCTGGGATTGCTGGAAAGCCAGGCAGAGCGAATATTCATCCGGTCCAAATACGATAAAGGTTATAAATACCAGAACCAGGAAGGTATGGACGCTGAGATCAGCAAATACGGGATACTGCTGAAAAATCCGGTATTCAAAAGAAACTGTCTTCAGACCATCGATACAAGAAGACTGACTTATGAACAGAAATATGCGGTTAAACATCCTTTCAATGAAATGATTGATTACATCAGCCAAACGCTTGAAATTAGCCTATAACAAATTACCAAACTAAAAACACTTTACCGACGATGATCAAAATATTTATTACCATTCTGGCAGTTTATCTGCTCTATTACGCAGGAAATATCCTTTATGACCTTTTCCTTAAAAAGGACACTGTCTTAAAAGACGAAGAAGGTGAAGAATTCGCCCTCGCAGCATTCGCTGAGATAAATACGAATGAAATAACAGAGGTCAACATTGATGATGTGGAACATCTCAACACCCCAACTTCGTTCCACAAAAAAGAGCCTTTCCCTTCTACTGAAGAAGACACTGATGAAAACCGGCACCTTGATTATTACCGACAGAAATTTGAATCTGAGCAAGCTATCGATATGCTAGAAGATACGTATAACATCGATGAACATCCGACGACACAACACGATTCAACAGATCAAGAAGATAGTCAATACATTGAAAGCAGAGAGTTCTCAGAAGTACCTTCTCAAAATGATGAGATTCTCCAAGCTGAACAAAATAAAGAAGATGCTTCTCAAAGGCTGAAACAGCAATTTAACCAATTCCTCAATCTGGCTGAAACCCACGTTCAGGTCCTTGCAGACCGTGACGGCTTCAAGGTCTACCATTCAATGATTTAGAAAGGAAATCGAAAATTTTCAATACACCAATGATCCGCTCTATCGAGCCGGATAGCACATTTCCTATGCCTTTTTCTAAGCAAAAACACAATTCAATATAAAATTTCAATATGATGAAAAACACGCACAAACGTTACCTGACAACAAAAAAATTATTCACCGCAGCATTGCTACTGCTAGCCGTTACACCAATGCTTGCACAAGGCGGTGCAACAGCCATTTCAAACGCAGCCAATGATATTAAAGACTATTGGGACCCGATAAAACTGATCTTAAAAGCCGTCGGCGGATTGGTTGGTTTTATTGGCGGTCTGAGAGTGTATAATAAATGGACCAACGGCGACCAGGACGTCAACAAAGAAATCCTGGGTTATGGCGGTGCCATGATCTTCCTGATCGTTGTTCCTGAGTTTGTAACCTCCTTTTTTGCCTAAAATGGGATTCTACCTTTACAAGGGGCTGAAAAAGCCTCTTGTATTCTTCGGGCTTAAAGGCAAGTACATCATTTACGCCGTGGCAGTTATCGGCGCTGGCGTTGTTGCCGCCCTGGTACTATCCAAATTCGGATTGCTCGGCTCACTCTTGGGGCTTGCAGCAACAGCCGGAGGTGTTTACCTGATCTTCAAAAGACAGGACAAATACGGTCTGTATAACAAGACCAAACACTTCGATCACATCTTCATTTTCCCAAAAAGATTAAACAATAATAAAATTTTAAAGAATGGCAACAGCAAAAAAACAAATATTTGACATTCCGTTCATCGGCTACGATTACGGAAAGGATTTCAATTGGGATTTTGACGTGCTTTTCGGGCAATACGCCAATCCCATTATCGGGATTAGAATAAAAAACGTAGTAGCACAATACTCTGCCGATCCGGACAATTACCTGGACTTCCATACGATTCTTAATCAGGTCGTGTCCATTATAGGCGAAGGACGGATTGTTCAAAAACTGGATATATTCACTAAAAAGAAATATACTGCTGAGCCATCCACTCAATTCCTCCAGCAGAAATACTCCGATCATTTTGAGGGCAGACTCTTCAAAACTATTGAGACCGTTTTGCTCTTTACTGATATAGTCGACGATAAACTGAAGAAGAAGAAAAATAAACATTACGCATTTTCCGAAAAGAGCTATAAGGAGCTTCGGGACAAATGCCAGAAGATATTTATGTTGTTAAAGCAGAATGACTGCGAACCTGAATTTCTGTTTGAGAAAGATTTTGAATCTTACATTTCCGGAGTTTTGTCTATGCAGTTTTCTGAGATTCCCACTTTTGACAATATCAAAAGTACCAACGCGTACTTACTGATCGGAAACCGCTATGTCAAAAACATCTCTTATGTTGATGTGGAAAATATTGACCTTCCTTCTGAAATAGAGTCCTACTCTATTCTAGGAGGTAATGGAGCTGCCGCGGAAACGGCCGTTGATAATTTTACCTTTATCAATGAGCTTGAAAACTATGAAACCATAGTTTACAATCAAGTCATAACGATTCCGATCCAGGCCCAGCAGCAAAGGGAACTCGATAAGAAAAAGAAAAAACACGAAGGTGCAGCCAACAACTCGCCGTCCAATGCCATCATCGCAGAAGAGATCCAAACCTTGCTGCATAATATTGCCATTGACGGTCAGCTAGTGGTCAATGCTCATTTTTCCCTGATATTTTCAACAAACACTATGGAAGAAATGGAAGGAATCCAGTCCATGATTGAGAATAAGCTCTTCACAAAAGGTATTATCGTTTCAAAAAATGCCTACAACCAGATGGAGCTGTTTCGGGCAGCCATTCCGGGTAACGCCACAGAACTCAGGGAGTACGATCTTTTCATGACGACAAGCGAAGCGGCCTTGTGTTTTTTTTTTAAAGAAAGTTATCCCGTGAATGAAGAATCTAACTTCTACCTGAGATTTACAGATCGGCAGGGCGTTCCGTTAAAGGTTGATCCCGCTGATCTTCCAATGAAAACCGGGAGGATCAATAACCGAAACAAATTTGTTTTAGGACCATCCGGCTCCGGGAAGTCATTCCTGATGAACAATATTGTTGAGCAATACCTGACCTATAATTATGATGTGGTGATCGTAGATACCGGAGATTCTTATTCAGGAACCTGCAAATATAAAGGCGGTAGATATATTCAATACACCGAAGAAAAACCGATCACGATGAATCCTTTTCTGATGGATAAAAAAGAGTTTAATATCGAGAAAATTGAATTTTTAACCAACCTTATCTTCCTGATATGGCAAGGTCCGGATGCGACAGTATCGTCTGCACAGAAATCCATCCTGGATAATGTGCTGATGTCCTATTATCATCAATATTTCAATTCAGGAACCGAATGGTATAACCATAAAACTTCAGAAGAGCTCATTCTTTATCTCAACAAGTACAATATTCACGAAGAAGATGTTTTTGCCGAATATGAGAGCGAGGTCCAGGAGCAACGAACGTATTATGATATTTTAGGAATTGCTTTCGATGCCAGCCCGGATGAAGTAAAAGAAGCTGGAAGAAAATTATTGAAATTCTATCATCCTGATAAGAATGCCAATAATCCTGACTATGACAGTGAACAATTCTACAAAGTTTACGAGGCTTACGAAACTTTGAATGATATGAAGCGAAGAAAGATCTACGATGACACACAACTCATCTTGATCAGATCCGTAGAAATTATTAAACATCCGGAGACGGCAGAAGATTGGAATGAATCGTTGAGAAAGGCAATAATCAAGAAGATCAAAGAACTTGAAGAAAAACTGCCTGCCCGAGAGCTATCGTTCAATGGTTTCTACGATTACTGTGATAAATTCCTGCCGCTTTATCTTAATAACAAAAAGCACAACATTACGGAAACGGAGTTCAATCTCAGGACGTTTTTGTTTGTATTGAGGGATTTTTATAAAGGCGGAAGATATGGAACAACCCTAAATGAATCCGCTGATAACACGCTTTTCAATGAATCATTTATTGTTTTCGAAATCGACAATGTGAAGGATAATCCGAAGCTGTTTCCGATCGTAACGCTCATCATTATGGACACGTTCATTCAGAAGATGAGACTACGAAAAGACCGAAGAAAAGCCCTCATCATTGAGGAGGCCTGGAAAGCGATTGCCAGTAAACTGATGGGCGGATATATTCTGTACCTCTATAAAACTGTACGGAAATTTTGGGGTGAAGCCGTAGTTGTAACCCAGGAATTGGATGACATCATTGGAAATGCCGTAGTTAAGGATTCCATTATCAACAATTCCGACACCTTTATCCTGTTGGATCAGACCAAATTCAAAGACAATTTTGATCGCATCGCGTCGCTGTTATCTTTGAATAAAGTAGAGCAAAACAAAATTTTCACGATTAACAATCTCAACAACAAGATCGGGAGAAGCCGGTTCAAGGAATTCTATCTGAAGAGAGGTTCCAAAGGTGAGGTCTATGGCAATGAAGTTTCGCTTGAACAATACCTGACTTACACTACGGAAAAGCCTGAGAAATCAGCCGTTGAGTACTATGTGCAACAGTATGGCAATTATGATGAGGCTTTGGTAAAGATCGTTTCCGACCTCAAAGCTTTTGGCGACAGTCTTGAAAACCTGGTGTCCTTGATAAATCTCTACCAGCGTCCTCTGGATCAGAAGGTGGTTTCCTACTACCATAATATGAAGAAAAACCACCTAGGGAAAAATATTTTCAAGATCATCTCACAGGAATTGGAAGACCTTGATATCAGCTTTTCGGAATTGATAACTAATAAAGATTACCAATATGACGAAGTTTAGCATGCTATTTTTAGGGTTATGTGGATTGCTATCCGCTCAGAATACCTACATCGACCCTACGGTAACCGCTGCAATGATTCTCTATTCGGAAAATCTGAAAGCCAAGCAGAATGAGGTTATCGATGAAACATCCAAATTAAAGGACGCGCAGACCTGGGTGGGAACCCAAATGGTGGCTGCCAATGACATTCAGAATAAAATACTGAAGGGATTGAAAGAAGTATCAGGAACCTTACAGAATGGAATCCAGGTCAAAGAGATTTATTCTGAATTGAATAAATGCTATATGTATTCCTCGCAAGTGGTACAGTTAGCGTCGCAACATCCGCAGTATGCTATTTTCGGGGTAAAAGCATCACAGAAAACCTATGAGCAAAGCCTGAAAATCGTAACGGATGTATCGGATATTTTGGCTTCGGGTGAGCTGAACCTTGCAACCGCCGGCGACCGTTACAAGATCCTGCATAACATTTCCGGAAATGTGAAAAACCTAAAGCTGTGGCTGTTGGCCATTAAATTACGACTGGAAAAAGCCAACAGGCTGGGATTCTGGAACTCCATCAATCCTTTTGCGGGATACATCAATACTGATAAGGGTATTGTCGAAGATATCATGAACCGCTACAAACGGAATTTTTAAACTCAAAATGATGAAAAAGAACCTGATCTGTGCCCTGCTCCTTACTGCAACTTATTGCCTGTTGACATCATCAGGTGGTGGCTCTACGCCAGCGTGGCAAAAGGAAAATGTTTCTTTCCCGATGATGGATCTTGAGATTAATGCCACGATGAAGGAACATGACCGGCAGAAAGAGATGCGGCAAAAGCAAACGCTCAATGCGTCAGTAGAAACGGCTAACCAATCACAATGGAAAAACTTTAAGGAAAAAGTCACCAAAATCCAGGACAGGCTTCGTATCGTGTCATTTGCCATACAGGCGATTCCGGCAGGAATAGCAGTGAGCAGGGAAATCACCAAGATAACGAATAACCAAACTGCGATCATTAATGAGATCAATACTGCGTCTTATTCCATCATTGCAGTTTTACCTTCACAGGTGCAGTTTGTAGATGACCTTCAAATGACCTTACGGTTATTGACAGGAATCGTTTTGTCCTATGGAGCTATCAACCAGATGGAACAATCGGAACGCAAAATCTTACTGGACTACGCTTTGGGCGAGGTCAAAACGCTGAGCAGAAATTCTACGCATATGCTTTTAAAAATAAAGGATATCAAAGCTAAGGTTTTACGGAACAAAAGAGCTTTCCAATACTATGTCAACAGGGATCGCCAGGTCGTGCAGGATATCATGAACAACATCAAATCCTTTTAGCTATGAAAAAAATATTCACCTTCAGTATTGTTTTGTTTTCCGTTGCTGGAATTCAAAGCCAGCAGATTGTGATTAACGATAAGTTACTGTCACAGATCACGGTCAACCACGGGGTACGTTTAGCCAGTGAGCAGGCATTCCTGGATTCTTACAAAAAGCAAAAAGAATTATACGAGGATATTAAAAACAAAACAGCACAGGTCATTGCGATACAGGAATACATCTATCAGCAGTTGAAAAATGTCAATTCTGCATTGACCCAGAGTAAAAAACTGATGTACCTCTACCAGTACTTAGGGAAAATTGTCAGCAATTCCAATAAGATGCTGGACCTGTCCGCACAGCACCCGGATTATGCTGTACTGGTTTCAAAATACTATGTTGAAATAGGAAAACAGGTTGTAAAGCTCCAACAGGAAGTTGCACAGGATATTATGAATGAGGATAAGGATTTCCTGATGGATTCAATGGATCGCGAAATGCTTATTGAAAAAGTATTTACACGGGTAAGAAACATTCACGGTAACATTCTCTATATCATTTTAAGACTTGAAAATGCCAAGAAGATCCCATACTTGTATCAGGTTCCGGTTCTGAGGAACTACATCAATATTGACAGGGCGATCGTAGGAGGTATCATCACAAAATACAAATACATCTTCAATTAAAATTATGGAAACATTAATAAAAAAAATACAGCTATTACAACTTCTGTTAGCTACCGTTCTGATATTCGGGCAAGTCAGTGTTAAGAGGCTGAACGATCCTTCCATCGTTGCCCAGCATAAGCGAATGACTTTTGAAAGCTGGGGAGACTGGCGTCCTTACCCCAAATATTTCCTGGGCATCCAGACCAATTTTGCTTATGCGACGGTTTGGGGTATTTGGGCTCCCAAGATCAACAGGGATTATAAAGATGGCGAAGATATCCGCCCGTTGAAACCTACCGGAGAGCAAAATCTGCGATTCGCACAGCTCAAGTTCCAGGAAGAAGAAGCCAAGAAGATCAAGGCTGCATCCGACACCATCTACAAAAGGAATGTTCAGGACTTTGCTCACTGGACTTCGGCTACAGTCGATGCAGATCCGCTTTGGCTGCTCTATTACAAACGAATGCTCAAACCTGTTACAGAATTTCCGGACAACCCGCAGAATTTCATCGAATGGCGGCTGAAAGACCAACAGACCTATGAAACGCTCAATACAACCGGCACATTAAAAAGGTTACAGGAAGAACTGGACCTTATCAAGGAAAAATATTCCATGTCACGTTCGATGGATATGCCAAGGGGAAAACGCTTCATTATGTATAATGAAACGCTAATCCGTTGGCGAAAATTTATTCAGGAACTAAGGAAGTACAATAATAAAACAACGTTGCTTTTGGATTACAAAAATATACTGAACAGTCATCTATCCACGGCATTACCTCCACAATGGACGCCTTCTTCAGACAAAGGCATTGTCGAAAATGTGATGCAGCAATACAAACACAAATATTAGAAATGAATAGAAAGCCAACTTTAATTTTATGCCTCCTGGCTGTATTACTGCCCATAATGGGGTTTTCCCAGACCGATAGCGATTACAGCAACCTGCTCCAATTTCTAAAGGGTGACGGTGCTTTTGAAAAATGGTTTATGGAGGTCTTTACCAAACTGGACACGAGTGTTCAGGATAATGCACAAGGCTCAGCATTAGTAGGAAGGGCGATTGGAGGATTGGGAGCATTGATGTATCTCGGCTATATGGGATGGCAGATGGCTGCCGGAGACCGTGAGTGGGAAATCACCCCGATGCTTAAACCGATACTTATTGGGTTTACCCTGGTCTATTGGACGGGATTTGTCAATCTGCTACAGGCGCCGTTTGAAGCCATCGCCGAACCCGGAATTGCTATTTTCAGTGATATAGAATCCGAGGTCAATGACCTGCGGGTGCAGCGGTTCAAAAAACAACAACAACTATTGGATGCCGTCATTAAGCTCAATGCCGAAGAAGATGCCAAACAGGAGGTCATTAACAATACTTCAAAAGATGCGGATGATTCCTGGTTTGATATCAGTGAGGGGATTGATAAACTGTTACAGCCTATCAAGGAATGGCAAATCAGGATGCAGTTCCAGATGCAGAAACTGGTCGCCGAAGTGATCGAGTTTGTCTGCCTTTCCATCCTTAGAATTTGCGTCTATCTCATCTTTTTCATTCAGAAGATATGGGCGTATATCCTAATTATCCTGGGACCTATTGCTGTCGGAATGGCGCTGGTGCCGGGATTTGAAAACTCCCTGTACAGCTGGGTATCCAAATTCATCAATATTAACCTCTACACATTTGTGGCCTACACAATTATAAATATTGGTCAACAGCTTATTGCTTCCGGCTATACGATGGAAATCGAAAGGTATGACACCTTATTAACCAATGGAACAATAACCAACCTGGATGCATTGATGGTCTACGTCAGTAATTCCGGAATGATCTATAACCAGCTTTTTACCTGTGTCGCCTACATCGTGACAGGTATCGGAGTTTTGATGACCCCAACAATAGCAGACAGTATTGTTTCCGCAGGTGGAGCCGGTGCCATGACGAAAATGAAAAATGCTGCCGGAAAAGTGGCGAGCAGTGCCAAAACTACTGTATTGGCGGCAAAAACAGGAGGCGTAGCAGCAGCAAAATCCATTGCTGCCGGTTCTGCATCCGGAAGGGTAAAAGAGGCAATGAAAAATGGAAAATAAAATCAACTATTAATTATCAATTATAGAATACAGATGCTTATCAAAAATATAGAAAACAGAATCAAGATCAATAAGATCGTTTCGTTGTCAGCCATTGGCTTTGCTGTATTTGTAGTCATTGCAGGCTTTTTCTTTTCCTATCAAATGATTAAGGATTCCCGGAAATCCATTTATGTTCTGGATAACGGGGTTCCAGTCTTAGCCAAACAAACTGATGTCCTTCTGAACAGGCCTGTTGAATACAAAGCACAGATCGAATTGTTCCATCGCCTGTTCTTTACATTGGCTCCCGACGATGCCTACATCAAGGAAAATATTCAAAAGTCTCTTTATCTCATTGATGACAGCGGGAAGAAGGAATATACCAATCTTCGGGAAAAAGGCTTTTACAATCAAATCGTGGCTTCAAGCTCGATGGTGAGCATCCATGCTGATTCTATTCGTCTTAGTATGGAGCAGAACAAATTTCAATTCTTTGGAAAGCAGATGATCACCAGGAAATCATCGGTCATCACCAGAAAGCTAATCACCGAAGGCTTCTTTGAGGACATCATCCGAAGTCCCAATAATCCGCACGGCGTGCTGTTGAAAAACTGGCGTATCATCGACAACGAAGAAATTTCTAACCAAACTAAAAACTCGTACTAAAATGAATGCTTTTATAAGACAAACCGGACAAAGATGGCTGGGCAATGCAGCCAAAAATCCAAAAAGATTCTATATGTATTCAATGATTTTTCTTTCGGTTTCTTTCATTGGCTCGCTGATACAGGGAATTTTCTTTCCTTCTGATACCTCATTTAAGATAAAGCCTCCTATTCTCTATTCCAACAAGGTTATCAGCCAGAATACTATTGCAGGCCAAAACAAAGAAATGGAAAAGATCGTTGGCGAACTCAAATTATTAAAAACCAAGAGGGATCGGAATGCCTTACAAAATGAGGATAGCTTGAGAATAGAGTTTCTCTTTAACCGATACCAGCAATTGAAAGATGGCAGGTAGCACCGAAGGCAATTTATTTAAAAATTAAAACGCAATGAAGAAAATTAATTTCAAACAGAAAAAATATGTGCTGCCGCTTTTGGCGCTGCCTTTCCTGCTTCTTTTCGGCTATGTCGGCGTGCAGCTTACTAAAGAGAATAAACCCAAAGACAAACCCAAAGAGCTTTCCCTTTCACTGGGAGAAACCAAGGATTCCATTATGAATAAGAATGATGCCTACGATGTATTTTTCAAAAAAGATGACAACCGGACGATGTTGGGAGGACTGGATAAGGAAAAAGATAGCTTACTAAGCTATGATGATCAGTTGTCATTAGCACAAAAGAGAAAAATTGATTCCCTTAAAGCGGTGTCATCAAGGCAGAGCCGATATCAGGCCAAAGCAAACCCTTCATCATATTATGATCCAAAGCAACACAATGAGGATAAGGATTTCAAAAGGTCTTCTGAAATTATCAGGATGCTGAATGATAAATCTTATGGCAAATCAGAAAGCAGCTACTCAACTGAAAATTCTAAAGGGACAAACAATGTCCAACCTGACCCTGTTAAATACCTGAAGCAGCAAATGCTCGTGATGGATTCCCTGGAAAAAGCCAGAGATCCTGAATATCAAAGCAAGCTGGCAGCGGAACAGAGGCTCAAAGCCAATAAGGAAAAGATGGAAGAGTTTCTTAATTCCACATTTAATGTCAGCAAATTAGGAATTAACAGCGTGTTCAATGCTTTTTATAAAGAAAAGGAAAACAACTTTATAAAAGCCGTCATTGACGAGAACAACAAAGGTTTTCTCGGCAGCAGGATCAGGTTCCGCTTATTGGAAGACATTTTTGTGGGCAACCGGAAAATCAGCAAAGGCTCCATACTTTATGGACAGATCTCCGGATTTTCGATGCAAAGGGTTGATCTTAAAATTATATCGGTATTTACCAACGGTGAAATTTTTCCTGTTAATCTCTCCATCTACGATGTGGACGGGATGAAAGGCCTATATGTACCGCAAAGTGTTTTCCGGGATATGATCCGGGAAATGGGAAGCAACTCGGTTCAGGGAACGCAGATGGATATGGGCGGACAGGGATTCTTCACTAGCATCGGTTCCAAATTATTCACTTCCACCTCTAAATCAATCGCCAATCTCATCAAAACCAATAAAGCCAAACTAAAATACAACTCCTATGTATTCCTGATTGACGAAAAACAACTTAAAGATTCGCAAAACCAGCAAAATAAATAATATAATGAAAACCTTATTGTACAGCCTAGTATTATTGACAACGCAAATTGTAACAGCGCAGACTGCGACTACTGAACAAATTATTTCTGAACTGCCGGAACTGGAGATCACGGAGGGCATCAACCTTCATATTATCTCACCGGAGCCCATTCAGTATGTTGATCTATCTACCGATAAACTGACGGGCGATCTCCCGGCTAGCAATATCGCCAGAATTAAAATTACCGACAACACTATCTCCGAAAAGGATAAAAAGAAACAAAACATTTCTTTTTTCAGCGGAGATACGGTGGGAATCATCACTGTTGTCGGGCAGTCCTTCATTGCACAGTACAAAGCAGTGTATAGAAACCAGAATAATCTCAATACGATAACCAATATCCACATTCAGCCAGAAGTGATGCAGCCCATTGAGTTTGATAAAATGACTTTCTCGAACGGTGAACTGAGGAAATTTGCAATGGATATTATTCAGAAAAAGGCTGAAAAAAATCCGATCAGGGAAGAAAAAAATCTTAATCTCAGCATGCATCTGAATAACGTCTATGTTATGGGCGATTATATTTTTCTTGATATGACTTTTAAAAATAGCTCGAACCTGAGCTATGATTTGGAAGACCTTAAATTTTCCATTGAGGATAAAAAGATCCATAAAGCGACGAACAATCAAAGCATCGAGATGACACCTGTCTTCCGGCTAAATCCTCAAAAGCACTTCAGGAAAAACCTCAGAAATATATATGTATTTAAAAAGTTCACCTATCCGAACTCCAAGGTTATGATGATACGCTTAATTGAGGAACAGCTCTCCGGAAGGACGATTGAAATGAAGATCAATTATTCAGATATTCTTAAAGCTGACACTTTTTAAAACTTAATTATGGAGGTGTCTATTAGTTTAGAGCAAATGGTGAATGTTTTTTTTTATGTGATAATGGCGACTTCTGTAATTGTTTATGCCATACTGATTAATTTAATGATTAAAGGAAACAAGGAACGTGATGTCTTCCTTGATAGATTTAAACTGAAATATCAGGAGCAGCAAAATCAATTAAAGAACCTTGATCAAGATTACAGATATCTAAGAAAATTTTATGAATCAATTGAGAAGTTTAGCGAAGAAGCCAGCCGGTTTTATATTGTTGAGAAGACGGAAAAGCGAGCACAAGAATTAGTTGATCAGTTAAGTCGGTTGGACGAGAGCCTTATAGAAATGCAGAAAAAACATGAAAACATGTTTAAAAAACAGCAGAAGCTGCATCGTGATTTACTTACGGAACACAAATTACTGAACGAATACTTTAATAACTATTCCTAATGCAAGAACAACAACATCAGATCAAGATCTACGGATTCCTGCAAAAGGCAGTCTATGCAGTCGTTGCACTGGATTGTACTTCGCTTTTTTACATGAGTGCTAATGTCCCGGTGGTCTCCAATCTATTAAAGAACTTCTCGAAAATGAGCTTTATTTATCCACCGGTAAATGCTAAAATAGCCACTTTTATTCTGATCGGGCTTGTTGCCATCGGGACCAGGGCAAAGAAAAAGAAAGATCTCAATATCACCACGGAAATTGTCGTTCCAATGGTAACTGGATTAATGATGATGTTGGCGTCACTAATTTGGCAGGAAGAAGCAGGGAATACAAAACTTCCAAAAGTACTTCCCGGACTCAACCTATTCCAAGTCATCTATGCGGTTCTTTCTTTTATAGGAGCTGTTATCCTTCAGATGGGAGCTGACAGCATTTCTAAACTAGTACAGCAGAAAATAGGAAAAGATAGATGGAACATTGTGGAAGAAAGTTTTGACCAGAATAAGGAGATCGTTAACACTGATACAAGTATCAATATTCCATATGTTTTCAGATATAATAATAAAACTTATAATGGTTATATCAATATTGATCCTTTTAGGGGTACTATTGTAATCGGAGTACCCGGTTCTGGAAAATCTTTTGGAGTAATTAATCCGGCGATTCGTCAGATGATCGCTAAAGGTTTCTGCCTCTGTATTTATGATTTTAAATTTCCGGACCTGGCGCAGATTGCCTATTATCATTATCTATTGAAAAAAAGTAAGCAATCTGATTACAATTATAGTTTCCACATCATCAACCTGAATGAAGTCGAAAGATCAAAAAGGGTTAATCCTTTTCATAAAAAGTATATCCAGACTTTGGCAGAAGCTCAGGAAATGGCAGAATCAATGGTTTCCTCACTCCAAAAAGGAGGAAGCAGCTCCGGCGGAGGATCAGACGCGTTCTTTACCCAATCTGCAATCAACTTTCTGTCATCCTGTATTTATTTCTTTGCCACACTAGAAAACGGAAAATATTCGGACCTGCCACATATTCTTTCATTTATGAACCGCAGCTATCAAGAGATCTTTGATACGTTGTTTACCAATGAAGAAATTGGCTCATTGCTTTCACCCTTCAAAACGGCTTACGACAACAAAGCTTTCGATCAGCTTGAGGGGCAGATTGGAACTTTAAAGATCTTCCTTTCAAGGTTGGCTACCAAAGAAAGTTTTTGGGTTTTTTCGGGCGATGAAGTTGAATTGAAAATTACCGACAGAGAAAATCCGTCCATTCTTATTTTAGCTTCTGATCCCGGAACACAGGATATCAATTCTGCTTTATATTCTTCAATTCTGAATAGAACGCTGCGCCTGATCAATTCGAAGCATAATCTCCCGGGAGGAATTATTGCAGATGAGTTCCCAACCATTTATATCCATAAAATCGATAATGTGGTTGCAACGGCTCGGAGCAACAGGGTTGCCGTGTTACTTGGCCTACAGGAAATTCCACAGCTAAGACAGTTTTATAAAAAGGAGGTGGCGGATACCATTTCTGCCATTGTCGGAAATATAATTTCAGGTTCCGCCAGAGATAAAAATACACTGGATTGGCTGGAAAAACTATTCGGAAAAATCAAACAGAAATCGTATTCCCAGTCCATATCACAACAGGGAACGACGACCAGCATCAATGAGAAGATGGATAACATGATACCTGCAGGAAAGATTGCAGCGTTGAAGACCGGTGAAATGGTAGGGATGATTGCACAGGGTGAAGAAAACAATACAGATGAATATAAAACATCTGCGATTCACGGAAAAATTAATCTGGATATAAAGGCCATTAAAAAAGAGGAACATAATTACGTTACAATGCCGGTTTATTATTCATTTCTGGATAAAAAAGGTAAGAACCGTAAAGAGGAAATACTGATGTCCAATTTCAGGAGGATCAATCGGGAAGTCGAACTTATTGTCAATGAACATATAAAAACAGCATCATGAAATCAATAGCTAGAAATTTTTTAACAGTATTGATTTTTTCTTTTCATCTGTCCATGTTCGGTCAATTCAATACACTTACACCTCTATTGCCAAAGAAAACTGACAATACAACAACTGACAGGTACAGGCGAGAGATCGGTGAATCAAAGCAAAAAAGCGGTAAAAAAATCTGGAAGGATATTTTTCACAGTAATAGCAGGTCAGAGCTGAAAAAAGAACTGGATTCTCTGAAAGCTATCATCAAAGAAAATTCAGAAGTAAATCGCAATAAATGGAATATGCAAAAAATAAAAGATTCACTGATTTTACAACTTCAAAGTCAAACTGTTAATAATGAACAAAAAAGGTCTTTATCAATCACAAAAAAGGCTTTTGAAAATGGTTCTAAAGAATTAGCATTCTCCAAAATAGCGATGCCATTGAGCCGGGGAATTTCAGTGACCTCACCCTATGGAGACAGAGTACATCCAATATTTAGAACATCCAGAATGCATAATGGCATTGACTTAAAAGCCCATTACGAGAATGTATATGCCGTGATGGACGGAACGGTTACTGAAACGGGCTGGGACAGTAAAGGAGGAGGTAACTTTATTAAAGTAAAGCATTACGAACGTTTTGAAACAGCTTACCTACATCTGTCGGAAATCTACTACAGAGCCGGAGAATTCGTAAAAGCCGGATACATCATCGCAAAAAGCGGTAATTCCGGAAACTCTACCGGAGCGCACCTGCACTTTTCCGTCAGGGAAAACGGAAAGTACATAAACCCTGCACATTTTCTCAATAACCTAATCAAAGCTGATCAGTTGCTTGCTGCATCGTATCAGAACTAAAAAAATACAGTCAACAATAAAAATATCATATTATGCAACATCACAATCTACCGACTGAAGACCTCAAAACCTACGGCATCATTGACGAAGACCTGACATTTTCAAAAAAATTAAGTGCTGATGATATCCAGAAGTTTTTGAGTGGTTATACGATAGTCGCTGACAACAATAAGAATCGTGCTACTTTTCAGCTCACCGACAATAATACCCAACTGAAGGTTATCTTTCTTGAAAGGGACAAAAGCCTCTCGGAAATTCTCAGAAACAGCAAAGAAAAAGTTCAATACACAGACATCAAAGACTTAACAAAATCCCCGGACAAATGGAATATAGAAAAAAAGGCTTTCATTTTCGATAAGGAAAATGAGAAAATAGTGGAATTCGATTTTATTAAAAATGCCGCCTCACTCACAGCTATAATCGCAGATAAAAAGGACATTCAGGAATTGAACCGCTATAAAATTGAACTGCAAAAGCTTAAAAACTTCCTCTACGACAAAATTGACCAACACCCTCAGATTGCTAAAGAAATCTCAAATGATATGAATATCGTTTCCAGAGAGATCGATTCCGTAAACAACATAGCTGGTGATGAGAAGCAAATGGCTAAAAGTGGTAATTCTAAAATTGAGCTTAATGTCAACGATAAAGATCTATACGAAGATGCCAATCAAATGATAGAGGATGAGGAACAACAGCAAGAAGAAAAACGGAAGTTTAAAAGATAATCCTAACCTAACCTTCTGCTTTCTATATCAAGTCATAAAATATAAATATTGCAATGGATTTATTTGAAGATTACGACCTACTGCCCGAAGAGTTAAAAGCAGTCTGTGGCCATTGGCAGGAAAAAGCCGCCCACTTAGGACTCGATTATAATGATTGCAAAGCTTTTCAGGAAGAATGCGAGGCTATCGGTTATACCTTTGATTATGGCCTGGATGCGGAGCCGTTTGATTTGCGGCCTCTGAATATTGAAAAACAGGACTTTTATACTAATCAAGATCAAACGCCTGCAGCAATTACAAATGCCCTAAACTGGTACGATAAATACATTACTCCCCTAACACGTGCCTATAAGGATTTTGTAAAAGAAATGGAAAATACGTCTCCTGAAATATTTTTCCGTGATGGTGAGAGGAAATTTTCTCATCGCGAGAAAAAATTTATGCAGATTCATTCTCAAAAGAATAGAGAAACTGATAACGAAGCAGATAAACAAAAATTCCTTTCAGATGTATGGGCAAAAGAGTTGAGCAATAAGACTGAACTGAGTAGTGGTTTGACCTATACGCAAATTGATGAAAAACAGGCTCATCATTACCGTACTTATGAAGCCGAGGTCAAAAAGTCAGGAATGGATTCTGTCGCACGTCCGTATGAGACAAACTGGGATGAAAATATGATTTCGGCGTCAGATCTTCCGGACGGCTGGATGTGGAATGATTATGATGATGGAAGTGGCTCCCTTAGGAGTCCAGATGGTCATAGCTATTACAGCTATGACCTTCAAACCCAGGAATATCGATCACCTTATGGCAATAACGAATGGATAAGTATGAAGGATTTTTATGATGTTCCAAAAAGTTTGGACGAATTTAAAAGCGATGCCGAAAAGGAATTAAAGGAATCAGCAGCTCAAAATAATCTCTCTCCAAAACTTTCCGAAGAGGAAAAAAGAAACCTACTTAATTATAGGATATTAAAAAAAGAAAACGAATTCATACTGGACAACTTAGAGATTACCGCAGACCAAAGAAAAGCTTATGCAGAACAAGAGGAATTCGGAACAACAGATGGCGATTATGCCCTTACACAACACCAACTGGACAAAATCCCGGATGTCATCGATGGTCATATGATGTCAAAAAATGACAAATATGAATTAGCTTATGGAGTATTGGAAAAAATACAGTATGGTGTTTCGTATGAATTATTAAAAAGCGGCGAAATCCTTAATATTTATATGGACGAAGATGCTTTTCCACAGTACAGAATATTAACAACGAATGATATAAAATTTAACAATCAAAATTCAAACATGATGGAAACACAAAAAGATTTCGACCAGGTACAGTACCTAAAAGACCAGATGAAATACCTCGGCTTCGGCGAAGGTGAACAACTTCACAAAGACCTTGAAAAAGGAATCAATGCTAAAGAACAGCAATTTGAAATTAAAACAGGTTCGGACAAAGCGTCACCCGGAAACCAGGTTGACTTTACATTGAAATTCAACAAAACCGAAAGAGGAGGTATTTTCCTCAATTCATATCAGGCTAAACTGACCAATGAGAACAATGAAGAGCGCTCTCACAATTTCCCGGTAAGCAGGGAAAGCAGCTTTACGGCAAAGGAAGCCATTAATTTATTGGAAGGACGAAGTGTTAAGATTGAATTTCTTAATCCTAAAACCGAACAGGTAGAGCCTGCCTTTATCCAATTGGACTTCAATCAGCCCAAAACCGATAAAGGAAACTACCTGTTTCAGAACTTCTACAAAAAATATGGTGTAGACACCGATAAGATAGTCGACAAAGCTGGTCTTATTTTCGATAAGCCAGAATGGAAAGAAAATGCCATAAAATCCTTGGAGAAAGGGAATATAGTCAAAGTAAAATTTAAGCAGGAGGATTCTGTCATAGAAGGAAAAGCTATTCTTGACCCCCAGAATAGAAACCTTAAACTCTATGATAATGATATGAACCGGCTTAATACCAATAAGCCCTTGGAAGGTTTAGAACAGGATAATAAGCACGAAAAAAACAATGTGAAAGAGCAAAGTATTAAAAGATAATAATACCTGATCATTATCTGAAGGCGGCAAGTCTGATGATTTGCCGCTTTTTTTAAATCAAACAAGATGAAATTAAAATTGACACTACTATCCGCTGCATTTTTATTAGGTTTAGTTTCCTGTCGTAAAGAAATAAAATCCGAAAAAGGAGGAATCGACATTATTTCGAACGTCTACTTTGATGCGTCTAAAGGACTGGATCAAATGCAGAGCTTTCATATCTCTAAAATGAGCTATTCGCAAGATCAACTAATAGAAATAGTTCCTGACCGGTCATTCCCAGAAATCAACAAGCAGCTATTTCTGATCAAAGATTCTCTGTATTATCCATTGGATTCCGAAAGAAAGACTGCTATATTTTCAGAGATCGGGCTCAAGCAAAAACCGCTATTGGTATTTGATAAGAAAGCAGGTGCCGTATTTTCAAAAGAATGGATTCCGAATTACCGGAATCGAAGAAAACTGCCCGACACCGTTTTGTTTGGGAAACAATACAAACGCTTTGAGATCGATTCTCCCTGGAACTACTCTCGTTTTTATATTTACCCTACTGATACTATCCTACCCTATTCACTGTACCGGCATGCAGAAAAGGATTATCACGGAAGGCTTGAACGTATTGACTCATATAGTAAGAGGACCGATATTTTCGTAACCCTTCAACTCATTACGAGAAAAGACTGGCATCCGGAGGCCAAAGAACTATTTGAATTTAATCAATTTGTAAATAAAAGTAAGAATGATTGAGCCTATAACTAATGACATTTCTATTATTGAAGGAAATAAAAATGAACTGATCCTTTTTCCAAAAGATGAGGATGTAAAGTCATTCCAGAAATTGTTAGAAATTAACAGACAATCCAATAGCAGGACGCTTGTTTCGCTTAACACAGCTAGCAATACCAAAAAATTCCTAAACCGTTTTCAAAATTTCGATGGAAAGATCTTTCTCTGTTTTGAAGGTACCAGAACAGGTGACGCACTAACGCTTAAAATCCTTCTGGAATATAAGGAAAAGAACATTAAAGATATTCGTAACGTCTATACAATTTCTCAAAATGGCAATAAAGATCTGACTGCATATCTTGAAAAGAAATTGCAACAACAAAATATAAACTCTAACTTAGTTGAAACAAAACTCTCAGAAGATGCCGAGACTAGAACTAAATCAAGCGGATTATCCGAAATTAAGCACTTGGAATCCGGAACATCTGGACAAAACCTTGTCGGAATTGGTGATGAAAGCCAATCCCAACAAAACAGAAATTACAGAGGCAGACAAAATGTGGGCAGCCCAAATGCTGGAAATGGACCTGCAGGCGCAGAATGGAACGATTTCAGAGTCGGAGAATCAACAAGAAGAACCATTGACACAAGAGAATCGCAAAATACTGAACAAAAACATTCCCTGGGGCGAATCATATTCGGGAGAACTGTACCCACCGCAGGAAGATACGAAAGACGATTTTCCGAAATAAGTGATCCTTCTACAAAGGAGGTAGAATTAGAAACTATCATTTCAAAATATAAGGGTCAAAAGCTGACCAATGAACAAGTTGCAGAAGTAGTGTCCGCAACTTGTTTTATTTCTAAGAGTAAAGAAGTCTTCATTAATGAAGGCAGCACGATTACCGATGAATTAAAAGACATTTGTGGACAATTTAAAAGCGGTGGTATAGCCAAGGAAGGTCGTGGGATACTTGACGAATATTATACTGACCGAAAAATTGTAGATGCTGTCAGAAACCTTATTAAAGATCAATTCAAAGGTCAGACTGAAATTTTCGTTTTGGAACCGAGCGTCGGTACCGGAAATTTTCTATATGCTGCCAAAGACCTGCCACTGAATGTTAGTATTTCCGCCTTTGAGATAAACGAAACTACAGCAAAAATTGCTAAAATTCTGCACCCCGAAGCGTCTATTAATGTTCGTTCTTTTGAAACAGAATTTATTGATGAACAAGGAAACAAAAACGAAATATATCAGCATTATGATTTGATTATAGGTAATCCCCCGTATGGAGAGCATCGGGGTTTCTATAAAGGATTGGGTGAGGAATCGAAAATTTCCAAGTACGAAGACTATTTCGTTAAACGTAGTCTGGATGTTTTGAAACATGATGGAATCTTAGCAATGGTTCTTCCTTCCGGCTGGCTGAACCGCCAGAATAACCTTAAAAATGCTGAGCTTGTAAAAGCTTTCCGGTTACCGACCGGAGCCTTCGCAGGAACACAGGTTGGGACTGATATTATTATTCTTCGAAAAAACAGCCAGAAAATCGCGCATAACATTTCTGACCATTTTGAAAGGAATCCCCAAAATATTCTGGGCGAAATCCGCGAAAAACCGAATCGTTTTGGAAGGATGGAACTCTACGTTCACGGAAACCTGGACGAAGCATTAAGTCAGTTACAAAGGCTTCAAGAAGTAAAGAAAACTGAACGGATAGGAAACCTTTTCGAAGATTTGTTATATGATAACCTGGAACTAGAAAAGCAAGCAGACAATATAGTTTCAGCCAAAAAAAGTGATCCGGGAAAAACAGCTGAAATTGATTTTTTAGAGGTTCAGAATAAGATTCGGGCAGTGCTTTCTACTCTTAATGATATAAAATTCAAATCACTTGCAATTTTAAAGGAGACTGACAAATATAAAAAGCTACAAGGTCAATTATCCGAAAATCCAAAAAAATTTAATCATGAACAACTATCTGAAATTCTTGAAAAGGCTGATCGAGTCATTCAGTCCCACCAAACAAAAAAAGATTCAGAGTATAGGATTCAGACTAAACCGGAGATAAAGAAAGGCGTATTAAAGTACTTGTTTTCCAAAAAAGATGCAATCGTTAATACTTCTCTTCAGAGCAATTCTGATATCTCGCCTGAGGAACTGGAAGCTTTTCGAGACACGACTTATGAAGGAGTCTTAAATAAAAACGGTAAGCATCATCAATATGCGAATTTCATTGATGGAAAATGGGTTCATGACTTTTATTATGCCGAAGGAAACATTTATAAAAAACTAGAGCAATTAGAAATTGATTTTAAGGCTTCCTTTTCCGAAGGATACTCAGAAGCTCAATATTTAAAGCAGAAAGCATTACTCGAAAGTGTTCTTCCGAAACCTAAATCTATAGACGAAATATATATTAGCCCCAATCACGAATTTGTGCATCAGTTCGCATTGGGGCAGGTAGAAAAAGAAAGATATAATTATAATACCAAGCTCAGCGAAGTTGTTATTGTTGATTATAATCTGGCGGAAAAATTTAAAGATTTTGTCGGGACTTTATCAAGCGATGCTTTCCAAGGATCTTCAGCATGGGAAGTCAGACAATTTGTAGATAACGATACGGTAACTGGTAGTGACAAGGAAAGAAATGCACTCATAAGGGAAAGAAGAAAAGGCGCCGCTAATGACCTTTTCCAGAAATTTATCCGGGAAGAGTTATCGGATGAGCTTCGGGAACGCTTTGTCAAAGAGTTTAATAGGAATTACAATAATATCCACGTTCCTGACTATTCAAGATTTCCTCTCTTTTCCAAAATCCATAAAAATTTCAAAGGACAAGAACTTAGATTAACCGAGGTTCAAAAAGCAGGCATAGGAAGACTGACAACAAAAGGTGTCGGTCTTCTGGCGCATGAAGTGGGATTTGGAAAAACATTATCCGGAATCCTTTCGATGCACGAAGCAATGGAACGTGGCAATTCTAAAAGACCCTTGATCATTGTACCGAACGATAGTATTCTTAAACAATGGGTGGAAACGATCTTTGAAACGATACCTGATGCCAAGGTCAATGTGCTTGGCAATCTAGGTAAGAATTATGATTTGTCAAAATTTGATAACAAAAATGGGGAGATTACGATCGTTACTTATGAAGGCTTTAACAATATCGGATTTTCAGAAAGTATCACTCTGGATCTTTCTTCTAAGTTTTCCTATATATCAGAAAGCGAATTACGAAGTGTAAATTCCATAAGCGAACGGGATTTCCAAAAAGAAATGGAGAAAATCAAAGAAGTGGAGGGTAAAATGAAGCGTGGAAAAATCTACGATTGGGAAGATTTTGGTTTCGACCATATGACCTTCGACGAAGTTCATAACGCGAATCATATTGTAGGTAAAGTAAGAATTGAAGACAGGAGATTCTCTTCCGACTTCAGAAGTCAGAACCAGCAGACTTCCAAATTAGGTATCAATACCTGGATGGCGGCGCAATATATTCAGAAGAAATACGACGGGAGGAATGTCACACTACTTTCCGCTACTCCATTCACTAACAAACCTCTTGAATATTATTCGATCCTTTCATTGATCGCCAATAAACGTCTGGAAGAATCAGGTTATTTCAATGTCAACACCTTTTTTGAAACGTTTATGGAGGCTGATAACGATATGGAGATCGATGCAAAAGGAGATGTGAAGTTCAAAACCAATGTTCGCAGGTTCAAAAATAATTCTTTGTTTCAGCAGCTTTTATCAGAATTTATTGACATAAAAGGTGAAGAAGATAATCCTGAACTCATCCGTCCTAATAAAATTAATAAAGAATATAAAATTGAACAAAATGACCTGACTGAGGAACAGTATGAACGATTGACAGATAGCCTTGATGAAAAGGAAAAGGGGGCAATTCTTACTCATATTCTCAATGCTAGGCTAATTGCTATTTCACCCTATTTGTCGCCGTACTATCATGGAGAATTTCCTTCAGTAGATGAATTTATTGAAAATTCGCCTAAGTTGAATGAAACAATGAATCTGATCCAGCAGAATAAGCGGGACATTCCGGAAGCGGGACAAATCATCTATTCTGAGCTAGCTGTTGCAGAATTTCCAAGGATGAAAGAGTATCTGGTGACAAATATTGGTTACAAACCTGAAGAAATAGGCATAATTACGGGCGCGACCACTAAAAGTCAAAGAATATCGATACAAAATGATTTTAACATCGGAAAAATAAAAGTTATTATCGGAAGTGAAGCCATCCAAGAGGGAATGAATCTGCAGGAAAATACCACTGATCTTTATCTGCTATCATTGCCTTACAACTTTACCACATTAAGACAAGTTGAAGGACGTGCCTGGCGACAGGGAAACAGACACGAAAATGTGAGAGTTAATTTTATGCTGACCAATGACAGCATCGATGTATTTATGCTACAGAAGCTGCAATCAAAACAGGCAAGGTACCTTGAAGCTATGAAGAAAGGTGCTGATGTCCTTGATATTTCTTATATCAGCACACAGGAGCTCAAAACCGCCATCATTACAAACCCTGAAACCAGGGCAAATATTGAAATTGAACTGATGAAAAAGAAAATTGAAAGTGAGAAAAATAAGTTTTTAGCGGATTCTGCATTTATATTAAGAAAGTATGAGGGATTTACCAGGGTTCAACAGGAGGTAGCAAGAGCGCAACAAAGTTATGACAGGATATTAGGTTATTCAAAAGAGGCGGGAGAAAATGCAGAGTACTGGACCGATCAGCTGCCAAACTATCAGAAAGCTATTAATGCTGCTAAGGCTTTAGTTACTGAGGTTATAGAAGAATTGGCTACGAAAGGGGTGAATGTTAATGAAATTGAAAAGCAAACAAAAGCTACTGAAACCAAAATTGCGGAGCTGGATAAAAAATTAGAAGATCTTCCAGATATTAAAACACATTTACTGGTTCAGTACAAAAAAGAGAAAGAGGAAAGAATGAAAACCAGTAAAGAAATAGATTTTATGAAAGAACGTGCGACGGAGAATAAAGCCTTATTTTATTATTCAACTGAACCAAATTCTGTTAAAATAAATTATTCAAATACAACCCAATTGCAAAATGATGAAAATGTGCAAGCCGAAACAAAGAGAAAAAGATAAAATAGTTACTTGTATTTGAATGATAGTCAGCGCTATAAAAAACTATTTATTTGTTTTACTAATGAAATCCTCAATTTCTTTATTTCGATTTTCGAATGCTGAATTGATGGATTTGTGAAACTTAGCCATTTTTTGAGACACAAATAAAGTGACAGAGTGAGTATTGTCTTTATTTAAAGCAAAAGGTTTTATTGTAATAGTGGTACTTTTAAGAACACTATCAAATTCCCCGCCCCAATCAAAATCGTATTGAATACAGGCGATGGCAAATCCGAATTTTACCTGATACAACAAAATAGCAATACCGCAACTAACTTCATAAACTGTTTTTGCTTTGAGGGATATCCCTGTACTATAGATGTGGTCAGAACTAGCATAAATTTTATAATTATACTCCGGTTTTGAATTATCATGTAAATAACTAAGCATTTGGCTTAACCCTCCCATCCAGGCGGGTTGTGCTGGCTTTTCAACCAATTCAACCTCGAAAATATCATTAATAGCTTCCAGTTTTTCTTTCCTTGCTTTCTGAATAAGCCTTTTAGAAATTTCTTGTTGGTGCTCGTATGCCATTTCTAGAAAGAGATTTTCTATGTGAATATCAAACTGCGATAAATCTTCATTCTCAATATAATCTTGGAGTATCTGATTAATTATTTTCACATATTTCTCTTGTTCTTTTCCCCTGTGAGTGAAGGATAAACTTTCCTCAAATGATAAATTGTAAGTACCATTATCCGCTTGTTTTTTGTTTTCAATTTCCGTTTCTTTCATTATCTCTTTACTTATGTTTTTTTTGGAATTTATAAGTGTTTCATTATATGCAAACGCTTTGTATCCAGAGCTTCTAAATTCACTCACTGGAACTTGCATAAAATTACTTTTTTTCGCCACTTTTTTCTTAAGATAGTTATCAATAGCTTGTATTGTTAAGTAGCCATCTTCATCATACAAACTATCATTTTTTATTGCCTCCAAAAAGAAATAAGTGAAATAGCTGTTTTGTATATCGTCATCTTGAACGGCTTTCTTTTTACTCTCCGTAGCAAACATAAAACACAACTCGGACGAGTTGTAATTTAGTCGCCTTATTTCTTTTTCAGGATTGTTTGATTTAAAATACACCTTACCTCCAGAATAACACGCATCGATTAATAGATACTGATTTTTTGGACTTATCTTATAAAAATACCTTATCAGGATATCTTCAACTGTTAGTTCAGTATCATCTTCAAAAATTATTTTTGATTTTTCCTCTTTTTTGTCATAATCTCCGTGACCTGAAAAGTAGAAAAATAATAGATCTCTCTTAATTTTAAAATCTTTTTCGATAATAGCAAAAGCTTCATCGATCTGCACCTTCACAGGTTTGTCACTATCTGTTATTTTAAAAATGTTCTTTTTACTAAAACGACAATAAGTTATAAGAGCATTCTCCATGTCTTCAACATCTTTAATGCAGAACGGTAAAACGTCATCTTCGTAATTATTCATACCGATCAGTATTGCAAACTTGTTTTCGGACATAAGTGATTTTTTGATTATTTATAAAAACTTTTTTACTTACAAATAAAAATAGTAATGAAAGATATGTGGAAATATGAATGATATACAAAAAAGATGTTTATGTTGTATAAATTACATAGCAAACTTAGAACAATTTTTTCTTACGAAAACACTTTTCAACTAGTGTCCCAATTCAAAAAACAACTCTGTTTTAATCACAATAATTTTCAAAATGAGAGGGCATTCTTAATATTTATTTCCTTTTGAAAATCAAAATCATGTATTAATATAGTATTGACACAAGTTCTACTCTTCATAAAGCGGAATCTCGGGAATATCTATTGTAGTTGATTGTTCATGAATATTTTGTTCAATCTTAAATCTTATTTCTTCAACCTTATCACTAGAAAATATCTCTAATAAAATTTGCTCATCAGTAGAACTAAAATGATCAATATTCATTATTTCTCTTTTCAACAATTCAAGATATTCACCTCGATTTAAAGTTTTTCTCAAAACTTTTGCTAGTTCTATAATAGACGACGGAATACCTAGTTCTAGTCTTAAAAGTATTTTAGGAATTCTTTCTGATAGATTAATCTCCGGTTTTATTATTTCAGTTATGCCAGCAACAATAGGAAGTACATCGCAAACTCTTGAAACTATTGCTCGTATTGCACCTGCAGCAGAGTTGTCTCGACTGTGCTGCATAAGAAGAGCCTCCATTTCCACCAATTGCATATCTGTTATCCAAAGTAGGCAAGCCATCGTTTTCTTTGATTTCGATGTAGTTTCAATATTATCCTTTGAATATCTTGAAAATGCATTTATCAGCTGAGAAGGAATTCGCTGTCTTTGTATAGCGTCACTCCATGTATGTGGCTCTTTATAAATGCTTTTTTTGTTTATCGGCATATATACCTGCTCTAACTCTATTGTAAGTTGAGTAATTCCCAATAATACAGGATCAGAAATGAGCTCTGAAGGGATTTGTTGCAAAGTACTAATAATACGGATAATAGATTCAACTTCAATTCCTGAATCTCCGGCTATTTTTCCTATTACAGTGGTATTAAAATAGCTTTCATGATCCATCTCTATTAGCTGATGATAAGTAAGTTCATTTAAGGCAGCATCAATATCGTTTGAGCTCCAGTCCCAAGTGTTATATTTTATTTTCTCTTGATAAGCCCCAAAACTTTCTGTCAAAAATCCAATAATTTCAAACCTGCTCATTCCTCTTTTGGATGCAGCCAGTACTCTTAACACTAATGAGCGACTATCTGTGTTTTTTGAAACAAAATTAGATTGCATGTCCTCTGGGCTTCCCAAAACATAGTCTTGCCAGTAAGTATGTTCTGCGATTGAAGTTGTTGCAATCAAAAAAGAATATCCTCTATCAGCAAAACCTAATCGACCAGCTCGACCTATAATATTTTTATATTCAGAAACTGAATAGGGAGTATTACCTGGATGAGTAAGACCGGAAATGATGACTGCTTCTGCCGGAGTATTAACTCCCATAGCTAAAGTTGTAGTTGCTGCAATTATTTTTAATCCTGATTGTTTGCTTCTGAATTGATCTTCTATAACAGATCTTTCCTCAGCGTCAAGATCCGAAATATGAAAAGCAACTCCCTTATTTAACGTTTGTATAAGTTTCTGAGTGGAAATAGAAGGGTCATTTTGTGGCAATAAATCAATTGCATCGGAAGCCGGCTGTAAATCTAAATTAGTAGCCAAGTACATTGCACAAGCTTGTGCTTCTGATTTTGTCTGTCGGAAAACAATAACGTTTTTACCTTCGTTGACTAATTTCTGAACCAACGGGATTATAATATCCTGACTGGATCCCTTCCTAAAACTGGGTCTTACAAGGTTTGTTGTAATTTCATCCCCTGTATCAGATTCAATATACCGAAAATCACCATTGAGCTTTATAATTCCTTCATTTAGAGGAATTGGTCTTTCAAAATGTAATAACAGACGACCACCTAACCACCTTTCTAATCCATTTAAATCACCAATTACTGCGGACAAAGCTATAATCTGGGGTTCAATACCTTCTCTACGCTTAAGTTTTAATAATGTTAATATAAATTCTAAGTTTAATCCTCTGTTTTTATCAGCTATCATTTGAGCTTCATCTACTATAACAGTTCCAATTTGATTAAGAACATAAGGATTAGCTAATATAATGGCTGCAAACTTTTCATAAGTCATCAAGCATATATCATACTGTCCTTTCATCAATGGTATAATATCGTCAGTAACACTTTCTCCTGTAGCTTTGATTGTTTTAATATCAAAAGATGCATATGTCTCGTCAAAATGCCTTAACTTATCATTTACCAATGCTTTTAGAGGAAGAAGAAATACAGCTCTTTTTCTTTGTAAAACTCCATATATAGCAGCAAGCTCTCCTATCATTGTTTTACCAGAAGATGTAGGTGCGGAAACTACAAGATGGTTACCCGTAAGAATGCCATAATCATTAATTGCATCTACCTGCAATTGGTTTAGTGATGGTATCTTAGATTTCCATGCTTCTATAATGCCATTAGGAAATCCAAACTCCAGCAAGGATTCTATACTTGCATCCACCAATGAAAGGTTCCTTTCTGGAAAAGCTTCTTTGTACAATCTACCTGGTTTAAAGATAGGGAAACTAATCTCTTCCGTTATTTGTCCTAACAACATGGGATTTTGCTCAGCACCTAATTCACCAGCAGAGTTCTTAACACTTGATGTAACATACTCCAATAAACGGAATATACCGATTTTTTGATCTTTTCTTACTTCATTTGCTCCTTGTAATGCCTCTAGCAGATGATAAGTCAATAAACCATGACCTAACTTTCCATTTTCCCAAGCGGGTTCGGTAGCCTTTGAGGCTGTTAATATAACCCTGCCACTACCTGAAAATTGTTTTATTAGTTCTTCTCCAGATTTAAATTCTCTTGAAGCGAAATTTACCTCTAATGCTTTTGCTCCCATTCCTCCTGAAAAACAGCAGTCAATAATACATATTAATTGTCTTGCGGGAATATTTTTAAACCATTCTGCCAAAGTATCCAGTGCAATTGTCGTTGAGCCAATATCGCTAATATTTGTATCGTAGGTTACTAATTCATGGGTATTTGTACCATGTCCTGAAAAAGAAAATATTACAATATCGTCATCTGAACAATTGGATAGCTCTTTAACTCGGGATTCTATCGAATCTCTTGTTGCATTTTCATCGAATATCAAATGAAAATTTCCCTGAAGATTATCAGAAAACAAAGAATATAATGCAACTGCATCTCGTCTTGCGCAAGAAAGCCAATTTATTGAAGGAGATTGAAACCTATCAATTCCTATAAATATACCGTGGATTTTCATTTGAATATAAAGGAATAGTATTTAATATACTACTATTCATACAAATATAACGAAAACCAAAATACACTAATTTAATGTTTCTCCCATTTTTTTTAAAAATTTATACTTAATTTCCGCCAAAGATGAATTAAAATCTTTTTCAAGTCGTTCTTCAACAGCAATAGCGATATCAGGAATATCTGATAATCGTTTAATAAAATTTGGATATTCAGCAACCGATATCAGCCAATTGGTGTCAAAAATTTGATAATCAAATTTCTTAGGATTCAAAAGCCACTTTTCAAAAGCATTTAAGCCCGTTAATTTTTCAAAACATGCTAACTGAAAGTCAATTTTAAGTTTGGATATAAGAAGAATAAAATTCAGAAAAGACAAATTAATTGATTCAACGAACTCTAACTTAAAATCTCTGTAGCCGATTCTGTTATTGACATCATTAAGATATTTCTCAAAATAATCTCCTTCATCAAATTTAATCACTCCGGCATGTAGTAATAGTTTATAGAATTCCTCATCAAATTGTATGTCTAGAAAATTTGTGAATGCACCGTATAAAATTTTCTTACAGGGATCATCTGCAATCAGAGCCAAATTAATAGCTTTTCTGAAATTCTTAAAAGTTCCATCCTCTCGCTGACAATTCAATAGCAGCCTGTTAATTAAATTTATATTGGAATACTTGTATTGTGGCTTATGCTTTAAAAAGGCTTTCGGGACATTTCTTATTAAACCTTCATATTTGTGATTATGCATTTTATCCCTTCTAATCGCAATATTTAAAATAGACTCCAGATCTTTTTCCTCAAATAAATCTCCACGTCTGATCATAAAATTTTCGAACTCTTTTAAATTGTAATGAGCCAGATTGTCTTCTATATCTAAGAAACCTATCAAAGTTTTGATTAAAGGTGCAAATTGTTCTTTTTTCAGATCTAATCTTGAAAAAACGGTGAAACTATTTGTAAAAATAATATTGTATTGTTGTCCAAAATTCCAGTTTTCCAGTTGAACCGCTACAATTTCATTTTTTGCAAAATCATTAAAGAAACCCTTTTTTATAGAACTGCTCAAAAGTTTGTTCAGTTTTAACAGCAGTTTGTTTAAGCTTTCCTGATCAACTTCTATAACTTCCTGTTTTGAAAGTATTTCCTGTAGTTTTGTAGAATGGATATGTAAGATACTTTCCGTCAAGATAAAATCATTGAAATATTGAAGTCCATACCCTGAAGTATTATAACTGGTTACTAAAGCTTGCAAAGTGAGTGCAGTGATTCTTTTGTACTTATTAAATTTTACATAAAAAATAGAATTGCCATAATGATGTTTGAAGCATATCTCATAATTTACAAGCAGATTGTAAGCATAGTTTGGACCTGTTTGCGAGCCTCCATTATCGATAAGTTTCTTTAATTCATTAACTTGCTCAAGGAGCTGATCAACACTATCCTCAACCTTATCAATAAGATCATCGTCCTTCACTTTCTTTAAATAATCTAACACATCCCTTTCGATATAAAATTCCAACTCATTATAAAGTAGCTTATCCATATCGATTGCTCTTATGTTGCTTCGGATTTCTTCTGTATCTCCAAATGATGACATCTGAATCAGGTGATATAAAAAAGTGGTATTCAGAGCAGCTAGGAAATAGGTCACTCCCTTTTCAGGACTAATTTTTGTCAAATTCCGTATTTCATTTAAAATAAAATAGGACGTTCTATAGTTATTCGAAGACACCAAAAAATTTCCAAAGGCATACTCCATAGTTATATAATCTAAGTTTCCGTCGGCTTGCTTTAGTTTTCTGATAAGTTTATCAAAATCAAAATTTCTGTAATTACAAAGCATGCAGTCACAAACATTATCCTCATAGCTTAAATCAATATCCTCTATTGCAATATTATCAGGCTTACAGGTGAAAATGTGAGTCTTTGGAAACTTTAGTACACCTTTTTTTGGTGCTAATTCTAATTCATAGTTACGAACTGCGTGAATTTCAGTGATCATACATTTGTTGAGAAATTTGAACGACCATCTCATTTTCTCCATAGCTTCATCGACATCCTCTATCCCTAATTCTTCCTGTAAATCAGTGGAAAAAATAATTTCTTTTTTACGAACTGAAATTCCTCTCAATAAATTATATATCTCCGGATTGATCGTAAAAAGCTTATGATCATGATAATGCCATACATATTCATCCAAAATATTAAAAGGCTTTATAGAAGCAAGATAATCTGGATTCACAAAACCAAACTCTTCAAACCTTTTGAGTGAATAGTAAATCTTATCAATAATATGAAGTTTCTCACTTTCAGTCTTTGATTGATCCTTAGAAAGTTCGAACAGCGTATCTGTATTGGATCTCTCAGTAAGATCATATTTCATAAATCTATCGTTATGAAATAGAAATAAAAGTTCCTTCAGTTTATCTTCATTGTTTAAATCTTTTAAAAGGTAAACCTGATATTTCGAGCTATCTTGTGATCTGTAGAATCGAATCTCATTGATATTAGTAACCACGACCCATTTACAATCTCCACCAGTCTTATGCGCGTAGCTAAATCCCTGTTCCACTGCCGAAATACTCTTTTCCCGTTTTTGTTTTTCGTCCAGATTAGTATTGGCATCCTTTACCTCTATAACGGCCCTAACTTCATCTTTCTTTT
>QFQW01000115.1 GCA_003248755.1 Chryseobacterium sp. | reverse complement strand
AAAATTTTATATTTGCCAAACATAAAGAAATAGAACAATTTTAAATTTTATATTATGACAAAATTCTCTTTTTTAAGAACAGCTGTCTTAGGAGCTGCTTTGACAATTAGTACAACAGTTTTTGCTCAAAGTACTTACAAACTGGTAACATCTGCAACAGATTTGGTTTCAGGAGCAAAATATGTAGTTGCTAGCGGAAGCACAGGATCAGTGAGATTATTAGGGTATGAAAATACCAATAACAGACCTCAGGCTACGACAGCAGTTACAGTTTCTAGCAGTACTGTTTCAGTTTCTCCTGCTACGGCTAGTACAGATCAGGCTTCAGCTTACGAAATTACTTTGAGCGGTACTACTGGAGCTTGGGTTCTGACTGATGCTGTTAATTCTATCATCTTAGGCCCTTCAGCTGGTACTGGAAGTAATAATTATCTGAAAGCAAACGCAGATGCTACATTTGCTATCACTTTGGATGGTAGTACTTTTGCAGCAGCAATTAAAGCTGTTACCGGAACTAATACTCAAGGAACTACAGGAGGTAGAAATAATCTTCGTTATAATACTAACAGCGGAAATGGATTGTTTGCATGTTATGCAGGTGATGAATCTTCCACTATAACAAATACTTACCTGTTTAAAAAAATAGAGCCTACAATGGCTGTTGGTAATGTAAATTCAGCAAAAGTAAACCTTATTAAGAATACTATTGTAACAAATGATATTACTTTCGGTGCTTCTGCAAAAGTATCAGTTTATAATACTGCGGGGCAATTAGTGAAAACTGCTGAGGTATCTGAAAATTCTAGATTAGATGTTTCTGCTTTGTCAAAAGGAACTTATATTGTTACAGGTATTGTAAATGGAGAAACAGTTTCTCAGAAAGTTATTAAGAAATAATTTTTTTTTTTTCTTTTAATCAATAGAGTCGGGGTTTATAAACCCCGACTTTTCTTATGATTTAAAACAGGCTTAACATTCCGTTTTATTTATATGTTTACCTTTGTCACGATAAAAAAGGGAAGGATTGGATGGTGTGAAAATGTTAATTATTAAAGTTTATAATTTTATAACATTGATTAAATCTAAACTTACTGTTGCATAAGTGTTAAAAAATGAACAAAATTTTGCGGAATGTATTTTTTTATTAACTTAGCATCCCTTATCAAAAAGAGATAAATAACAATTTTTAAACTTTAATAAAATGAAAAAAATCTTTACTATTTTAAGTATTGCTGCTGTATCTTTAGTATCAGCTCAGAATTTATTAACTAATCCAGGTTTTGAAACTTGGACTGATACAACAACAAAACCAGATGGATGGAATGCTACTGCTGGGGGAACATTGGAAACAGGAATAAAACACTCAGGAAATAATTCAATTAAATTAATTCCGGTAGGTACAACTACTAATGCTAGTATTTCTGCTGTAGATGTTAATGCAACTGCAAATACAGTATATTCTGTTGGATATTGGGTTTTGGATAATGTAGCTAACTCCAGAGGAAGACACTGGATTCAATTTAGAACAGATGCTGCTAATATTAGTGTTACAAATAGTCCTTTCCAACCATCTACTTATACATCTGATACTGCAGAATGGGTTTTTGTTACTGCAACGGCAACTAGTCCTGCTACAACAACTAAACTAAGATTTGATTATAGAGTTTATGCACAGAATAATACTGCTACTGATCCAGTATATTTGGATGATGTAACATTAGTACAAGGAACTTTAGCTGTTTCAGAAGTTAAAGACTTTGACAAATTAGTTCAATTCAACACAATTGTGAAAGACCAAATTACTTTTAAACTTCCAGCTAAAGCTACTGTAAATATTTATTCTATTGAAGGTAAATTAATCTCTTCAAATAGAGTTGATAATGGAGGTTCTGTTAATACTCAGTCATTAGTTAAAGGTTCTTATATCGTAACTGTTGACAACGGAGCTAATAAAATTAGTAGAAAAGTTATTAAAAACTAATTTTAATTAACTTTTAGACAAAAAACCACCGAGAGATCGGTGGTTTTTTGTTTTTATAATTTCTTTTTGAAGGTGGCCAGCTTAAGTGCGTCCCTTATCATTTTACCCGGACGGAAGATGGTTCTCACACTTCTGATACTGGAGGCTGTCACTTCTTCTGGTGTTTCCTTTCCTTCACTGGATCCACCTGCCTGTAAGGTAAAGTATTCTCCTACATACACAATCTTGCCATCGGCAATATCCTCAGCAATTTTGGCAAAGGTACTCTCTAGTACAGCAAGGATGTCCGCTTTGGATACTGTGGACATTGCTCCCGCATGCTTTGCAAGATCTGCAAGCGTTGTTTTGCCTTCGCCTACGATATCGGCATAATACTTTTCCGGAGCATCTGGGTCTCTGGGATTTTTACGAGCTACAATTTTGAATGTAATTGGCATAATGAAAATTGTTTTTGATTAAACATTTGGTTTTTTTATAATGTTGTAAATGTAAATTATTTTTCAATACAAAAGCGGTCTGATGAAATTATTTTAATGCATACCTCATATTATCTTGATAACTTTATTAAGTTACCTTGATAAATCGATTAAGTTATCAAGGTAAGTTGGGAGGCTTATCAAGATCAATCAATAGTCCTTTGTTTATGGTCACAGGAAGGATACCCTTCATTGGATTTGAATCAAGCTTCAAACTCTCATCACTTCGAGTAGTTAGTCGTAGGCGATACGTATCGAGAAGCTTGGAGTTTTAGGACAAACACTATTCTCGATATATTTTTTTTCACTTTGTTACGACAAAATACTCGAATTGACGAATCCAATGTTAAAATATTTCAAACTTACTTTTAATAATTATTAATCATTTTTATTAATATTAGTGTATTCACAGATAATATAGTAATTGTTTGATATTCAGTTTAATTGTACTTTAGGAAAACAATAACAAATTAATATTTTTAACTATGAAAAAAACAATTATTCTAATGGGAATCCTATGCGGATTAACCATCAATGCACAATGGTCTCTTACTGGTAACTCAGGAACAACAACTTCTAACTTTATCGGGACTACAGACGATAAAGATTTACTAATCAAAACTAATAACACAACTAGAATAAAAGTATTTAAAGGTGGACGAATAGGAATTGGAGTAAATTCAATACCAACAGATGCTTGTTATGGAGGTGATCTAGATAATCCACCTTTTTGTCCTCCTGTTTATAAATTATTCGTAAAAGATGGCATCAGAACAGAAAAAGTAAAAGTAGAAATAGCTGCTGAAAACGGATGGGCAGATTATGTTTTTGCTAAAGATTATAAGCTAATGCCTTTAAAAGAAGTAGAAAGTTATATCAGTACAAACGGACATCTTCCGGAAGTACCTTCTACAGAAGAAGCGATCCAAAATGGAATAGAGCTAAAAGCAATGAACATCTTGCTTCTTAAAAAAGTAGAGGAGTTAACATTACATCTAATAGAGCAGGATAAGAGAATAGAAGAATTAGAGGCGAATAATAAAAAGTAAAGGTATGAGAAAGTTTTTAAAAATTTTTATGCTTTTATGGATAACTGTTTTAACCAAAGCACAGAAAAATCAATTTTCGATAAGCTGCGCTAATGATTCGGAGAATGTAGTTGAAGATATTTTAAATTCAAAAGAATTAGCTTCAACAAATTGTGGTAATACCTCACCATATTATAATCGTGACCTACATGGAAATAATCTATATCTTCCTAATACTAATGATGGGGTCATATATTTGAAATTGAATTTCATATTCTTGACCAAGCCTGATGGTACCGGCAATTTTGAGGAAAATAATCCCGAGCATATAGAATTCATAGACAATATAATTGCTTCTTTCAATGAAAGGTTGGAACTATTGTACTCTCCTGTTGCTGGATGTGAGGCTTATCCACAACCGGGAACAGATACAAAGATCAGAGTCGTTGTTAATAAAATTTGGAAAGCAGATCCTGCCTGGGATTACCTTATAACCGGCTATAACATGTCTTGTGGCGACCCAGAGGCGTGCCCTAGCAACCAAATGTTATACCCACCCAATACATCCTTGTATTACTACAACTATCTAGATAATGATCCTACTATTCCTGAAGGAATAAATATTACTTTTTCAAACAATGGTCAAATATATTCTGATTATCAAAATGGAGATTTTAGCAAGGTTCCTTTAGATTGGGCAGCATCGCAACGTCCTTCTTTTAATACCTTTAATAATAAACAAAGACAATATTGGCCTGATGTTTATAATGGTTTTTTATTTAGAAAACACTTTAAAGTGGGAGATCCGACCCCTACTTGGGAAACTGTCAAACAATATTATTATTTTGATATCGGAGCAAGAGCAATGGTTCATGAGCTAGGACATAGCTTTAACTTAAGCCATCATGATTGTGTTTCCAACATTATGAGTACAATTGAAGGGTGGCATGACTATCTCAGTTTACAAGACGTTTCAATAATGCACCAGAGTGCATCGATATCAAGCTTAAGACAATATTTTACAGAAGATTCATTCAAGAATACCAATATCAATGTAGGAAGTAATGAATTATGGGATTTAAACTTCAGACTATATTCTAATGTGAAAATTGATAATAATTCAAGTTTAAAAGCAACCTGTAAAATTATCATGGCTCCCCAAAGTAGATTTATTGTAAAAGATGGCAGTAATTTTATAATAGAAGGAGCAGAAATCACGTCTGCAAATAATTCCACTTGGAACGGAATAAAAGTAGAAGGTAACGGTTATCTTTTGATTAATCCAAATACTTTGATTGATTCCAATCATTTTTATGCTTATGCCGATAATACACCATTACCAAATGGAAAAATGAGCTCGAGTTCTAATTCAGATTTAATTGATAAAGAAATTATTGAAAATACCATTGTAGATAAAGATTATAGGATTTACCCGAATCCAACTGGAGATTTTATCAATATTGAAACTAAAAACAAAATTTCCAAGATTGAGATATATAATCTACTGAACAAATCTTTTTCGCCAATTTATAAGGATAATCAAGTAGATGTTAGAAATTTACCTCAGGGTAATTATATTCTTAAAATACATAGTATTTCAGGGGCAAAAACAATACATTTCATTAAAAAGTAATAGCCTATAAAACTAATAACACATTTTCAATATACTTAATTTTTTAAGTCACCGAAAATATCGGTGGCTTTTTTGTTTTTAATAAACACCTCTTCTAAGATTATTAATCAAAGCACCGAGATTCAGAACCAATGTATATCGGATTCTATACCCGTAATTTTTGAAACCGGGTTCAAAGCCTAAAGTAGAAGCTACAGGGAAATAAATTTCCAAGAAATCCGGAACAACTTTCACCTTTATACCCGAATCCCAAATGACATGCGTTGCCCTGTTCTTGTTTTTGTAAACCCCGGCATCTGCGTAAACATTAAACCACTTCCAAAGATGAGAATCTGCATTAAAACTGGTAATGAATTGGTTCACAGACGTATTAAACATAGATTTGAAACCGCCTTCTGCCAAAATAAATTGCTGAGAAAGAATCCCTGATGTTGCACTTTGTCCCAATAAACCATACGAAAAAGAATAGTTGGAAACCCGTGATAATCCATAATTGAACAGGGCATTTTTGGTGTCATTCTTAATGAAATAGCCTGCAAACCATCGGAAACTGATTTTTTTATCCTTAGAAAATTCCCAGCGATAAAATGCTTCTGCAGAAATCTTTTGAAAATCTTCCATCCACTGTAGATTTCCTGATATATATTTTTCGTGAATTAATCTGTTGTCAGAGTAAGAATAACCTAGATTCCAAAGATTATACTTGGAATAGAGATTATTCTCAATCATCAATGGAGTCAGTTCTCGGTCGTAATAATTGTAAGAAAAATACAAGCTTCTCCCAATCGCACTTCTCGGATTTTTATTAAAATTAATAGATGTTCCAGCTCCAAATCTCTTATAAGCCAGATTGGTATTGTAATGAAAATAAGAACCTGAAACGGCAAAGTTCCAACTTCTGAAAAAACTGTTTGGAGGTAAAATAGAATAACCAACCGCTCCTGAACCAGTCAATGTTCCTGTTCCAGTACTATAATAAGGTGTAAACGAGTAATCAAATTTCTGTTCAAAAATCCCTTGATTCTTAAAGTTCAGCCCAAGCAAAACTTTATCATAAGCATTAAAAGTCAATCTTGGCGTCAGGAAAATCTCATTATATTCAGGATTCTGAACATCCTTTACCAACTTGAATCTTATCTTTTTGGTGTTGGAGAACAAACCTTTTGTGTAGAGGTAATTATCTCGGAAATTAGCTTCTGGGAAAGCATAATTATCATTCAAAACAATTTTATTTACATTCTCTTTTGGAATTCTAAGCGTATCTTTTATTTGAAAATTTCCCTCTTTCCAGTATGTTTTCTTTTCATCATTTTTACTTTCGGATTCAATTTTCAGAGGAATATTAGACGCATTTTTGTCCTTAATATGAACAACATAATCCTGATTTTGTTCTTTAAAATTCTTCAGATTAAAATTAATTCTGTGCTTTTCACTCATCATTTGATTCAGAAAAGTTGATTTTCCATTCGTGAATTTTCCCAAGTTGTTAAGGAAATCCTCGCCTGTTGTTTTTGTCCCATACGTTGAAGACAAATAAGCCTTAAGGAAAAAATCAAAAGAATCTGTTCCTTGATATTCCGAGATGTAATTCAAAAGATTTCCCATCTCAAATTGACTGATTGCAGTTGTATTGAAGTTACTCAATTGGTGAAATGGCGTATCGATTTTCTGGTCAAGATTCTGTGTCGAGATATAATGATAAGCCAATCCATAACGTTCGGAAAGTTTCAGCTTTGAAGCGTGAAATATCTTCAAAGGCTTGATTCCGAAGAGACTTGCATTATCAGGAAGATTTCCCAGAAGTTTATGATTTGGGTAAAAGTTTTTAAGATATTGGATTTCGAGATAAGACTTCAAACCATTTTTCAGCCAATGGTCCTGCGTTTTGTTGGTAATAAAATATTCGTCTATTATTTTCTTTGAAACTGCACTGAAATAATCCAAATCTGTCTTTTCATAATCCGTGAACAATTGATATTTGAATTTCCAAAACTTGATGTCATCAATCCCGATAAACTCTTCTTTATTCAGGAATTTTTGAGTGATAAATAATTTGTCCGGAAGATTTCCGGTTCTTGCTTTTATGAATTTCAGATGATTGGTCAAGACAGAATTTAATATTTGCCTTTGATATTCAGAAACCTGATAACCTAGTTGAACATTCATTTTTTGTCCGTCAACATCTACTGAAAATTCGGGATAGATTTCTTTTGAAATTTGGAATTCCGGGTCGTTGACAGAGCTTCCTTCGAATTCAGAATCATTATTTTGATTAAGGTTAGAATAGATTTTCAAATTCTGCGTTCCTTGAAAATTGACTTTCCAGAAAGAACCTGCGTTGGCTGTTTCTTCGGTATCGCGATAAAAAGAATTGCTTTGATTTTCGGTTTCGTAAGTTTCGGGAACTAGGAAAAAATATTTTAAAACAATCTTATTAACATCAACTCCGTAACCTGTAAAACGGGCATCAGGAAGCTGAAGCTCATATTTTAAATTAAGCCTGATGCTTTTCCCGGATTCAAGAGTTTCGGAAAGTGGAATGAAAATGTTTTCCTGAGTTTTATTAAGGATTTCGGATGATGTATTTCCGTAAGAATACTGGAGATTTTCCAATTTTCCCAATTGATTGTCTTTAGCAAAATAAAGGTCTTTTTTGCGGTCTTCGACTTTACGTTTTAACAGGGGCGTTTTTCTCTTTTGATAAGCCGAAACCCAATTCAAAAGCTTAATTTGATTGATGGATTTCGGATGAGGATTGTGATAAATCAACGTTTGTTCTACCGAGATCGATTTTTTGTCTTCATTAAGTTTTACATTAAGGAAAATACTGTCTTGCTGAGACTTTGCCCAGAAATGCGTCAACAATAAAACCAAACACAAAAAAAATCGCTTCATCAAAAATAATCAGTAATTAAAACTACTAATTTTTTCTGATGAATATTAATATTTGGTTGTTAAAATTTTTTCTGTCAGTCTGAGGCTCTCGAAGACTTTTAAAATGAAGTGTCAAAA
>QFQW01000114.1 GCA_003248755.1 Chryseobacterium sp. | reverse complement strand
ATTTGAAACTATCTGTTCCTGTATATCCTGTCGTAGGTTTGTAAGTTACATTAGTTGTACCAGTTACTACCAACGTTCCATGAGTTGGTTGTTGTGTAATCGATATCGCATTGATAGCAGATCCAGAAGTATCATTGCCTAGAATATCAAGAATATTATCATTGTTTTTATAGGCAGTAAAAGTGTCATTATTTGCTATAGGAGCACTAGCTTGTG
Organism: Chryseobacterium sp.; assembly: GCA_003248755.1. Taxonomy (GTDB): domain Bacteria; phylum Bacteroidota; class Bacteroidia; order Flavobacteriales; family Weeksellaceae; genus Epilithonimonas. Next base: position 7,931 of record QFQW01000114.1, on the reverse strand, counting down.
CTTCTGTTATTTTCAACGTATTGGCTTTGATTCTCCAACCTGCTCCCCAATCAGTTCCAGATGTAAAAAACCTAACAACCAATCTCTGTGTTCCCGATAATGTTACATTTAACGGAATATTTTTAACCGGGTTAGAAGCAATTGATTCGTTATTGACTAGTACTGTTGTATTAAGACTATATAAAAAAGCCCAATCATCAACATTATTAGAATCTGGAGCAATGTAATATCTGATTGTATAATTCTGAATCTTTGTATCAAGTCTTTCCTGTTCAAAAGCTAAATTGGAAAGTTTAACAGAGTTTCCATTAGAAGAACCTACAGAAAATCCAAAATACCGATAATGTTCAATATTCGTATTGTTCCAACCTGTTACAGTCATTCCTTGAGAATCATAAGAAATGGGATTTTGTGATGTAGTAATAGATGACGCAGTTACATTACTATTTGTATATGTTACATTCCCATTTGAAGTTAATCCCCATTTTACAAGATCAGTTTGGGCAAATAATAAATTGGTAATAATAATCGCAAAAAAAAGTAAAATCTGTTTTTTTGATGTACTCATCATTTATAAATTTAAGCGTGCAAAAATAAGTTGGTTATTGATTAAAAGTCATTGACATTTGTTAAGAAAGACACCTAAATAAAATTGGTGTCTTTCTTTGTTTTTTACAAATAATTCTTTTTCATTATTACAGACATAAATCTGTATGATTGCATTTTTAGAAATCCGAGAGCAATATTAGATTTTTTTTTGGAGGTTTGCACAAGATTAGTGCTTAAAAGTGCCTATTTAAGGCAAAAACTATCCTTTCGGATAGTCTTTGTAAGGGGTATGTAAGGGATGATTTATCCGTTATTTCTGATCTTTTTGAAAAAATCTTTACGGTCTTTAAGTTCCAAAACACTATAAATATTCTTGATATGATACTTTACAGTGCTCTCCGTAATGAAAAGTTTTTCAGCTATTTCTTTATTTGATAATCCTTCTGCCATTAGTTTGAGAAGGTCGATCTGTCGTTCGGTTAATTTGTCAAAATCTTGAGAAATTTCACCGTAACTATTTTCTCTATTTTCATTCAAATTATTATCAGAATAATAATTCAGTTCTTCCTTCATTTGTTCCATCTCTTCTTCCATTCTCTGTTTATCTTTTTTGAATTTACCAGAGTTTCTATAAGAAAGGATAGTTCCTATTATAAATATAGTAATTAAAATAATAAGTATGCCAAATCTTCTCCAAAACAAATAATTTTCATGTTTCACCTGCTCTTTTTCAAGAAGTTCTTTGTCCGCCAAATGCATTTCTGCAATTTTGCCTTCCAGATTTTCCAGCTTCCGGAGGGAATCAAGTTGTTTACTTATCAGATATGCTTTATCATAAATATTATTTTCCTTATAAATTCTTTCCATTTCAGCAGATGCCAAAATTTTGTATTTCAAAATATTACATCGATCTGCAATCTCTATACTTTCTTTGTAAATATCTTCAACTTTGCCTATTTTTCTCCTTAAACTATTCAATTCCATTATCTTAACCAAAACCACCGGCACATTACATGCATTGGCTTTTTTCATAATACTCAGTGCATCGTAGTATTTTTTTTCCGACTCATCAAATTTGTCTTCTTTCATGAAAAGGTAGCCTTCTTGCATCAATATATAGGACTGGTCTTCGGGAAAAGGATTTTTATAATTTTGCAATGCAAGATAATCCATTGCTTTTTTGGATTTATCAAACTCATTATTGTCAAAATATGCAAAAGCATATTCGTAATCAATTTTCATTCTCAAAACATCATTATTTTTGAGTTTTTCAGCAATGATTCTTGACTTGTTTAGATAATCTATACAAGAAAGGTAATCCGTGACACTGCGATAGGTATAGGCCATGAAAAGAAGAACATTTGCCTCTTCTTCTTGTGACAAGTCACCTTCGAGCAGTATTTTTGATAATTTCTGTTGAGAAATTTTGTGTTTCCCTTCTCTATTATTTTTAATAATTTCTTTTTCCAAATAATTTAAATTCAAACTCTTAGCATTAAAAACATTTAGGAAAAGAAGAAAAAATATAATAATATAACGAGTATAATTCTGACGCATTAATTTTGAAAGTTTTTTCACATACTTTAATTCCGAATAACCGAAAAAAACATCTACAAAAATAACTAATTATAAATATAATATATTGACAAATAAATATTATTTAACAATCTACTGAATATAAATATTATTTATGATTTTTCAAATTATATTCTTTTGGACGAAGCTGTAAATCATTTTTATCTCATTAAAATTATATTGTTGTGGTTTTAATCAATTATATTTGTCCTTAAAATCTAATTATAATAATAGTTTCATGAATAAAATTTCGGACAGACTGAACAGACTGAGTTATTCTCAGACTTTCGTGATGAGCAACAAAGCCCGCGATATGAAGGCGGCAGGAATCGATGTAATAAGTTTAACTTTGGGAGAGCCCGATTTCGATGTTCCACAAAAGATAAAACAAGCTGCTTTTGATGCCATTAATGAAAACTACAGCCACTACTCTCCTGTTCCCGGATTTTTAGAACTCAGACAAGCTATTTCTGCAAAACTTAAAAGAGACAACAATCTCGATTATAAACCAACACAAATCTGTGTTTCCAATGGTGCAAAACAATCGATAATCAATGTTCTATTAGCGATCATCAATGATGGAGACGAAGTGATTCTTCCTGCTCCTTATTGGGTGAGCTATGATGAAATGGTAAAAGTTGTAGGCGGAACTTCTGTTTTTATTGAAACTTCGATTGAAACTGAATTCAAAATTACCGCTGAACAATTAGAAAAAGCAATTACACCAAAAACAAAAGCTTTACTTTACAGTTCTCCTTGTAATCCTTCTGGAAGTTATTATACAAAAGAAGAATTGGAAGCAATAGCTAATGTAATGGCAAAATATCCCGACATTACAATCATCTCTGATGAAATCTATGAGTTTATCAATTACGGAGGAGAACATGTTTCTATTGCAAGCTTTCCTCAAGTTTATGAGCAAACTGCTGTAATCAATGGAATGAGTAAAGCATTTGCAATGACAGGCTGGAGAATCGGCTATTCTGCTTGTCCTGCTTGGTTGGCAAGCGCTTGCGACAAAGTTCAAGGACAAATGACCAGTGGAGCAAATACGGTTGCCCAAAGAGCTTCTATCGCTGCCTTGCAAATGGATCCATCCGAATTACAATATATGATCACAGAATTTGAAAAAAGACGAGATCTTGTTTTCGAATTAATGAAAGACATCAAAGGTTTCAAGTGTAATCTCCCCAAAAGTGCTTTCTACTTCTTCCCTGATATATCTTATTACTTAGGAAAAACTTTGAATGGCACTGAAATCAAAAATGCTGACGATTTTGCAATGTTCCTTTTGGAAAATGCACATGTTGGTTGCGTTGGAGGTGTAAGTTTTGGAAGCCCGGAATGTATACGTTTCTCTTATGCTGCCTCGGAAACAGAACTGCGAGAAGCCATGAAAAGAATAAAAGAGTGTCTGGAGCAATTTTAGAATATAAATCAAATCACAAAAAAAGCGGCTATCCATAAAAAGATAGCCGCTTTTTTATAATAATATAATTTTATTCTACTATAACTTTTGTAGTCACATTAATCTTATTATCATCCGATTTGATATTTAAGATATAGTTCCCAGAATTCATATTAGTAGAAGCCTTGCCATCGGATATCTTTCCGGCCTTCAGCAACCTACCGGAGAAATCATACATCCCAAATGTTCCACTCTTCACATTATCAATCAGAAATGTTCCCTTGGAAGGATTTGGATATATCATGATTCCGGAATTGGAAACATCTTTAACAGCCAAACTTTCATCAACCAGATCGATTCTATAAAGTTCAGCACCAATCACATCAGTACTACTGACCCTTCCAGAGAAATATAGATTATTATTATAAACAAACAATGCATTTACAGAAGAAACCGCAGAAAGCATTTTTGTCCCAGCTTCTGTTCCGTCACTTTCCCACAGCTGCTTGACGCTGTTATTTGTAATAAAGAAATACAATTTATCCTTATAAACCATCATTTTCTCCGGGAAAGAAGCAGAAGCACCCGGTACAATATCTTTTACCATCATCGTTCCCTGCTCTGTCCCGTCAGTCACCCAAAGCTCTGCACCGTTTTCCAAACCATTAGACGCCGAAAAATAAACTTTCCCTTTGTACTCGATAAAATTTTGAGGTCCGGAACCAGCTGTCGGACCAGATATATTGATGTCTTTTACAATAGATGTTCCCGCTTCAGTACCGTCTGTCATCCAAGGTTCTGCTCCGTTTCCGCCATTAGCATTGAAAAATGTTTTCCCCAAAGCCGGACTGTAATAAAAGTTTGTTGGATAAGATGATGCGGTTGGATTGATGTTTTTGATCAAAGCGGTAGATGTTCCGTCAAATCCGAAAAGTTGCGTCAAAGATGCATTTGGCGCACTTGTCAATTGTGCATTAGCAAGCACCTTAGTTCCTCCTGCCCCGATTACACTTACGTTGAGATTATCATCAGTCAACGCTATTTGCTCATTAGTATCTACAGAAAATAATCTGTTGGTATTTGGAGTAACGGCTGTGTTACTCGCTTTAAAATATAATTTATTACCGAATGTTGTAAGATTTGCACCAAATTTTGCAGTTGTTGATACTGTTTTCACTCCATCAGTTGTATCATAGGAAAGCAGTAATCCCGACGTATTGGTTCCGTTGATCACATTGCTTCCTGTAAAATAGATCTTATTATTAAAGACAGTCAGATTGGAAGGTGATGACGAAGATGTTCCTGAAATGATGTCTGATACTAGTTTTGTTCCTCCTTCGGTTCCGTCACTTTCCCAAAGCTCGGTACCAATCGAAGTTCCATTCACAGTAGAACTTGCTGCGAAATATAGTTTTCCGTTATAAATAGTAAAATTGACAGGATTAGAACCTACAGCACCTGCATAGATATCTTTGACAATTGTAAAAGTAGTTTGTGCAGATAATAAACCACCAAGCAAAACGGCTAAAAAGTTGATTTTTTTCATAGAGTAATTATTGATTAAATTTTAATTTGTTTCTGTAACGGGAAATAAAATATCTGATACCTGGATAATCATTGGATCTTTTATCCTGTTTCCGAATCTAAAATTAAGAAGATGAATAATCATATAATAGTGAAACAATAACGTAATTAATGAATATTACAAGAATCTGACAGTTCAAATACACATTTAACTAATTATTATTTAATGATTTAAATAGTTTTGGTCAAATTTCATAAAATATAACAAACAGTAGTTGGTTTTTTATTATATCAATCACAAATTGCTGATTTTGCTCATTGTTTTTGTCAAGTAATTGTTTGAAATTTGAATAGAATTTTTAGAAATAATTAGATATAAAATAATCATTTTAGACTTAAAACCCTGATATAACACTGTTAGTTTCGAGTCTTTTGATTTGATAGATTTTATAAATCAAATTTTAATATTCAATTCACAAAACCTTTGTAATTTCGCTTCTGTTAATTTTAAACAATTTAAAACTTAAATATTATGTCATTAGTAGGTAAATTATTCCCAAATGTTGCAATCGATGCAATGAGCGAAATGGGTGACGATCTTAAGATCAATGTGTTTGAAGAAGCGGTGAATAATCAGCAAAAAGTGATTTTGTTCTGGTATCCGAAAGATTTTACTTTTGTTTGCCCAACAGAATTACACGCTTTTCAGGAAGCTTTACCGGAATTCCAAAAAAGAAATACAATCGTAATTGGTGCGTCTTGCGACACAAACGAGGTTCATTTCGCTTGGTTGAACACGCCAAAAGACAACGGAGGAATCGAAGGTGTAACTTATCCGATTCTTGCCGATACTCACAGACAACTGGCAAATATCCTTGGAATCGTTGACCAGGATCTGGATTATGATGACGAAGGAAACGAAGTTTTCACAGGTTCTAATGTAACTTACAGAGCAACTTATTTGATTGACGAAACTGGAAAAATCTTCCACGAGTCTGTAAACGATATGCCACTTGGTAGAAACGTGAAAGAATATCTTCGTTTAATCGATGCTTATTCTCACGTTCAGAAACACGGAGAAGTTTGTCCTGCAAACTGGGAAGAAGGAAAAGATGCTATGAACGCTAACAGAACTGGTGTTGCAGAATACTTCAGCAAAAACTAATTGATTTTCATAATCAATTATCATTTATAAATTATAATTTATAATTAATCATTAATAATTGTAAAATGTACATAGAACTAACAGAAGATAACTTACAACAGATCGTAAGTGAAAATGACAAGGTAGTAGTTCAATATGGCGCAACTTGGTGCGGAAACTGCAGAATTATGAAACCAAAATTCAAGAAATTGGCTTCGGAAAATGATGCAATTCCGTTCTATTATGTTGATGCAGAAAAATTACCGGAAAGCAGAAAGCTGGCAACTGTTGACAATTTGCCAACCTTTGCAATATTTCAAGGTGGAGCTTTGAAAAATCAGGTTCAGACCAATCAGGCAGAAAGTCTTAACAATCTTTTCAACGAGATTAAATAATTGAATTGATATGAAATTACCAATTATAAGACAGTTTTATCAAAATCAAACTCCGGAAAATCTGGAAGCAACTTTGGAAGTTTTGGAAAGCTTTTCAGAATTCCGAAATGTTTCTGAGGAAGACCTGAATGTCACAGGAGAATTGATCACGAATATTTGCGGAGCTTTGGAAGTTCACGCAAACGTCAATAACGGAATGAGCGAAAAAGATGCTTTGAATTCCTTTGCTCAGAAAGTAATGGGTTCAATAGACAAATAATTAGTTTATTTTTTGTAAAAAAGGCTTTGGAAAGAGATTTCTAAAGCCTTTTTTATTTATTTTTGAATTAAATCAAATACTATGAAAGATTTTATAGCTGCTCTTCCAAAAGCAGAATTACATTTACATATCGAAGGAAGTTTCGAACCGGAATTGATGTTCGAAATTGCACAGAGAAACCAAATCGAGATTCCTTATAAAACAATCGATGAAGTTAAAAAGGCCTATCAATTCTCTTGTCTTCAGGATTTTCTGGATATCTATTATGCAGGAGCCGGCGTTTTGATTCACGAGAAAGATTTCTATGATCTTGCGATGGCTTATTATCAAAAATGTTATGAGAATAATGTAATACATACAGAGATAATGTTTGACCCACAAACCCATACGGAAAGAGGAATCGCTTTTGAAACCGTCATCAGCGGATTGCAGAAAGCAAGATTGGACGCAAAGCAAAAATGGGGAATCAATTCTCTGTTCATCATGAGCTATCTGCGCCATTTAACAGAAGAATCTGCTTTTGAAACCATGAGACAATCACTTCCTTACAAAGATTTGATCACTTCTGTTGGCCTGGATTCTTCCGAAATGGGAAATCCGCCAACCAAATTCAAAAATGTATTCGGAGCTTCTGTGAAAGAAGGTTACATTCCTGTTGCTCATGCCGGAGAAGAAGGGCCGGCTGAATATATTTGGGAAGCTATTGATATTCTCAACGTTGCAAGAATCGATCACGGAAACAGATGCCTAGAAGATGAAGATCTTGTTCAGGAAATCGTAAAAAGAGATCTGGCTCTGACGGTTTGCCCACTCTCCAATCTTGAGTTGAGAAATACAGATATAATGACCAATCATCCATTGAAAAAGCTTTTGGATAAAGGAATTAAAGCAACGGTCAATTCCGATGACCCGGCATATTTTGGAGGTTACATGAATGCTAATTTCGAAGCAGTCCAGGAAGCTCTGAATCTTTCTAAAGAAGATATCATCACTTTGGTTAAAAACTCTTTCAACTATTCTTTTGCGACTGATGAGCAGAAGAAATCTTATCTTGAAAAATTAGATGAGGTGATTGCT
>QFQW01000013.1 GCA_003248755.1 Chryseobacterium sp. | reverse complement strand
GTTGTTTGAAGCTTCGAAAAGAATTTGGAGTTTTCATCATTCTTTGTATCATCATAAGTCTGTTTTGTAATACTGAATTCAGCCTTCAAAGATTTGATGATTTGAATGGCGTTATTGTCCTTCAAAGCTTGATTTTGTATTTCCAGAATAATTGGAAGATTGGATTTGTAAGTTCCTTTTTTGTAATTGTCTTCGATTTTTTTCCATTGCTGGTCGTAATAGTTTTGTGCGGAAAAATTCATAGTAGCAAATATCAATAAGAATACTAATAAGGATTTTAGGATTTTCATATATGTCTTTTATTTTTTTGAATGAGTGAATGAATCACTTTATAAAGATGCATTATTTTATCGTAAGGTTGGAATTTTTTTGAAATGTGAAGTCTATTAAAATTTATTAACCACATAGGCACATAGTTTTTTTCAAATTTTAAGATTAAATAGTTAGGCATTTATTTCTATTTTATCTTTTCAAGACAAATAATTTATTTTTTCTATGTGTCTATGTGTTTTTTTATTTTTAAACAAGCTCTTGGCATTTCGAAGATTTTATTTAGAACAATTTTTCCGACATTTGTTAAAGTAAAATGTCGATTTTAAATTTAGCAAAAAAATATGTCATTGACAGTCAGGTTTATGTTTCATTAATGGGAACTTTTCTGGCTGCATTTTTTATGCTGGAGCAAAAGATATTCCGTTGGCCGACTTTGTTGTTGATTTTCATTACTTATTTCAGCGGTTATCTTTATACCAAATATCAGTACGACAAAAAGAAGTTTTTCAAGATATTGATTTTCAATTGTATTTGTGGGATTTTCAGTGTTATTCTCATCCTCAAAAATCATAACGAATACAGACTTCTGAAATGGGCAATTATTGTAATTCTTGGTTTGCTTTATAATTCTTTTTTTCTTGAGAAATTCATTAGAAAAATTCCTTTGTTAAAGGTTTTTTATGTTGGATTGACTTGGGCTTTGATTAATTCCTGGCTGATTCTTCCCGAGTTTGATTATCCCATTTTTTTGATTTCCTGGTTATTCATTTCAGCTTTGGTTTTACCTTTTGATATCAGAGATATGAATAATGATGATGTTGTTACTTTTCCGATTTTGATTGGCGTTCAGAAAACCAAGTTTCTTGCTTATCTACTGGTTTTTATTTCCGGATTGTTGGGTGTTTTTTATCTTGATTTAGAATTTGAAATTTATTTTTTCCTGACTATAATTATCACATTTATCTTGATTTATTTTTCCGAAAATAGCAATCAAGAATCATACTTTTCTTTTTGGGTAGAGAGTTGTAGCGGATTACCTTTGTTGTGGCTTTTTATTCATTGGCTTATAAATTGATATTACAGATTTTGTTGAATTTTCCGATTATTGATGAACAAATCGATTCTGATTTTTATTTTCGTTTTAAGTTGCTTTTCCTTTGCCAATGCTCAGGAAGGAAAAGATTCGCTTTATTACAAAATCGAAGAGTTTTCTGATAAAAGAAAAGTGACGAAATTCATTCATCGTTTTATATTTCGTCGGGAAGCGGATTCAGCCTCGGTTAAAACAAGAACGGATAAGCAATCTCAGGAAACTTACGACGGAAGGTACATCAGAAATATAAAAATTGAAACCATTGACCCTTTTGGATACGGTTCCAAAGACAAAAAGGAAAAGTCCAAATGGTACGATTGGTTTACAAATCATCTTCATTCCAATACAAGGGTTTCAACGGTTAATAATTATTTGCTTTTCAAAAAAGGCGAAGAATATAACGCGCAAAAACTCTACGAATCTGAGCGTTTGTTAAGAACAATGCCTTTTGTAAACAGAGTTAATATCAGCGTTTCCGACAGCACTTCTACCAAAGACTCTATTGATGTCGTGGTAAAAGTTCTCGATTCTTGGAGTTTGAAGCCGAGAGTGAGTTATTCCGGAAGCAAAATTGGTTTGGGTGTAACGGAAGAGAATTTTCTTGGTCTTGGTCACGAAGCAGATTTCCTTTACAGAAATGATTCCAAGGAAAAACAAGATTATATGTACGGAAGTTATACGGCCTATAATCTTTTTGGCTCTTACATCAACGCTCAGGTTTTGGGCGAGCGTGATTTTGCAAAAAATGAAAGAATCAATTTAAATGTCAAGAGAGACTTTTTCTCTCCGTTGACAAAGTGGGCTGGTGGTTTCACTTTTGAATATTTTATGCGAAATGTTTTACTCCCCATAGAAACAGATACAACCTTTCCGGAAGTTCAAATCAAAGTTTACAGTCAGGATTTGTGGGGCGGATATCAGATTCCGGTTTCGGCAAATAAAGAAGAGAGAATTTCCAGTAACATTGCTTTGATAGGGCGATTTCAAAATTATCAGTATAAAGATAGTCCTTATATTGACCAGTTCGGATATTTCCGTTCTTACAGTAGTTTTTTGATGTCAGCAGGATTTATTCAAAGGAAATTTTCGGTTGAGAAAAATATTTTCCAATATGATTTGCCGGAAGATATTGCTTATGGAAACTCGTTCAACTTAACTGCCGGATTTTTATCAAGGAGTAATGAAGTAATGCCCTACGCTGGCGTTTCGGGTTCATATGGTGACTTTACAAAGATTGGTTATTTTAATATTAAGGCTCAGTTTGGAAGATTCTTCAACGAGGACAGCCAAAACCGAGAATCTTTCCGATTGGACGGAACTTATTTTACGAATCTGATGGATTGGAAATTTGCTAAAGCCAGACATTTCTTTTCACCTACTTTAGCACTTGGAAATCCTCAACATAATTATTCTTACAGAGACAGAATCAATCTTTCCTCAGCTGAAGATTTTCCTGTTTATAATGCAGATTATATCGGGACAAAAAAGTTGGTATTGCGATATCAACTTCAACTTTTTGTCAACAAAACCTGGAAAAATTTCCACTTTAGTCCGTATCTAACAACTGCCGTTGGTTGGCTTGGAATGCCTGATGATAAGCTGCTGAAAACAAAAGCAAACACAAAAATTGGAATTGGAGTTTTGATAAACAATCCTTATTTGGTTTTCAACAGGATTCAGATTTCCTTTACTTATTATCCTCGCGTTCCTTTTGATAACAATTCGGTTTTTGATTTTAACAGCAATCGGAATAATGTTCTGCCACTGAATAATTTTGGTACGGATATTCCGCATTTTGTGAATTTCGGAAATTGATTTTCTTGTTATTTAGTTTTATCTTTACTGAAATTTTTGAGTGATGGAAAATTTGAATGAATTAAAATTAAGAATAATACAAAGATTGATTAAGATTGATGATATAGAAATCTTAATGAAAATTAATGAATTTATTTCTCAATATGATTCTCATAATGAAAACATCGTAAGTGAAACTAAATCCATTTATCATTCAAAAATCAAATTTTCTGAAAACCAAAAGCAGATGCTTAGAGAAGCTGAAAATGATATCAAAGAAGGTAGATTCCATACTGATGATGAAGTTAGAAAAATGACTGAAGAATGGTTAAAATAGTTTGGTCAACAAAAGCTACATCTGACCTGAAAGAAATTATTGAGTTTTGGAATACTAATAATAAATCTACAACTTACGGTAAAAAATTAGTTTTACTTATTCAGAATAAGTTGGAACAGATTTCTGAAAATCCGCTTTCTGGAATTAGTACAGATTTGGAAAATGTTAGGTCTATTCTTTTTGAAAATTATTATTTACATTACACTTTTACTTCGGGAAAAATTCTGGTTTTGAGAATTTGGGATGTTAGACAAAATCCCCTTAATTTTGAACTCTAAATGATTATCAACAAACTTTCGCTCATCAATTTCAAAAATCACTCGGAACAATCTTTTGATTTTTCACCTCAAATCAATTGTTTTGTGGGTAACAATGGAGTAGGGAAGACCAATATTCTGGATGCGCTTCACTATGTATCTGTTGGCAAAAGTTTTCTTGGAAATTCTGACCTTAACAATATCAAGATTGATGACACTTCAACTCCGCTCAGTGTGACAGATTTTTTTACAATAGAAGCCGAAATTCAAAATGAAGAAAAAGAAGACATTATTAAAATTCTTCAGCCAAAAGAATCTAAAAAAGTCATTAAGAAAAATGATAAATCTTACGACAGATTAGCAGACCATATCGGTTATTTGCCAAGTGTGATGATTTCGCCTTATGATTCCAATTTGATTTCTGATTCGGGAGAAAGCCGGAGAAAGTTTCTGGATGCGATGATTTCCCAAACCGATTCTTCTTATCTTTTTGATTTGATTCAGTATCAGAAAACCATTCAGCAGAGAAATGCTTTGTTGAAATATTTTGCTAAAAACAAGACCTTTGACAAAGATTCTTTGGAGATTTATGATGACCCGATTTCAAACTTCGGATCAAGGATTTTTGAGAAGAGAAAAGACTTTGTTGAAAAACTGAATCCAATTGTTCAACATTTTTACGAAATCATTTCCGGTGGAAAGGAAATCGTAAACGTGATTTATGAATCTCATCTTTTTGACAATACTTTTAAAGAACTTTTATCAAACTCAATTGACAAAGACAGAGCTTTAACTTACACTTCCAAAGGAACTCATAAAGACGATTTGATTTTCGAAATGAATGGGAATTCAATCAAGAAAATAGGCTCACAGGGTCAACAGAAATCATTTTTAATTTCTTTAAAGCTTGCTCAAATCAACCGAATCAAAGAATTGACCGGCAAGTCTCCAATCCTTCTTCTGGACGATATTTTTGATAAGTTGGATGACACACGAGTTTCTCAATTAATTGAATTGGTAAATAAGGAAAGTTTCGGACAGATTTTCATTACGGACACACACAAAGAACGAACAGAAAACGTTGTAAGACGCATCAACGAGGAAAGTAGAATTTTCGAAATTTCATAAATCCCATTTTCTGAACCCAAGTTAATTTTCTCCAAAACAAGATAAATATCATATTCCAAAATACTTTTTGGCAAGAAGAAGTCTATACTTTTGCGAAGTAATTTTTAATTATTCTAAATAAAATTATTATGAAAAAGTTTTACATTTCTCTCTTATTCTTATCTGCTATCATTAGCCAAGCACAAAGTTTTGAAGAAATCTCTCAGCCCAATCTTAAAAATTATTTCTATTCCGCAGCGGCAGTTGCAGATGTTGATAACGACGGATTTCAGGATATATTCTTCACTGGCGCGATAGATTCTGACGGAGATACTAATGTGGATTCAACTTCCAATAGTCTTTACAAAAATACCAATGGAACTTTCTCTTCCGTTCAGGAATTTGGAGAAAACTCGGTTCACTTGAGTGCGGTTAAATTCATTGATTTTGATAACGACGGGCTTCTAGACGTTATCACAACCGGTTTAAGTTATAATGATATTGTGAATTATCAACAATATAGATGGAAAAATACGGGTTCCGGCTTCACTTTGGTTGACAATGCAGCCGGGAAAATCTATGGAGGCTTAGATGTTTTCGATTTCAATCATGATGGGAAACAGGATTATGCAGTTAATGGAACTCAGTATGTAGAAGGAGTAGGTTTTACTCACGATTTGGATTTATATCTTAATAGTTCACAAGGTTTTCAAAAAAATAAAGCTTGGGCAGCAGGAACACAAAACGGAAGTTTTAAAGTCATTGATATTAATAATGACAACGAATTAGATTTAATCGTCAATGGATATAATGCCGGTTATGAAGGAACTTTCTCTGTTTATATTAATGAGCATGGAACTTTGGTTCAGAAGTCTGAACTTCCGGCAGTGAGTGACAGCGAAATGTCTTTTGCGGATTTCAACGGTGATGGTTTTCAGGATTTCGTAGTTGCTGGACAGGATGAAAATTATGACCCATATCTGGCAGTTTTCATTAATGATGGACAAGGAAACTTTACTGAAAATAAAATCGAGGACGAAGGTCTGTCTGGCGGTGGAGTAGAAGTTGGTGATTTTAACAATGATGGATATTATGATTTTGTTGTTACGGGAGATAACGATTATGTTTCCTATTCCAAAGTGTTTCTTTACAATCCACAGCTTCAGAAATTCGAAAAAGATGAAACAGCGAATCTTTATAATCTGGGAAGTCAGGGAACAGTAGTTGTCTTTGATTATGATAATGACGGAAATCTTGATATTCTCGCCAATGGTTTTGATTGGGAAGACCCAGACTTGATGCCCTATACCAAATTATTCAAAAATAAAACGACGGTTACCAATCAAAAACCAAATGCACCAACCATCTTAACTGCAACAGATAGTGACGGTAAAATCAAGTTCACTTGGTCTGGTGCAACAGATGATAAAACACCGGAAAATTCTCTTCAATATGAATTGAGTGTTGGTTCCGAAGCCGGAAAAACTGACATCGCAAAATATATTGTAACGACAAAAAACTGGTATCTTGATAAAACTAATTTACCTTCTAAAATTTTCTGGAGCGTAAAATCTGTAGATGCTTCTAAAAAATATTCGGATAAATCTCAGGAAAAAGAATTAACGGTTTTAGGTGTTGCAGATGTTAAAAATACAACAGTTTCTATCTATCCAAATCCTGTAAAAGATGTCTTGAATGTAAAATCTACAAGCAAAATCAAAACATACAAAGTTTATAATCTTGCAGGACAAAGCGTGAATGCAAAACTGACATCAGATTCTACAATTGACTTCTCACATTTGGAGAAAGGTGTTTATGTTGTAGAGCTTCAATTGGAAAATGGTAAGAAAACTATTCAGAAAGTGATTAAAAACTAATAACCAAATTTTCATATCCATATCTACATTTTAAAAAGAAAAGCCCATTCAGATTTTGAATGGGTTTTTCGATATTTTATAACCACATAGGCACATATTTTATCTTTCATTTTTCTATGTGACGATGTGGTTTTTTATTGATTTCTAAAAATTCTAAAAAGTGAAAAGAATACAAAACGTCAACATAGCCCTGATGGGAACGGCATCCTTTTTTGTTTTTTTAGACTCCTCACGTTGTTCGGAATGACAGAACGTGTAAAAAACAAAAAAGATATAGTGGACAGCAGGCTGGAAACGTCAATCGACAGACCAACCGTCTTGCTCCTAAAAATTATAGGAAGCTTCCGTCAAAAGAGAAAGGTAACAAGTCCCGGATAGATTTTGTTTTGATGATTTCTCCGTTTGGTGCTGCAAAATAGATTTCGATTTGTTGTTTCTGCTTAGCCTCATATTCCAGAATCGATTGTCTGCAGCTGCCACAAGGTGGAATTGGTACAGAACTCAAATCATTTTGCGGTCCGCCAATCACAAATATTTTTTTGATTTTTACATCCGGATAATTGGCAGAAGTCCAAAAAATGGTCGTTCTCTCTGCACACAATCCGGAAGGATAAGCGGCGTTTTCCTGATTGCTTCCCGTTATTATCTCTCCGTTTTCCAGAAGCAGCGCGCATCCAACAAGGAAATGAGAGTAAGGTGCGTAGGCTTGTTCTCGAATGGTTTTGGCTTTATCAAATAGTGTTTTTTCTATATCGTTGAGCTCTTCGTAACTCGGGATGACTTCAAAGTTGATTTTTATCTCTTTTTCCATTTTTTAAAATGCAGGGAGGTAAAAGTACAAGTTTTGTGGAAATAAATTAACATTTATTGAAAAAAAACATCTAACAGATATGTTACGACCATTTTTAGTATTTATTTTTCTGTTTATCATTGGTTTGGCAAAAGCCCAGGACAAGATTTTTTGGAATGCAAACCGAAAACTTGTTTGGGAAGATTTTCAATCTAAAACGCAATCTAATACCTCCAATGCCGCAGCGACAACCTTTTGTGGAATCTCCTATTTATTGAACAGTCCAACCAAAAAGTTCACGTCCAAAGAAGTTAAGATAGAATCTTTTTTTGTGCCATCAAAATCTTGGGCGCATAGTGACCACAAAACGGATCTGGTTCTAATGCACGAGCAAAGTCATTTTGATATTGCCGAATTGTTTGCGAGGAGATTCAGGAAAGTAATCAGTGATAAGACAATGGATACCAAAACGCTTCAAAAGTTTTACACGGATGTTTATGATGATTACAAGGATTATCAGCAGGATTATGAAACGGTAACCAATCACGGAAGAATTCGTGACAAACAATATGAATACACTCAGAGAATTAATCAGGAAATAGAAAAGCTTTCGGATTTTAAAACCTGAATTTTCGGTTCTCTTTCTTCTCGGACAATTTCTTTTTGTTGTCGATACGTTTTTGGATTTGACCTTTTGAAGGTTTTGTAGCAAGCCGTTTCTTTGGAACAAATAGTGATTTTTCAACCAGTTCCAGCATTTTCTCAGTCACGATTTTTTTGTTTTGAAGCTGAGTTCTGCTCTCAGATGAAGTCATTTGAAGAAGACCTTCAGAATTGATTCTGTTTTTCAGTTTTTCCGAGATTCTCAGCTTTTCATCAAAAGAGAAAAATTGGCTTTCCATTACATTCCAAATTCCCGTCACAGCCGTTTCCACCTTATTCACGTTTTGTCCGCCAGCTCCGGAGGAGCGGGACGTTTTGTAACTGATTTCGGTAGAGAAATCTTTCATTTTAGTTTTTGATTAATTTTTTCAATTCAAGGCGATTCACTTTTCCGTTCGGCGTTCTTGGGATTTGTTCGACAAAAATAATTTCTTTTGGTTTATGAAATGACTTTTCGAAGTTGAGATTTGAGATTTGAGATTTAAGATTTTGTAACTCGGGATTTAAATCATCATTCGCTGAACCTTGCGTCTCGCATCTTGCATCTTCAACCGCCAAAACTAATTTCTGTCCCAGTTTTTCATCTTCAATTCCAAGGAAAACAACTTCATTCGGAATGTTTTGTTTGACCAATTTTTCTAATTCTTCGGGGAAAATCTTTGCACCTCCGGAATTAATTACATTATCAATTCTTCCCAGAAATCGGAATTGTCTTTTGTCATTAATTTCAACCAAATCATTCGTCTGTAGAATATCTGAATTAAGTTTTGGAGCCAATATTTTCAAACAACCTCTTTCATCCAGAGAAACATCAACACCATCAAAAACCGTAAACCAATCTTCCGGATTCGGGAAAATCTGTTTCAATGCAATGTGAGAAAGTGTCTCACTCATTCCGTAAGTCTCGAATATTTTAGTTTGAGGATTATTTGTCAGGCTGAGGCTCTCGAAGCCTTTTTCTTTTTTATTTAAAGATTCTTGAATCTTTCTTTTTAAAGTTTCAGAAACTGATGCACCTCCGATAATGAGATTTTTTATTAAATAAATTTTGTCCAGAGAATTTTCAACCTGCAAAGGTGTCATTGCGCAGAAATCAATTTCTTCATTGATTTTTTCTAAAGGATTGAGAGAAGTTGGCGCAATTTTAAGTTTTAATTTTCTTGAAATACTTCTTACGACCATCATTTTTCCGGAGATATATTCAATCGGAAGACAGAGTAGGGCAATATTTCCTTCTTTCAAGCCTAAAAAATCACAGGTCATCTCCGCCGAATTCAACATTTTTGATTTTTTGATATCAAAAACTTTCGGAATTCCGGTTGAGCCAGAACTCTGAATTTTCACAGTTTTGGACCCCGAAAACCATTCTTTTATGAAGTCTAAAACTTTGGTTTCAAATTTGTTAGACGAGGTTTGGCTGATAGGTAATGCTTTGGAAAGGTCGATTAACATTAGGTTGAGCGAAAAATTATTTTATAAAATTATGCATTTTTTTTCACAAATAATTTGGAAGTTAAAAAAAAAGCCCTAAATTTGCACCACAATAAACGACAGACCCATGGTGTAACGGTAGCACTTCGGTTTTTGGTACCGCCTGTCGGGGTTCGAATCCCTGTGGGTCTACAAAGTTTAGCTTTAAACGCTCTGAATTCTCAGGGCGTTTTTTGTTTTTAATTGGTAGATTTTGTTAAGAGTTTTATGAATTCTTGAGCAGGGTTGCTGGACTCACATTGTGTACTTTAAGGAAGTAAATTTTTAGATTACTTATTATTCTTATTTATAAGTTGTTTTAGCTCCTCAAGTTTCTTAACAAATTCTTCCTCTTCAATATTAAAAAGTTTTGGATTGTGCTCATTAGTTCTTGTAATAGCCATAACAAGCTGCCCGAAACGATAATCAGGATTTTCTGACCAAATTTTTTCTATTTTTTCTAAGAATGGTTTAATGCGTTTAGGGTCTCTCATTTTATAAAATTAAGTAATTTCAATATAAACATTCCAATTCCGAAAACAAAAAACTCCGCTTTTTAGCAGAGTTTTAATTTATATTTCGAATGATTCTACATTCTGTTTACTACGTTAATTCCAAGCAGTGAAAGCCCTTTCTTAATCGTTTTTCCAGCCAGATCGGAAATCTGAAGACGGAATTGTTTCGCATTTTCATCATCCTGATTTAAGATTGGATTGTTCTGATAAAAAGAATTATAAGATTTCACCAATTCATAAACATAATTGGCAACCAGAGCCGGACTCAGAGATTCCGAAGCCTTTGCAATCACATCTTTGAATTCCGAAAGAAGCATTATCAAATCCTTCTCACCAACATTCGGAAGATAAGCATCAGAAAGTCCTTTTGCAGAATAATTCGCCTTATCCAAAAGTGACTGAATTCGCGCATAAGTATATTGAATAAATGGACCTGTATTTCCATTAAAATCGATACTTTCTGCTGGATTGAAAAGCATTTTCTTTTTCGGGTCAACTTTCAAGATGAAATATTTCAAAGCGCCTAATCCAACCGTTTCATAAGAACGCTCTTTCTCCTCATTACTCAAACTCTCCAACTTACCAAGTTCTTGAGATTTTTCTTTTGCAGTCAGATACATTTCCTGAACAAGGTCATCGGCGTCAACCACAGTTCCTTCACGGGATTTCATTTTTCCTTCTGGCAATTCAACCATTCCGTAAGACAAATGATAAAGATGGTCTGCCCAATTATAACCCAATTTTTTCAAAATTTTGAACAAAACCTGAAAGTGATAATCCTGTTCGTTTCCAACGGTATAAATCAATCTTTGGATGTCGTTATCTTTGAAACGTTCCACAGCAGTTCCCAAATCCTGAGTCATATAAACCGAAGTTCCGTCAGAACGTAACAAGAGTTTTTGGTCAAGACCTTCGTCTGTCAGGTCACACCAAACAGAACCGTCTTCTTTTTTGTAAAGAACACCATTGTCCAACCCTTGCTGAATCAAATCTTTTCCCAAAAGATAAGTATTACTCTCGTACTGAACCTGGTCAAAATTAACACCCAATCTCGCATAAGTCTGATTAAATCCTGCATAAACCCAAGAATTCATCATTTCCCAAAGTTTGCGAACGTCAGCGTCGTTTTGTTCCCATTTCAAAAGCATTTTCTGCGCTTCGATGATAGACGGCGCTTGCTTTTTCGCTGTTTCCTCATCTATTCCGTCAGCTACTTGTGCTTTGATTTCGGATTTATATAATTTATCGAATTCCACATAGTAGTTTCCGACCAATTTATCGCCCTTCAAGCCTGTAGATTCCGGCGTTTCTCCGTTTCCGAACTTTTTCCAGGCCAACATAGATTTGCAGATGTGGATTCCACGGTCGTTGATGATTTGCGTTTTGATAACATTGTATCCGTCCGCTTTCAGAATTTCAGCTACAGAAAAACCGAGAAGATTATTTCTGATGTGTCCCAAATGGAGCGGTTTGTTGGTATTCGGGGAAGAATATTCCACCATGACCGTTTCGTTTTTGGAAGGTGTGGAATCGAAGTTCTTTTCCGTTTCAGAAAACTCTTGTAAGAACGCTGAATCTTCAACTTTCAAGTTAAGAAAACCTTTCACGATTCTGAAGTTTTCTATTAAATCGATTTGGTTTTTGATTTCTTCACCAAGTTCATTTCCAAGAACATCAGGACTTTTCTTAGCTAGTTTTACCAGCGGAAAAATCACGATTGTGAAATCGCCTTCAAACTCCGTTTTGTTCTTCTGGACTTCCAGCGTCACATTCTCGATGCGGTATAATTTGGAAACGATTTCCGATATTTTAGATTGTATATGTTGTTTGATAGTCATTGTAAAATATTGAGTTGCAAATTTAAAAATTTAAAATAGGTTTTTCACGCAAAGTCACCATTATAATTTTGTAATTATTTGGGCAGTTTAATCCGCCTTCCGCTCCCAATCTTTTCACTCCACTTCGTTGCGTAAAAAGGATTTCCGCTCAAGTCGGACTGCGAGCAATTCACTGTTTCAAAAATTGTGTTTATTAATACAATGTTAGTCTAAGCGTATTCGAAGACTTTTACAATTTTCAACTTGGAGACTTAATTAATACATCATTAATAAACAAAAATGCGCCTTTGCGATAAAATTAATTAGTCAAAGCCAAAGCTTTCGTCTTGCTCAGCCTCAAAAACCTAATCACCAAAAGAACCGCAGAAATCGTCAATCCAATTCCCAGCGCAATCCACATCCCGAAAGCACCCATTTTCATCGTCACACAAAGGAAAAATCCAACCGGAATCGTGAAAATCCAATAGGCAACAAAAGTAATAATACTAGGGATTTTCACATCTTGGATTCCTCTCAGACAACCTAAAGCAGTTACTTGGATTCCGTCTGATAACTGGAAAAGTGCAGCAATAATCATTAATTTTGAAGCCAAATTGATAACCAGAACATCACTTTCTTTCGTGAAAAAATGAGGCAGAACATTTCTGAAAAGAATGAACATCAAACCACAGAATCCCATATAAATCAAAGTCAGTTTAAAGTTATTAATCCCGATTTTTCTCAGACCTGCATAATCTCCAATACCCATTTTGTTCCCAATCATCACTGTAGAAGCCACACTGAAACCAATACAAAGATTGAAGGTAAACGAAGCCATAGAAAGTGCAATCTGGTGTGATGCAATGTCGGTTGAACTTATCAGTCCACAAATGAAAGCTGCCGCTGCAAAAGCCGTTACTTCAAAGAACATTTGCATTGCAGTTGGGAATCCCAGTTTTATCATTTTGGAAAACATCTCTTTACTGAATTCTGAGATCTTCAGAGAGAATTCTTTGATATAACGTCTCGTTTTTTGTTCTTTTACCAAAACAAAATATAAGAAAACGACCATAAATATTCTGGCAATCAAAGTTGCTAAAGCCGAACCTTGAACGCCCATTGCAGGCAATCCGAAAAGTCCTTTGATGAAAACATAATTCAAAGCAATGTTAATGATGTTTGCAATGATTGTAGCTTTCGTTACTCCAATTGTAAACGATAACCCTTCCGAAACCTCTCTCAAAGTCTGGAACATCATAAATGGAATCATCGTAAATGCCATGATGCTCAAGAAACTAATCGTATTTGGAATGATTTCTTTCGGCTGGTCAAGATGATAAATCAATGGAAGTGCTGCTAACAAAATTATCATCAGCAAAATCCCGATTCCAAGATTAATCACAAATCCGTGTCTGAAAACCGAATTGATTGTGTCGTGTTTTCCTTGAGAATGAGCTTCGGAAACCAAAGGCGGAATCGCAAAAGAAAATCCCAAAGCCAATACGAAAATCGAGAAAAATAAAGCATTACCAAGAGAAACCGAAGCCAAAGCCTGAGCTCCCAAAAGTTTCCCGACGATAATGTTGTCGAATAAATTTACAGACACCTGCCCGACTTGTGTCAGCATTACAGGAAGTGCGAGTTTCAATCCTTCCTGTGTGTATTGTTTATTTAAAAAGTTCATTTTGTTTCATATATTTTTATTAAAAGAAAAATCATAATTGATAAATCTTCATTTTTGTTCAAAAAAAAACCGCAGAAGAAACTGCGGCTAAATATAATATTTAATTAAGTTTACTTCTTTACAAAATTCGAGACGTCGTCAGCAGTCACAGGGTCAGCGCCCAAAATGATTAATCTTTCTACAACGTTTCTAAGTTCTCTGATGTTTCCTGTCCAGTCAAACTGCTGTAAAGCTTTGATGGATTTTTCATCGAATTTCTTTGGTGCAGAACCATTTTCGGCAGCGATTAACTGTGTGAAATATTCTACCAACAAAGGGATATCTTCAATCCTGTCATTCAAAGACGGAACATTGATTTCAATAACGGAAAGTCTGTGGAACAAATCTTCCCTGAATTTTCCGGCTTCGATTTCTTTAGCTAAGTTCTTGTTTGTCGCAGCAATGACGCGAACATCCACTTTGATTTCCTTATCACTTCCGACAGGAGAAACTTTACTTTCCTGCAAAGCTCTCAATACTTTTGCCTGAGCTACAAGGCTCATATCGCCAATCTCATCCAGGAAAATAGTACCGCCAGTTGCCTGCTCGAATTTTCCTGATTTATCTTTGATTGCTCCGGTAAAAGAACCTTTTACATGTCCGAATAATTCGCTTTCAATCAATTCTGAAGGAATCGCCGCACAGTTCACTTCTACCATTGGTCCGCGGGAACGTTCGCTTTGTGAATGGATAGCGTGTGCTACCAATTCTTTACCGGCTCCGTTTGGTCCGGTGATTAAAACTCGTGCATCAGAAGGTGCTACTTTGTCGATGATTTCTTGAATTCTTTTAAGCGCAGACGATTGTCCAATCATCTGATATTTTTTATTAACTTTCTTCTTAAGCTGAGAATTCTCCTGCTTAAGATTAGAGTTGACTTTTTGAAGATTACCTTTGTCGAGCGCATTTTTCACGCTTGTTATCAATCGGTTGATGTCGATAGGCTTGGAAATAAAATCGTATGCACCTTCTTTCAAACAGCTGACGGCCGTATCAATATCTGCGTGACCGGAAATCATCACAAACGTGGTGTCAGGCTTCAGCTGAAGGCTTTGTTTCAAAAGTTCGGTTCCCGAGATTTTCGGCATTTTGATATCAGAAATCACCAGAGCAAAGTCTTCTTTCTCTATGAATTTGAATCCCTCAAAACCATCTTCGGCTATTTCGAATTGGTAATCAGGTAGTTCGTCTGATAAAATACTGTGTAGAACTCCGGATATTGCTTTTTCGTCTTCTACTATTAAGATTTTTTGCATAGTGGCAAATATAGTGATTTTAGATTTCGTAAAACGAATTAATTACGATTGATTATTTCAAAATTTGAAAATCTTCGTAGCAAATTACCTGCCGAATTTTTTTGAATAATGTTCAATGCGTGGGCGAGGGGATTGCCAAAATAATATCTAAATCTTAAAAAATTAAAAATTAAAAATTAAAAATTAAAGTTTTCTTATTCCACTATGATTTTTTTGGTAATCTGTTGTTCTCCGATTTTGAAATTCCCAAGATAAACACCTTTCGGAAGTTTCGAAATTTCAATCCTTGTTTGGTTTTCAGTTTGACATACTATTTTTCCTTCCAAACTTGTAATCGTAAAACTGAACTTCTGATTTTTACTGTTCGAAAATTCTATCTGAATATAATCTTTCGCAGGATTCGGGGAAACTGTGAAATTTGATACAGCTTCTTTTACATTATCAACGCTCAACATCTGACTTGCAATTGCAAAATGCTGAACAGCACCAGTTGTAGCCTTCGCAATGTTATAAATGTAAACCGGGTCAAGGTTGGAATATTTGTCGTTAACCGTGTGTGCGTAAGGTGTTTCGTTGTACTCGAACAAGCCTGTGATGACTTCTCCATTCGCTTGAAATGGCATATAATCGGAAGAATATGCATAACTAAGGTTGGTTTTAAGAGTGGAATAAAGCGTAACGCAATTCATTAGCTGTTGTGTGAAAGTATTGGAAGCCGAGTTATTGGAACTTGGGCTGTTGGATTCATCCCTTTCACAAGTAATGGTGTCATTGGTTTGACCTTTGATGCCACCAACTTCATCAATATTAAGAACCAAACGAATGCTCATTTTCGGTGACGTCGCGTTGACAACACTATTAACATAATGAGCTGAGCCAAGCAGACCTTGTTCTTCGCCAGAGAAATTGATAAATTTTATCGAATATTCTGTAGGAACGTTTTTTAGAAGTCTTGCCAATTCCAGAATTACGGAAACACCGCTTCCGTTGTCGTTGGTTCCTGGTCCGGTAATTGTGTCGTAATGTCCGCAGACTATAACGTAGGTATTGGGATATTTGGTTCCCGTTTTTGTGACAATGATGTTAGATGTTGATTGTCCGCCGTAAGTGAAGGTGTCTTTTGTGATTTCCGCTTCCGAATATCCGAAAGAAAGATATTTGTTTTTCAGCCAGGTGTAAGCATTATTATTGGCTGTAGAGCCTGTGGTTTTCACACCTAAGGCTTCGAATTCCTGTAAGTATGTATTGATATTGGTTTGTGAAACCAGATTGCTGACATTCGCATAATCTTGATTGAAAGTCTGAGAATTTGCAAAAAATCCTAAAAATAAAACCGAAAGTAGTAAGTTCTTCATCTTCATTGAGAATAATTGGCAAATATAATTAAAAAGGAGAAGACAAATCATTGTCTTCTCCTTTTCGTGAAAAACTATTACTAACTTAAAAACTAATTCGTTGCTTTTCTGAATTCTGCTTTCACATCTTCTGCGGTATCCTTGGTTTTCTCCCAAGCATCAGAAGCTGTGTCTTTTGTTGTTTCCCAAGCTTTGTCTGCGAAGTCTTTTGTGTCTTCCCAAGCGTCGGAAATATTAGATTTCAGATTTTCGAAGAAGCCGTCTCTCGTTGGCTCTTCATTTTTTCTTTTTTGCTCATCGATATATGAGCGGGCTCTGTCCGCATACTCGTTCACTTTGTTTTTAGCTGTTTCTGCTGCGTTTTCCAAAGAATTTTCAGTTTTGTTAACCGCTCTTTCTGCGTCATTGTATTTTTCGTCGTGCGTACTCATAATATTTTGTTTTTAGTGATTAATATTGAAAAATTTGATTTGATGTTATCAGTATATCCAATTAGAATGCCGAGAAATCTTAATGAACGTTAATGTTTTGTTTTGAATTTATAATGTTTCCTAAATTGACATCAAAATTAAAAGCAATGGAAAAAATCAGATGCGCATGGTGTGGAACAGATGAGCTCTATCAAAAATACCATGATGAAGAATGGGGAAATTTGGTAACTGATGATGAAACAATGTTTGAGTTTCTGATTCTCGAAAGTTTCCAGGCGGGATTGAGTTGGATTACGATTCTAAGAAAGAGAGAAACTTTCAGAAAGGCTTTTGATAATTTCGATTATAAAAAGATTGCAAAATATGATGAAGATAAAATCGAAGAATTGATGCAAGACACAGGAATCGTAAGAAACCGATTAAAAGTAAACGCTTCTATTTCCAATGCTCAAAAATTTATGGAACTTCAGAAAGAGTTCGGAAGTTTTTATAATTACATCTCAACATTCACAGGCGGAAACCGAATTGTAAATACTTGGAAAGTTCATACGGAAGCACCAGCTACAACAGAATTGTCTGATATAATCAGCAAAGATTTGAAGAAAAGAGGATTCAAATTTCTGGGTTCAACAGTTATCTATTCTCATCTGCAGGCTACAGGAATTGTGGATGACCATATTGAAAGTTGTTTTGTACGGAATTAGAGTTTGAGGGTTTGAGAGTGAGAGAGTTTTAGTGTCAGAGAAAGATTGATTTTTATTTCATAAACTCTCTGACACTCTAACTCACAAACTCTCTTACTTAATGATTCTATCAAGAACCCATTCTATCATCATTTTTTCTGATGCGTGATGGTCGCTTGCAAATTCGCCACGTCTTCTGTTGGCGATAACACAGTTTACAGTGATGGCTTTGTGCCCTAACAATTTTGATAATCCATAGATTGCCGAAGTTTCCATTTCGAAGTTGGAAACTCCGAGGTCATTCAATGTTTCAAGGAATTTGTCATCAAGCGCTTTCAGTCTTAACTGACGACCTTGAGGTGCATAGAATCCGGGGAAAGTCGCCGTATTACCTCTGTATTTTGCATCAGCATAATAATCAGCGATATCTTCTGCCCAATCTGAGAAATACAACATAGGTTTGATTCTTTCGTAAGGAAACTTCTCCAGGAAATTCTTACTGAATTCATTTTCGAATTGATAATCCTGATAAAAATGAAGAAGTCCGTCCAGACCAACTACATTCTGCGTTACCAGCATATTATTAACTTCGATATCAGGATTCACACTTCCGCAAGTTCCCATACGGAAAAGCTCTAGTGATTTGTGTTCTTTTTTGAATTCTTTAGCTTTCAAATCGATATTTACCAAAGCATCCAATTCGTTCATCACGATATCGATGTTTTCTGTCCCGATTCCTGTTGACATTACCGTGATTCTCTCGCCACGCAAAGTTCCCGTATGTGTATAGAATTCTCTTTTGTTCTTTTTGATATCAATCGTATCAAAATATTTGGACACTTTCGGAACTCTGTCCGGGTCGCCTACAAGAAGGACTTTGTCTGCAAGGTCTTCCGGAAGAAGATTCAGGTGGTACACACTTCCGTCGTCATTAAGAACCAGTTCGGAATCTGCTAGTTTGTTTATCATATTATATTGATTTTTTTAATTTATAGATTGTTTTTTAGAAAATAGATGATAGACGAATAGAAATTAGATTTTAATTTTTGTCTCGGTGATTTTCCAGATTTCACAGATTTTCTTAATCTGCTTGATTAGCTAAATCTGCGAGCAAATTATCATTCATCATTTATAATTTATCATTCATTTTCATCCTCCGACACGTTTTGTTTTATAGCCCATATCTTTTAGGATGGTCATTATTTTGTCTCGGTTGTCACCTTGGATGATAATGACGCCGTCTTTTTCAGAGCCACCGATTCCTAATTTGGTTTTGATTTTTTTCGAGATCTCTTTCAAACCTTCATCATCGCCTTCCCAACCTTCGATAAGGGTAACAGGTTTTCCGTTTCTGCCTTTCTTCTCGAATTTGCACACCAAAGGTTCTTTCTGTTTGAAATTTTCTTTTGCTTCATCCGGCATTTCAAAATCCTGTTCTTCGTGTTCGGGGAAAAGGTTTTTTAGTTGGTCTCTCAAGTCCATTTTATCTGTTTAAAAAAGGGTCTTAAAGTTAAACATATTTGTCGATTGGCAAAAAATAAGTTGACAAATTGTTTTTTGTTTTTATTTAGATTCCATAACCTAGATTATTCGTGTATTTTATTTTTGAAATTAATAGATGAATAATATTAAATTTGAATAATTAAAATCTAATAATTATGGATGCTTATTTTCACATCGATAATATTGAATTCAATGATTCAACAAAAGTAAATCTAAATTCAAATGATATAATAGTTTTTGTGGGTGCAAATAATTCAGGGAAAAGTGCTTCATTAAAAGAAATTTTTGGAACACTACAATCCTTTAAAATACCAACAAAAGTTGTTTCTAAGATTATTATCTCAAAAAATAAGAGTGACGCAGAAATAATCAAATTTCTCGAAGAGAACTCTACTGTAAAACATAGTGATATGACAAATTATAGTGGATATGGATATAATATTCAATCATTTTCCTTACAATTTTATTTGCAAAACGATGATGGAATTGGTGGGTTAAGGGATGTATTTGCTTCATTTGTTGGTACTGAAAACAGATTAACATCCTCAAATCCAGCAAAAAATATTGATTTTACAAAAGAAGCGTTTAATAATCCCATTCATTATTTATATAGAGATGACAGAATTGAAAAAGAATTTTCTGAATATTTTAAATTGGCATTTAATCAAGATTTAATAATCAATAGACTGGCTGGAAGTACTATTCCATTATATGTTGGAAATAAACCAACCGTAGAAGAAGGTGAGGATAGAATTTCATATACTTACGTTGCAAAAATTGAGAAACTTGATTTATTACACGAACAAGGAGATGGAATGAGAAGTTTTATAGGAGTATTGTTAAACTCTTTTATTGCAACTCAAAGTATGTTATTCATTGATGAACCAGAAGCATTTTTGCATCCACCTCAAGCCCGACTTTTGGGTAAAATGCTTTCTAATAATTTACCTACTCATAAACAACTTTTTATCTCAACACATAGTGAAGACTTTCTTAATGGTCTTTTAGATTCAAATCATAATAGATTGAAAATTATCAGAATCGATAGAAATGGAGGAGTTAATAATATCAATTTGTTAGAAAATTCTGATATTAATTTGGAAAGATTCACTTTTAAGACACTCAAATATATTAAGTGGATTATTTCATAAAAAAGTGGTTATTTGTGAAAGTGATTCTGATTGTAGATTTTATTCAGCTATTCTTACTTCTATTATTGACAATGAATCGTTACCAAGTCCAGATATTTTATTTATTCATTGTGGTGGTAAACAAAGAATTCCGATTGTAGTCAGCGCATTAAAAAAATTGAATGTTCCAACTAATGTTATAGCTGATTTTGATATTCTAAATAACGAATCTCCTCTTAAAGAAATTTATGAATTTTTAGGAGGCGATTGGAGCGAAATTGAAAAGGACTGGAAAAATGTAAAATCCAAAATCGAAGAAAAGCGACCTGAATTATTAACTGAAGACGTAAAAGAAGAAATAATAAAAATATTAGATGAGTCTACCGAGAGAATATTTCCGAACGCAAATACTAAAAAAATACAAACAATACTAAAAAAGGCTTCCCCTTGGTCAGAGGCAAAAAACAATGGTGTTTCTTATATCCCTAGTGGAGATGCCACAGTTTCTTATGAAAAAATAAAAATAAAATTTATAGAAAAAGGATTGCTTGTTGTGGAAGTTGGTGAATTAGAAAATTTCTGTAAATCTATAGGTAATCACGGTCCAAAATGGGTTAATGAAGTATTAAATAAAGATTTGTATAATGATTCTAATTTGAGTACAGCTAAAGAATTTGTTAGACAATTATTATAGTGACTACGATTTTTTATAATCTCAAAAAAACAAACCCCAAAATTCCCCAATCCCCATTCCATTTCGTAAATTTGTAGTAACAAAACAAAATTAAAAATGTCAAAGAAAGCAATTCTTGCAATATTAGATGGCTGGGGAATCGGACCAAATCCTGCAGTTTCCGCCATTGCTCAGGCTAACACGCCTTTTATGGATTATGCCCTGAAAACTTTTCCAAATACAACACTTGAAGCTAGCGGATTGGCGGTTGGATTGCCAGCCGGACAAATGGGTAACTCAGAAGTTGGTCATATGAATCTCGGTGCCGGTAGAGTGGTATATCAAAACCTTGTAAAACTGAATATGGCTGTAGAAAACGGAAGTCTTGGAAAAGAACCCGTGATTCAACAAGCTTTCGAATACGCCAAAGCGAACAACAAAAAAGTACATTTCATAGGGTTGGTTTCCAATGGTGGTGTACATTCTCATATCAATCATTTGAAAGGATTATTGACAGCAGCGCACGAATTTGGATTTACAGAAAATGTTTTCGTTCACGCTTTCACAGACGGGCGTGACTGCGACCCAAAATCAGGAAAAGGTTTCATTGAAGATTTATTAAATCATATGAAATCTACAACCGGAAAACTGGCTTCTGTCATCGGTCGTTATTATGCGATGGACAGAGACAAGCGTTGGGAACGTGTAAAGCTGGCTTATGACTTAATGGTAAACGGTGTAGGAAAGGAGTCAAAAGATTTGGTTCAGGCGATTCAGGATTCTTATAACGAGGATGTTACGGATGAGTTTATCCTTCCAATCGTGAATGTTCAAAATCATTTTCCAATTGCGAAAATCGAAGACCACGATGTGGTGATTTGTTTCAATTTCCGTACAGACAGAGGTCGTGAGATTACAGAAGTGCTTTCTCAGCAAGACTTCCCAGAGTATGGAATGAAAAAGCTGGATTTGTATTATGTGACTTTGACTAATTATGATAAAACGTTCCAGAATGTAAAAGTTGTTTTTGATGAGAATGTTCTTCAGAAAACAATGGGAGAAGTTTTAGAAAGCGCTGGAAAATCTCAAATCAGAATTGCTGAAACTGAGAAATATCCACACGTGACATTCTTTTTCTCAGGCGGTCGCGAAGCGGAATTTGTACAGGAAAGACGTTTGCTTTGCCCAAGTCCGAAAGATGTTCCGACTTACGATTTGAAACCGGAAATGTCAGCTTATGATATTACCAACGCCATTGTTCCGGAATTGGAAAAAGAATCAGCGGATTTCATTTGCCTAAACTTTGCGAACACAGATATGGTAGGTCATACAGGTGTTTTTTCTGCGGCGGTGAAAGCGGCAGAAGTTGTGGATTCCTGCATTCAAAAAGTAGCGACTACGGCTTACGAACACGGTTATGCGGTTTTCATCTTGGCAGACCACGGAAACTCTGATGTAATGATAAATCCCGATGGCTCTCCAAACACACAACACTCTACGAATTTGGTTCCATTCATCGTGATGGATAAAGACCATACTTGGAATCTGACTGCCGGAAAATTGGGCGATGTTGCTCCGACAATCCTAAAAGTGATGGGCGTAGATATTCCTGAGGAAATGACGGGAAATGTTCTTGCTAACTAGGAACTTGTTTAGAGATTAATCAAATAAATTATTAACACTTAAGTTTTGATGATTTCAATATTAAAAGTCACCTAAGAATCCCTAAGTTTCAAAAATCTAAAGATTTTAACTTAATTGAACTTAAAATTAATATCTGTTTAATCTTAAGTGACTAAAGTGTTATTAAAGGTTAAAAATTCAAACATACAATTAAAATAAAAAAGTCGGTTTTTTTTGCCGGCTTTTTTAATGTGTTTAACGCAAAGTTCTTTCAAGAAAGTAGCTTTTTTAAGAATACAAATAATCAACTTGTTGATACTTTGGAAACTTTGAGCTTAGAAAAAACTTTGCGATTAAAAAATATTGCTTTGGAACTGTGGTTATTTATGTAAATTAGATTCATTAATTCGAGAATGGATATGTTTCGCAGATTTTTTTTCTGTTGTTTTTTGATTGCTAACCTTGTTTTTGGACAGAATATTTTGTCCAATGATAACGATTTTAATAAAAAGAAAAGTGAAGAACTGGCAACTTTGGCGGTTTCTTATTTCAAAAATAATGACCTTAAGAAATCAACGGAATTACTTTTCAAAGCCAAAGAATATGCAGAAAAAACCGATGATTACGCATTGATTGCAAGAATGAACGGTTCCATCGCTCATCAATATATTCAATTGAATCTGAATGATAAAGCGAAATTCTATCTTGATAACGCCATCAAACAAATCAACAAATTGCCGGAAGGCGACAAGAAAAAACTCTTGAAAACCTTGTCTTATCTGGAAATCGGAAACATTGATTTTGATGAAGAGAATTATCAAAAGGCCAGCGAATATTACAAAAAATCTCTTTGCGAAATTGAATTGGTCAAAAATCCCGATGAACAAGCGGTTTATCATCACAGGCGTTCGCTTTACAATATCGGGAATTCCTATTATTTTCTAAAGAATGATTCGGCGGAAATTTATCTGAATAAAGCTTTGGCTATCAAGAGCAATTACAATAAGGAAATTAATCATTTCATTTATAATGCTTTGTCTCAGGTCTACGCCGGCAGAAAAGAATACCAGCGAGCGATTGATACTTTGAAGATTGTCTTGAAACATAAAAATGATCTGGACACACGTCTGCTTTCCGATATCTATTACAATCTTTCTCAGGATTACAAAGCTTTGAATGACCAATCCCAATATTCTTTTTACAATGAGGAATTTATAAAACTCAACAGAAGCATCAGAGAAAGCGAGATGAAAGCCATTTCGTCAGCTATCAATGCTGAACAGAAAGATTACAAAGATGCGATTTCCGATGCTGACAGTTCCAAGAAAAATATTGTAATTATTTCGACAGCTTTTGTTCTGGTGTTGGCTGGCGCGATTATCTTTTTGCTTTACCGAAGAAAAAAAGAAAGAAAGGTTTTCGAGAATATTATTGATAAACTCGAATCTGATAAAATCATTTCGACTGAAAATAAATTGGAACCTGCTATAGAAATTCAAAAAGATTCATCTGTTCAGATTCCTAATTCTGTAGAGCAGGATTTATTGGAGAAACTTCAGAAGTTTGAAGAATCGGAAAAATTCACCAATCCGAAATTGACGATTGCAAGTCTTGCGCTACAACTGAAAACCAATACAAGTTATCTTTCTGAGGTCATTAATAAATACAAAGGCAAGAATTTCAATACTTACATCAATGAGTTGAGAATCGCCTATATCTGTCAGAAAATTTATAATCATAAGGAATATCAGAATTATAAAATCAGTTATTTGGCAGAAGAATGTGGCTTCGCATCGCATAGTTCTTTTGCAACCGTTTTTCGTAATATTACCGGAATTTCGCCTTCCGTATTCATTCGTGAGGCTTCTAAAAATCAATCTTAATAATATCTAGATTTTAAAATTTAAAATATTGATTTACAGTATTTTGAATGGTTTATTGTTGTTTCAAAATCAAGGATTTCGAAAGCATTATGGTTGGATTTGCCGATATTGTAACATAGTTTAGCATCCCATAATTATAATGTGTTTTTTATGAAGAAAAATTTGATTTTTTTGATGATGATATCCGGAGTGATGTCTTTTTCTCAAAACTGCAATTATGGCGTTGTGTCTGATGGCATTGCAAATGGTGAAAACATTTCAACAGGCGGAACTTACGAATATACATCGGCTTCGGATTTTGATGTGGAGTTCGGAAAAATCCTGACTGTGAACAATGTGAAGTTTAATGCACTGAAAGGAACAGCCGACCTTAGTTATGTTAATATTTATTTCTATGCGGACAATGCCGGAAAACCTGGAAATTTAATCAAGTCATTTGAAAATGTAGTTCCAACTTCTCAAACGTTCAAATATACTTTTGAAGATAATTCGGCTTACGAAATCAATGTCGATTTGCCAACGACTTTTGATCTGCCCAAAGGGAAATATTACTTATCTGTACAAGGAAAACCGGGTGATTCTACACCGGCAAGCTGGGAAATCAACAAACAGGAAACGACCAAATTGGGTAGATTCGATTATTCTAAATTTGGTTCTGAAGATTGGTTTGGCGGTTTTTCTTATTATGACCACGTTTTCCAAGTTTCCGGAATTTGTTCCTCAACTGGAGAAACTCAACCTGATTATGGAACACCAACAAGTCAAGGAAATACAGGGAACAACCATGAAACAGGCGGCAGTATGCCGGGAAGGTCTTTGGCGGATGATATTATTGTTCCTGAAAATACTAAGTTCACTCTTACAAATTTCAAAATTTCGACTTTACAATTAGGAAATATCAAGAATGCGACAATCAATATCAGAACTTCCGTTGATGATGCACCTGGAGAACTTCTTTATTCTTTTGAGAACATAGGGCCAAAAACAGAGAATTATTTTGGCTATTGGCCGGTACCTGGTTACCCTTTGGATGTGGTTGCGGTAGATTTGAATTTTGAACTTCCTCAGGCTGTTGAGTTGTCTGCAGGTAAATATTTTATAGAAGTCAAAGCCACTCCTGTTCCATTCATGGATTATCTTCGTTGGGAAGCTACTTCTCATTCAGGGATTGGAAGTGATTGTTATACATCTTATGATGATGGAGAAAGTTGGGAAGTTAATGAAGGATATAATTTCGTTTTTGATGCAATTGGCTTCTCAAAATCTTCTTTAGCTGTTAGCGATGTTGATAGAAATAATTTCAGCTTCTATCCAAACCCTGTAAAAGATGAATTGACAATCGTCTCTAAAAATGAGGCGAATAGAATTTCAATCTATAATGTTGCAGGACAATTAGTGAAAGATTCTGAAATCAAAAACAACAAAGTGAACGTTTCTGATTTGAGCACCGGAAATTATATTGGGAAGATAACTTTGAAAAACGGGCAAACACAGAGTATTAAAGTTATTAAAAAGTAAAATATCTTCTTTTTTAAATTATCAAAATCCTATTCAAATGATTCTTAATCTGCTGAATAGGATTTTTGTATTGAATTAGTCTAATTTTGAAGAATTATAGAAAGGTTTTATTAAACCGAGTAGGCACAAAATGAATTTCAATGGATGTTATCTCATTCTAATATTTCGTATATTTGCAACCATTTTTAATAACTATTTACTCAAAACCAGATGATAAAAAGTAATAAAAAATTAGCAATTGATTTTGACGGTACAATTGTAGAAGATGCATATCCGGGAATAGGAAAGGCAAAAACGTTTGCTTTTGAAACTTTGAAAAAGCTACAAGGGGAAGGTTACAGATTGATTCTGTGGACATATCGCCACGGAAAATCACTGGAAGAAGCTGTAGAATTTTGCAGAAAAAACGGGTTAGAGTTTTACGCTGTTAATTCAAGTTTTGAAGGAGAAGTTTTCGATTCGGAAACGCAGTCCAGAAAAATCGATGCAGATCTTTTCATTGATGACAGGAATCTTGGCGGATTCCCAGGTTGGGGAGAAATCTATCAAATCATCAATGAAAGAATAGAATTCCAAGTTGCAGGAGGCGAAGTTCATGCCTACTCCAAAATGAAAAAAGAAAAGAAAAGAGGGCTTTTTTGGTAAAATTAAAGACCAAATAGATAATAGACGAATAGAAAATAGATATCCAAGTCTATCATCTATTCGTCTATTATCTAAATATCTAAAATAAAGTAATGATTCAACTCAAAACAATAGAGGAGCTTCGATTGATGAAGCAAAGTGCAAGATTGGTGTCCCAGACTTTGGGGATGTTGGCAAAAGAAATTAAGCCGGGCGTTACGACACTTTATCTTGATAAATTGGCGTACGATTTTATCAAAGACCATGGCGCAGAACCCGCATTTTTAGGATATGGAGGATTTCCCGCATCACTTTGTATCTCTCCAAATGACCAGGTGGTTCACGGAATTCCGAATTCTGAACCTATCAAAGAAGGGACAATCCTATCTGTAGATTGTGGTGTTTTTTGGAACGGATTTGTTGGCGACCATGCATATACTTTTGAAGTGGGAGAGGTTTCTGATGAGGTTAAAAAACTATTGAGAGTCACAAAGGAATCATTGTATAAAGGAATAGAGCAGTGTATTAGAGGGAAACGTGTTGGAGATATTTCCAATGCTATCCAGAAACATTGCGAGAAAGAAGGTTATGGCGTTGTCCGTGAATTGGTTGGACACGGTGTTGGAAGACAAATGCACGAAGACCCGCAAGTTCCGAATTACGGAAAACCGGGAAGTGGAAAAGTCCTAAAAGACGGAATTTGTCTTGCAATTGAACCAATGATTAACCTTGGAACAGAAAAAGTGAAATTCCATAATGATGGCTGGACAGTTACGACACTGGACAATCAGCCGTCTGCGCATTTTGAACACGATGTTTGTATTTATAATGGCAAACCGGTTTTACTTTCTACTTACGAGTATATTTATGAAGCTTTGGGAATTAAATCTGACGAAGAGAAAGCTTTTCAAGTTGATTTTTAATCAATGAAAAAACTAGCCAAATTTTTGCTCAATAAAATCCCGAGACCAATGCTTATCAACCTAAGCATTTTTCTGCGTCCGATAATTGTATTGTTTTTCAAAGGAAATAATTTCACAGACCCAATCGACGGCCGGTCTTATCGCAAATTTTTACCTTACGGTTACGGAAAACAAAGAGCAAATGCCTTGTCTCCCGGAACTTTGTCTTTGGAGAGACATCGCCAGATGTGGCTTTATCTTCAGAATGAAACCAATTTTTTTACAGATAAACTAAAAGTTCTTCATATTGCACCAGAGCAAGAATTTCTTAGAAAATTCAAGAAAATGAAGAACCTGGATTACACTTCTGCCGATTTGTTTTCTCCGATTGTGGATGTTAAAGCGGATATTCTGGATTTGCCTTTTGAAGATAATAGTTTTGATGTTATTATCTGCAATCACGTTTTGGAACACATTGTTGATGATAGAAAAGCAATGTCCGAACTTTATCGTGTGATGAAACCGAAAGGTTGGGGAATTGTCCAGGTTCCAATGAGAAATTCTCTAGAAAAGACTTACGAAGATTTCACAATCACAGATCCGAAAGAACGTCAAAAGCATTTTGGACAGTATGACCACGTTCGCTGGTATGGAATGGATTATTTTGACCGTCTGAAAAGTGTTGGCTTTGAAACTGAAATCAATTTCTATTCTCAAAAATTTTCAGATTCTGATATCAAAAGATTCGGTCTTAATAAGAATGAGATTCTTCCTGTTGTAAAAAAGTAGCAATATTCTATAAACTTTGTTTCTGTTTTTTTCTAATAATCATTGTAGTTATTAATAAAATTTAATTCATCAAATTTTATATTTGGCTTATCTCTTTAATATCAAAAATTCCTATCCTTATTCTCTAAAATATTAATTTGGATTAGAATTGGTAAGCTGTTCCGTAATTCTGGTATTAGTTTTTATTAAAAATGATGTAGCTTTGCTTCATTAAGAATCTTTAAGGAAAATATCTATCAAAAAAGCTTTCAAAAATCAGGATAATCATTAATTATTAACTTTGTGTTCAAACATTTGTTTGATGAAATTATGTTAAATATTCTTTAAAATTATTTTTTAACATGTTGAACATCAGTAATAATAGGTTTTGTTAATTATCTTTGATAGATATTATTATTAATTACATAACATAAGTCTTGCAGATAATCAATAAATTTGAACGTTTGTTTGAAAACATATCTAAAAAATAAGTATTTATGAGGAATATCGTGATTAGCTTTTTTGTTGTTTTAGGTCTTTTGACATCTTGTTCGAAGTCTGAAAATAAAGACGATAAAAAGGAATTGCCACCACAGCCATATCAATATATCGTTGCGAAAAGTGGTCCTGCTGAAAATCTTACACAATATCCTGCAAGATTGGAAGGTATACAGAATGTAGAGATTCGTCCAAAGATTGACGGATTTGTTGAAAGAATTTATGTAGATGAAGGTAGTCAAGTGAAGCAGGGGCAACTGTTGTTCCTTATCAGAAATCCACAGTACGAGCAATCTGTTTTGGCGGCTCAAGCTACTGTAAACAGCGCAAAAGCACAAGTTGCGACTGCTCAGATGCAAGTGACAAAAACCAAACCTTTGGTTGATAAAAAAATCATTTCCGCTTACGAATTAGAGGCTGCAGAATTAGCGCTTAAATCTGCAAAAGCAGCTTTGGCTGAGACACAAGCTCAGTTGACGAATGCTCAAGTTAATCAGGGGTATACAAAATTATTCAGTCCTGTAAGTGGAGTCGTTGGTACGCTTCCTTACAAAGCCGGTAGTTACATCAGTAGTGCAACAGCGCAGCCTTTGACTACGGTTTCCAATGTTTCAAAGGTATTTGCTTATTTTTCAATTAATGAAAAACAACAGTTGGAATTCTTTAAACACGCAACTGGAGCTACGATTCAGGAAAAAATCAATAATTCGCCTTTGGTAGATTTGATTTTATCTGATGGAAGCAAATACGATGAGAAAGGAAAAATAGAATCCATTAGTGGATTGGTTGACCCCAATACAGGTTCGTTCTCGATGAGGGCTACATTCCCAAACCCCAAAGGACTCTTGAGAAGCGGATATAGTGCAACTGTACAGTTACCAAATAATATGGAAGATGTAATCATCATTCCGCAATCGGCAACTTATGAGTTACAAGGTAAAGTTTTCACGTATGTTATCGGAAGTAATAACAAAGTAAAATCTACAGAAATCAAGGTTGAAGACCTTCCGGATGGATTGACTTATGCAGTGACTTCTGGACTTAAACAAGGAGATAAAGTTGTTGTCGAAGGTATTGGCCTTCTTAAAGACGATGCTGAAGTTGTTCCGAAAGAAACGACATTACAAAACGTCATCAACAAAAAATAGCATTAGTATTTAATTTGAAAGATGGGAGAACTGGGATTCTCATCGTAATCTTTTTCTTTCATCTTTTCTCTTATCTAAAATAATATATGTTTAAAAAATTTATAGAAAGGCCGGTTTTATCTACGGTTATTTCCATTATCATCGTGATTCTCGGTGTTTTGGGAATTGTTGCATTACCGGTTTCACAATATCCCGACATTGCGCCGCCAACAGTAGTTGTAAGTGCAAGTTACCAAGGTGCTAATGCCGATGTAATTCTTAAAAGTGTTATAGTCCCGTTAGAAGAACAAATCAATGGGGTTGAAGGGATGACTTATATGACATCTACAGCAACCAATGATGGAACAGGTTCTGTAACGGTTTATTTCAAACAAGGCGTTAATCCCGATATTGCTGCGGTAAATGTTCAGAACAGGGTTTCAAGAGCAACACCGTTGTTACCTTCTGAAGTGACACAAGCCGGAGTTACCACGACCAAAAGACAAAGTTCCAACGTTTTGATTTTCTCACTATATAGTGAAAATCCGGAGTTTGATATGACGTTCCTTCAAAACTATGCGAATATCAATATCATTCCGCAGATTAAAAGGGTAACGGGAGTCGGGGATGTAATGGTTTTCGGTACCAAAGATTACTCGATGAGAATCTGGCTGGACCCTAATAAAATGGCTTCTTACGGATTGGTCCCTTCCGATATAAGAGCGGTCTTGGCAGAACAAAATATAGAAGCAGCGCCGGGAAGTTTAGGAGACGAGAGTAATCAGGCTTTCCGTTATACACTTAAATATAAAGGAAGATTGACCGAGATTCCTGAATTTGATAATATTGTTATCAAAGCTACGACAACTGGCCAAGTCCTGAGATTGAAAGATGTTGCAAAAGTAGAACTTGGAGCACAAGATTATACAAGTAGTAGTAATACAGACGGGCATCCAGCTATTGGTATGGCTGTAGCTCAAACGGCAGGTTCCAATGCACAGGACGTGATTAATCAATCCATTGATGTTTTGGACAAGGCACAAGCTTCTTTTCCAAAAGGTGTGAAATATGTCGCTCTAGTAAACGCAAATGACTTCTTGGATGCATCTATCGAGAAAGTAATTCATACGTTGTTTGAAGCTTTTATATTAGTATTTATAGTTGTTTTCGTATTCTTACAGGATTGGCGTTCTACAATGATTCCGGCAATTTCGGTTCCGGTTGCAATTGTTGGTACTTTCTTTTTCCTGAGTATATTCGGGTTTACAATTAACTTATTGACGCTTTTCGCATTGATTTTGGCAGTTGGTATTGTGGTGGATGATGCGATTGTGGTTGTAGAAGCTGTCCACAGTAAATTGGAACAAGGTGAAAAATCTCCTTTAAGAGCATCTATCAATGCAATGGATGAGATTAGTGGGGCGATTATCAGTATTACATTGGTAATGGCTGCGGTTTTCATTCCTGTGAGCTTCATTACTGGTTCGGCCGGGGTTTTCTATAAGCAGTTTGGATTGACATTGGCGATTTCAATTGTACTATCTGCAGTTAATGCATTGACATTAAGTCCTGCTTTATGTGCTATTTTCTTGAAACCTCATTCTCACGAAGAAGCAAAAAAGAATTTTATTCAAAGATTTTTTACCAATTTCAATATTATTTTTGATGCTTTTACCAAAAGATATTCACGAGGCGTTTTATTCCTATTAAGAAAAAAATGGCTGGCTGTTGGAGGACTTTTGGTATTTACGGGAATCTTCGTTTGGTTGATGAATACAACGCCTAAATCATTTGTTCCAAGTGAAGATATGGGAGGGATTTTTATGGATATTTCGCTTCCAATCGGTTCAAACGAGAATAGAACAAAAGAAGTTCTTGCCAAAGTCGAAAAAATTGTAAAACAACAACCGGAAGTACTTCACATTTTCAAAGTTTCCGGACGAGGAATGATTAGTGGGACAGGTTCTAATAACGGGATGCTGATTGTGAAGTTGAAAGACTGGAAAGACAGAACCAAGAAAGGAGAAGATTTGCAGTCATTCGTTGCAAGAATGTATAAAGAAACTGCGGGAATCAAAGATGCGAAAATGACATTCTTCGGAAGACCGACTTTGCAGGGATTTGGTAACGCGGCCGGTTTCGAATTGCAGATTCAGGATCAGAAAGGTGGAAGTGTAGCGGACCTTAATAAAGTGACAAATGATTTTATCGATAAGATGAATCAACGTCCGGAGATTCAGAGAACGTTTACTTCATTTAACCCGAATTATCCTCAATACATGATTGATATTGATATTCCTGCTGCTAAAGCTGCCGGCTTCTCAGTCTCTGATATCTTGAGTACAATGCAGGGTTATTATGGTGGAGTTTATTCGTCCAACATCAACTTGTTTGGGAAACAATACCGTGTAATTTATCAGGCTCCTTATGAAGCAAGAGAAAATTTGGAAAGTTTTAATATGATTCAGGTTCGAAATGCGAATGGAGAAATGGCTCCGTTGAGCAGATTCATTACAGCAAAAAAGGTTTATGGACCTCAGGCAATCGGACGTTTCAACTTATTTACAGCGATTTCTATCAATGGAACTCCAAATCCTGGATTTTCATCGGGTGATGCGTTGAACGCGGTTCAAGAGGTTGCATCTCAAACGCTTCCTCAGGGATACGGTTTCGAATATTCTGGTTTGACAAGAGAAGAAGTAAATGCTGGAAGTCAAACTGCTCTTATCTTCGCACTTTGTTGTGTATTTGTTTATTTCCTTTTGGCGGCGCAGTATGAAAGTTATCTGTTACCATTTGCGGTAATGTTGTCGCTTCCTGTTGGTTTGGCTGGAGCAATGATGTTCAGTGCTTGGATTGGAGGTTCTAACAATATTTATACTCAGATTTCACT
This sequence comes from Chryseobacterium sp., assembly GCA_003248755.1. GTDB lineage: Bacteria > Bacteroidota > Bacteroidia > Flavobacteriales > Weeksellaceae > Epilithonimonas. The sequence goes on along the minus strand of QFQW01000013.1, from coordinate 25,411 downwards.
CATTATGTTGATTGGTCTCTTGGCGAAGAATGCGATTTTGATTGTAGAATTTGCTTTGGATGCAAGGAAGAAAGGCTATACAATCGGGCACGCTGCAATTAGTGGCGCAAAACAAAGGCTTCGTCCAATTTTGATGACATCTTTTGCATTTATCTTTGGTTTGGTTCCGTTAGCGATTTCAACCGGGGCAGGAGCTGTTGGTAACCAATCGATTGGTATTGGAGCAATTGGAGGAATGTTATTCGGAACGATTTTCGGAGTTTTCTTTATTCCGATTTTATTTGCAATATTCATGTATCTGCAGGAAAAAGTGAGTGGTAAAAAAGACCTTGAAAAATATGAAGGAGAACTTAGCGAATAACCGATAAAAAGTTGAAAAGAAATGAAAATTAAAATCATAAATTTAGTTCTATTGGCTGGTATCGCTGGTTTCTTTTACTCTTGTAAAGTGACAGACACCTACAAAGATCCGGAAATAGAACAAAGCAGGCAGGATAATCTTTTCCGTCAAAAAACAAGCAATGATACCATATCGGTTGCTAATGTGTCGTGGAATCAGATTTTTACAGATGATAAACTGCAGAATATCATTAATAAAACCATTCAGAATAATCTTGATTTAAAAGTTGCTATTGCAAGAATTCAAGAAGCCAGTGCGGTTTTTAAACAATCGAAATTACAAAATCTTCCAAGTTTGGATGTTGCAGCTTCGACTACAGAGACTAAGAATAGTGCGGCTGCACAAGGTGGTAATTTTATAATGCCGGATTTATTGGTTTACAGATTGGGACTTTCCACAGGTTGGGAAGTGGATATCTGGGGCAGGATTAAATCTGTAAAAAGGTCAGCTTATGCCGGTTTACTTCAGACAGATGCAGCTAAAAGAGCTGTTCAGACTCAGATAGTAGCACAAGCTGCAACTTTGTATTATCAGTTGATTTCTTTGGATAAACAATTAGAAATTACAAAACAGACGATAGAACTTCGTAAGAAAGATGTTGAAACTGTCCAAGCATTAATGGATGCAGCATATCTTACAGGGGCAGATTTGGAACAAAGTAAGGCTAATCTTTATTCAGCGCAGTTGTCGGTTCCTGATTTGGAATTGCAGATTCAGCAGACGGAAAATTCTTTAAGTATTTTAATGAATGACAATCCGCAATCTATTGAGAGAAACTCTATTGATTCTCAGGTGATTTATACAGATTTGAAAACCGGTGTTCCTGTTTCATTACTGAAAAATCGTCCAGATGTCCAGGCTGCCGAATTAACTTTCCGTCAGGCGTTTGAGAACAAAAATATGGCGATGGCTCAGGTTTATCCTACACTGAGTATTACAGGAACTTTAGGCTTATCATCCAGAACTTTGGAAAACTTTTTTACTAATTCTTTATTTTACACAGCAGCAGGAACTTTGACACAGAATATCTTCCAAATGGGAAGTAGGAAAGCGCAGGTCAGAATAATGGAAGCTCGAAAAATGCAGGCTTATTATACATTCGAAAAGACTTTGTTAACCGCAGGTTCTGAGGTTTCCAATTCTTTATTGTCTTATCAAAAAGCAAAAGAAAAAGAATCAACAAGACTTCTTCAGATTCAATCTTTAGAAAAAGCAGTTGAGTTCAACAAAGAATTATTAACCTATTCTTCCAATACGAATTATGTAAATGTCTTGACATCGGAGCAATCTTTGTTGGCTGCGAAATTATCTGCAGTTAATGATAAGTTGCAACAATTGCAAGCCGTTACAGAGTTTTATAGAGCTCTTGGAGGAGGACAATTTTAGACACTGAATTTTTTCACTATAATTGTTAAGCCCAGCAATTTTTGTTGGGTTTTTATTTTAGTTTTATCAAAAAATCCTTAGTTTGGTAATCTTAAAAATACAAGGTATGAGTAAATTTTCTATCGAATCTTTTGTGAACGAAACAAAAGAAAATCCACAAGAAAGAGACTACTTCGAACTGGAAAAACCTGAACTTCTTGAAATTAATTTGAGTAATCAAGCGGTTTGGACAAAGGCTGGGAGTATGGTTGGTTATGTCGGAAACATCAATTTTGAAAGACAAGGAATGCTTTCCGGCGGATTGGGCAATCTTCTAAAAAAGGCAATTTCCGGTGAAGGAACAAAATTAATGAAAGCCGAAGGTTCAGGCAGATTGTATGTTGCAGACAACGGTAAAAAAGTAAGAATCCTACATCTTAACAACGAATCTATTTCTGTCAACGGAAACGATGTTCTCGCTCACGACCAAAGCATCAAAAGCGACATCAAAATGCTGAAAAGTATCGCAGGTGTTATGGCTGGTGGACTTTTCCAAGTGAAACTCAGCGGAACCGGTCACATCGCGATAACAACCCATGGACATCCATTGACACTTTTGGTAACGCCAGACGCACCGGTTTTCACAGACCCAAATGCAACCGTAGCATGGTCCGGAAACTTAATGCCAGAATTGAAAACTAATGTCTCTTTGAAAAGCCTTATTGGCAGAGGAAGTGGCGAAGAATTCCAGATGAAATTCTCCGGTAACGGGTGGGTTCTCATCCAACCTTACGAAGAAGTTTATGTTGTAGCTGGTAAATAAATGTTTAGGAAGTTAATCCTGCTAATAATTTATCCTGAGCTTGTCAAAGGGCTATAAAATAAAACCTCTTAGAAATTCCTAAGAGGTTTTTGGTTTGAAATTTATTCTAAAACTTAACTTCTGAAAAACTGACCAATTCCGGCAGATTCAAAGTTGAAAGCGGAAGCGTTCTCAGACTTATCCAATTTCTTACTGATCGTCAAAGCCCAAAGAACTAATTCTTTACAGAAGTTTTTATCATTATCATCTAATTCGGGAACGTTTTCCTCAACCAGAGTTGTCAAAGGTTTTATGATATTCAATTTCTTGTAAAATTCCTTGTCGGTATCAGAATAGTTCAATTCCAGATGATTGTTGTTGAACCATTGGATGATATCTGTGTAAGGTGTTTTCAAACCTTCTTTTTCCAATTTGGAAATTCTCGGGAAAAGACTTTCAAACTGCAACATGATCGCATCATCAATCAGGATTTTTGCAACAAAATCTGCACCTTCCTGTTCGCCTTCATAAACCAATTCGATCTTACCTGTAATGGATGGAATAATCGACATGAAATCCAACAAACGAACTTGTGTATTCTCTGAATCAGATTCCAAAAGTCTCAGTTTTGCAGCCGCAATAAGATTTTCCATTGCGCTGATGGTCAATCTTGCGCTCACGCCGCTTTTCGCATCTACATATTCACTTTCTCTAGCTGCAAAAGCTACTTCTTCCAAAAGATTTCTTGCCAGATCAGGAACTTGGATATTTGCTTTATCATTTTCAGAAATCAACGCTTCCTGTTCGGTGATTTGTCTCGCCAACGCCACAGTTTTCGGGTAATGTGTAAAAATCTGAGAACCGATTCTGTCTTTCAACGGCGTTACAATACTTCCTCTGTTGGTATAATCTTCCGGATTCGCTGTAAACACAAACTGGATGTCCAAAGGCATTCTCAATTGGAAACCTCGGATCTGGACATCGCCTTCCTGCAAAATATTAAACAAAGAAACCTGAATTCTAGCCTGCAGGTCCGGCAATTCATTCAAAACAAAAATCGAACGGTTAGCTCTTGGAATCATTCCGTAATGTAAAACACGCTCATCAGAATAAGGTAACTTCAAAGTTGCTGCTTTGATTGGATCAATATCGCCGATTAGATCCGCAACATTCACGTCCGGCGTTGCCAGCTTTTCAAAGAATCTTTCTGAACGATGAACCCAGGAAATAGGCGTTTCATCTCCTAACTCAGCAATCAAATCTCTTGCAAATTTCGATATTGGCTGAAATGGACTATCATTGATTTCGGAACCTTTCACAATAGGCATATATTCATCCAAAAGATTGACCATACCTCGGGCAATTCTGGTTTTTGCTTGTCCTCGCAAACCTAAAAGATTGATGTGGTGTCCGGCCAAAATTGCTTTTTTCAATTGCGGAATCACGGTGTCCTCGTAACCCCAAAGTCCTTCAAAGACAGGTTCTTTAGCTTTGATTTTTGCAATCAGGTTCGTCTGGATTTCCTGATTGATGGTTTTATCCGTGTATCCCGATTGTTTTAATTCTTTGAATGTTGTATCGTTCTTCATTTTTAATATTAATTTGTATGGATGTTGGAAGATGGATACTGGAAGTCTTTTAACTTCTGACATCCAGCTTCCCGCTTTAATTTAAATTCTTTTAATTCTATTTTTTTCGTAATCTTCAAAAATCATTTGTCCCAAACCTGAAAGCCCAGTCAGAAAAGCTTTTCCCTTGTTTTGGGCTGTGAAGGCTTTCACGAATTGTCTCAGATAAGGGTCTTGCGCAATCATAAAAGTTGTGATGGGGATTTTCAGTTTTCTGGCTTGTGCCGCCCTGTTGAGACATTCGGAGACAATCTTTTCATCCAGACCAACGCTGTTCATGTAATATTCGCCAGTTGGGAGTTTCAGACAACTTGGTTTTCCATCGGTAATCATAAAGATTTGCTTGTTGGTATTTCTTTTTCTTCGGAGGATGTCCATTGCTAGTTCCAATCCGGCAACGGTGTTGGTATGATAAGGTCCTACTTGCAGATATGGCAAATCTTTGATTTGAATCGGCCACGCATCATTTCCGAAAACAATAATGTCAATGGAATCCTTCGGATATTTTCTTTTGATGAGTTCCACCAAAGCCATTGCTACTTTTTTAGCAGGCGTGATCCGGTCTTCGCCATACAAAATCATCGAGTGGCTGATGTCAATCATCAAAACCGTGCTCATCTGTGCTTTGTGTTTTGTTTCTTCTACGATGAGGTCATTTTCCGTTAACCTCAAATCTGAAATTCCGTTGTTAATTTGTGCATTCTTGATGCTTTCCGTTATATTGACCATTGCAAGGTCATCGCCAAATTGGAAATTTCGGTTTTCGCCATCTTTCTCGTCGCCAACACCGCTTTTGTTGGTTCTGTGATTTCCAACGCCACTTTTTCTCAACTTTCCAAAAATCTGGTCAAGTGCATAATCTCTTAAAGCTGCTTCTAGTTTAGCTGTCAGAATATTTTTACCTTCTCCGGTTCCTGAACCACCATCTTCGGTTTTAACTTCTTCTTTGATGTAACCTCGTTTTTTAAGGTCTTCGATAAAGTCGTCCAAACCATATTCTTCATTGAAAATATCGTATTCTTTATCGAGCATATCCAGCCAGTCAAAAGCTTCGTCCAAATCTCCGGAAGTATGGATGAGCAGGTCTTTGAAAATGCCAAATACTCTGTCAAAATGAGAAACCTCTTCCGGAACATGTTTGCTGAAAGTGAATCCCGTCTGGAAGTTTTTATTTTTATCTGTCATAGATTGATTTCAAATTGGACATACAATTTAGGCATTATTAGCAAAATCTGAACCGTAAGGAAATAGAAAAAAGTAATGATAGTGATAAAAATAAAGGCACGAGGTTTTAATTTGACAAAACAATCCTTTAAGGCAAAAAAGTTTTCAACTTTCTTAAGATTGAAAATTTTTCAGATAAATTTTAGCAAAAATATCTTTGTGCCTTAAAAAACGAATCGAAGAAAATATTTTGTGCCTTTGCGTTTAAACTTTAAACTACAAAGTAAAATTTTATCTTTGCATCCACAATTACCACTATGAAAGACTTAATGGGACGTGCCATCTGGGATTTTTATCGCAACGATAATCCAGAAGATCTGCAAACCGAAACTTCTATTTCCGAACTGGATGAACTTCCTGTTGATTATCTTTTTCGAGATTTCAAGGAGATGAATAAAATCGAACAAAAAGCTTTGAAATTGGTCAACGGAAAGGTTCTGGATATCGGAGCAGGAGCAGGTTCGCATTCTCTTTATCTTCAGAATGAAAGAAATCTTGAAGTTATGGCATTAGACATCTCCCCAAAATCGATTGAGGTTTGTAAACTGAGAGGAATAAAGAATGCCGTCACAGAAAATATGCTTCATTTTTCAGAAGGAACATTCGATACAATTCTTTTATTGATGAACGGAACTGGGATTTTCCAAAGCCTGAATGTTATCGATATTTACCTCAAAAAACTCCATTCTTTATTAAGTCCAAAAGGTCAAATTCTGATTGACAGCACCGATATTCTTTATATGTTTGATGAGGATGAAGACGGTGGTTTTTATATTCCGGCAGACGGTTATTATGGTGAGTTGGATTATATTGTCCATTACAAAGGCGAATCTGAAGATCCGATAAAATGGCTATATCTCGACTTTGATACTTTGAAAAATGCCGCTGAAAATAATGGATTTAAAATTGAAAAAGTTTTGCAGGACGAAGATTCTTATTTGGCGAGATTAACGAAGAAATTAATTCATTAGAGATGGATGCTTCGACAGGCTCAGCATGACAACGTTACAAATGAATCGTTAATAAAAACAGTTGGTAGTATAAGTGTCATGCTGAGCCTGTCGAAGCATCTTTTCAATTATTAAATAAAAAATCCACATGGATTTCACGTGGATTCTGTATGTAAAATATTTAAAATTATCCAATCTTGATTCCATTTTCCACCGTTTCGTAAGGTATTAATAAAATAATTTTCCATCAAGTTTTTATCAATTGTATTCTTATCTGATATTACTCACTAAGAAATAGATAAACGTCTAGAAGCCGTTATTCCATGAAAATAAGAACTTCAAACCTTTTCCGAAACTGAGTATGAAATTGGTTGAAAACCAGCCATTAGGATTAATTATTATCAAAGCAATCATTCCTAAAGAAATTACGATAGGGATTATATAAAAAGCTGATCTGTAGGGTAGTTTTTTTGGTGTAAAGATGAACCAGAATAAAAATAAAATCAATGCGCCGAGTGCGGAAACAAAAAATTCTGGGCTTTTTCTGTAAGTATAAAAGTTTTTAGAATCCGTATCGTACAAAAATTGAACAACTAAGTTTTGTATTAATAAGAATGAAAATCCTAAAATAAGAGTGAGTAAAGCGGGGAGATATTTTTTTAATTTGATGAAATTCAACCCTAAAAGGATGCTAGCGGGAATTGTTCCTAAAAATACTGCGATAATCAAAATTAATTCTCTCGGAAAGAGACGTATGGCATTTGGGTCTTCTGTGAGATAATCTTTCCAGACTTCTTGCTCTTTATTTTTTTTCTGTTCCTCAGAATCATTTTTCTTCCTGATAATTTCTTGAATACAGAGTTTGTATTCATCAGAAAACTGTCTGCCTCTTTCTTCCAAAATTTCAAAAGCGATTTGAACTGCTTCGGGAACAAAACGGTTGTCTTCTTTCAGGTATTTTTCAAGCTCATTATCTGAGAGCTTTTTTAGAACGTTTCTGCTAACCATTGTGTAAGAAAAATGGGCACTAGAAAATGCCCATTCGTATATTTGAATTTAAAAATTACCCAATCTCGATTCCGTTTTCCACCGTTTCGTCCGGCGTTACGAAAGATAATTTCCCGTCTGGTTTTGTTGTCAATAAGAACATTCCCTGAGACTCGATTCCGCGGATTTTTCTTGGTGCTAGATTCAGTAAAATCATTACTTGTTTTCCAATCAGTTCTTCCGGAGAAAAGCTTTCTGCAACACCGGAAACAACTGTTCTGATATCAACACCTGTATCTACTTTGAACTTCAAAAGTTTGTCTGCTTTCTCCACTTTTTCAGCTTCAAGAATCGTGGCGGTTCTCAAATCGATTTTAGTAAAATCATCAAATTGAATCTCGTCTTTCATAGGATTGGCGTTTGGGTTTGTTTTCTTATTGTTTTGTTTGGTGTTGTCTAATTTTTGGATTTGAGCTTCGATTACATCATCTTCTATTTTCGAGAAAAGAAGAGAAGCTTCATTGATTTGATGTCCTGTTTCAATTAAGACAGGTTTTGTTTCAACATCATTCCAATCTGATTTTTGAACATTGAACATATTCAACAATTTTTCTGAACTGAACGGCATAAATGGTTCCGACAACTGAGCCAAAGCCACTGCAATCTGTGCTCCAATGAATAAAGAGTTTGCTGCTTTTTCAGGATTGTCTTTAATCGTTTTCCAAGGTTCTTCTGTCTGAAGATATTGATTCCCGAATCTTGCCAGGTTCATCAGCGCTGACAAAGCATTTCTGAATTCGAAATTATCCAAGAAAGCTCCGATTTCTTTTGCCGTTTTTTTGATTTCGTTCAATTCTTCGGCGTTATTATTTCCTTCCGGAACAATTCCGTTGTAATATTTGTGAATCAAAACCGCAACTCTGTTGATGAAATTTCCAAAAATCCCAACCAACTCAGAATTGTTTTTGGTCTGGAAATCTTTCCATGTAAAGTTATTATCCTTGGTTTCCGGAGCAGATGAAAGAAGCGCATATCTCAAAACATCCTGCTGTCCAGGGAAATCTTCAACATATTCGTGCGCCCAAACCGCCCAGTTTCTTGAAGTCGATATTTTTTCATTTTCAAGATTAAGGAATTCGAAAGCGGGAACATTTTTCGGCATAATGTAATCGCCATGTGCTTTCATCATACTCGGAAAAATAATACAGTGGAAAACGATATTATCCTTTCCGATGAAATGGATCAAATCAGAATTCTCATTTTGCCAGTAATCTTTCCAGTCTTTTCCGTTTTTCTCCGCCCATTCCTGAGTGAAAGAGATGTAACCGATTGGCGCATCAAACCAAACATAAAGTACTTTTCCTTCTGCACCAGGAAGAGGAACGGGAACGCCCCAGTTCAAGTCTCTTGTCATGGCACGAGGTTTCAATCCGTCATTCAACCAGGATTTTACTTGTCCGTAAACGTTGGTTTTCCAGTCGTCTTTATGACCTTCGATAATCCATTCATTCAAGAAATTCTCATATTCATTCAAAGGAAGATACCAGTTTTTGGTTTCCTTAAGGACAGGGACGTTTCCGCTCAGCATTGATTTTGGATTGATCAATTCCGATGGAGAAAGGGTGGAACCGCATCTTTCACACTGGTCTCCGTAAGCATTTTCGTTGCCACAATTCGGACAAGTTCCCACGATATATCGGTCTGCCAAGAATTCATTGGCCTGCTCATCAAAATATTGTTCAGAAACTTCTTCTGTGAATTTTCCTTTATTATATAATGTCCTGAAAAAGTCCTGACTTACATCGTAATGTTTTTTTGATGTCGTTCTGGAATATTCGTCAAAAGAGATTCCCAGATCCGAGAAAGATTGTTTGATAATTCCGTGGTATTTGTCCACGATATCCTGTGGAGTCACGCCTTCTTTTTTTGCTCTGATGGTAATGGGGATCCCGTGTTCATCTGAACCGCAAATAAAAGCGACATCTTTTCCCGTTCTTCTCTGGAATCTTGCATAGACATCAGCCGGAATATAAACACCCGCCAAATGCCCTATATGAACCGGTCCGTTTGCATAAGGCAAAGCGGCGGTAATCATCTTCTTGTTTGACATTATATCTAAAAATTTGTGGTGCAAAATTACGATTTTCAATTTAAAAATCGAATATTATCGATTTTATTAAGTTTATTGAATTGTGTTTGGATATTAATAATTTTCAAAGTGCTGTTTTTGTTAATGTTTAGTTCATATTTATTAATATAGGATTAAATTTGGTTAATTTAGAATAAAAAATAGTTAAACAATCGTTTAAAAAAATGTTAAAATTTAACAAAAGTATGAAATTGATGATATATATCATAGTATTGATAATCAATAATTTATGTGATTTGTTTCTATTTTTAATATTAAATTTTGCTTAAAAATATGATGTTTTTAAAAATGTTTTAACATAATGTTGTTTTTTTTATAAATTGCAAAACAAGATATTGACCATATCTAGAGAATTTGAAAATAATATATAAACCTTAAAAATTTATTTTTTGTGAGAAACTATAATGTACTAAAAATTGCTCCAGCATTCCTATTGTTCGGATCAATGTTACATGCACAACAAAGCGATACGGTAAAAAAAGAAACCGAAATCGAACAGGTTGTGTTGATTGGTTATGGTAAGCAGAAAAAAGAGGACTTGACTGGTTCTATTGCTTCTATTACTTCGAAAGATTTCAACGGAGGTTCTACTTCACCCGACCAATTAATTCAAGGAAAAGCGCCTGGTGTTACTGTAACAGGTAATGGTGGTAATCCGGGAGCTGGTTCGACTATTAGAATTAGAGGTGGTGCATCTTTAACAGCTAGTAATGATCCATTGATTGTGATTGATGGAATTCCTATGGATTTTGGTGGTCTTTCTGGAGCTTCAAACCCTTTGGCATTAATTAATCCAAATGATATTGAGTCTTTTGATGTTTTGAAAGATGCTTCTGCTGCTGCAATCTATGGTAATAGAGCTTCTAATGGTGTTATCTTAATTACAACCAAAAAAGGTTCTGCAGGAAAACTAAAAGTTAATTTTTCATCAACAGCTTCGGTTTCTACCAAAATGGGAAATCAAGATGTTCTAACAGCTGATGAATTCAGAAAATATGTGAATGAAAATGCAACTCAACAGAAGTATATTAATATGTTGGGAACTGCTAATACAAATTGGCAAGATCAAATCTATCAAGCAGCTTTTGGAACAGATAATAATATATCATTATCAGGTGGAATTAAGAAATTACCCTATAGATTATCTATTGGTTATACTGAACAAAATGGTATTGTTAGAACCAACGAGTTTAGAAGAACTTCTGTAGGTTTAAGCTTAACTCCAAAGTTCTTTGATAATCATTTGAGTGTTAATGCTAATCTTAAAGGATCCTTAACGGAAAATCGTTTTAATGCAGGTGTAATTGGAGCTGCACAACAAATGGATCCTACACAGCCAGTTTATGATTATTCTGCCAGAGGTAACAAAGTAAATAATTATTGGGAATGGTATTTACCAGATTCTAATGGTGTTTTTACCGATGCCATGAATGTGAATGGTACACTTAATCCATTAGCTTCTTTGTATGGTAGAAGAGATGTTTCTACTATATTAAGAGGAATTGCAGGATTACAATTGGATTATAAATTCCATTTTTTACCAGATTTACATTGGAATGTTAATGCAGGTTATGACTATCAAAAAGGTACAGGCGCTGTAACTGAATTTCCTAATTACGGAGGAGTTGTAAGATCTCAAAATTATAGCAGCAGAAGAGATTATTCTCAAGAAAAATCAAACCAGTTGTTAGAAACTTATTTAAACTATATAAAAGAGATTTCTGCTATTGATACGAAAGTAGATGTAATGGGTGGTTATTCTTACCAGAGATTTGATAGTAAAGTGCCCGCAGCTACAACTTATTTTGGTAATCCTGAAAAAGTATCGACACCAACAAATGATTATAAAGGTCGATTGATAATGTTAAGTTTCTATGGTAGAGCCATATTTACCATTGCAGATAAGTATATATTAACAGGGTCAATCAGAAGAGATGCTACTTCTAGGTTTTACAATGGTACCGATGATACAGGTAATATGTGGGGAACTTTTGCAGCAGCATCTGGAGCTTGGAAAATCAAGAATGAAAATTTCTTAAAAGATTCTAATGTTTTCTCTGATTTGAAACTGAGAGCAGGATGGGGGCAAACGGGAAATGCTGAAATTGGATCTTGGTATAACTCTTTCCCTTCTTATGGTATTTCCCAACAAAGTGCTTCTTATGGCTTTGCGGAGCAATTCTATATTATGTATAGACCAAGTAGATATAACCCAATTCTTACATGGGAAACTACAGAAACAACTAATGCAGGAATAGACTTTGGATTCTTAAATAATAGAATTACAGGTTCTTTTGACTGGTTCAAAAAGAAGACTAAAAACTTGCAGGCAGAAATTCAGGTTCCAGCTGGAGAATTTAGTAATAAAAACTTCAAAAACATTGGTCAAATGGAGACTGATGGTGTAGAATTTTTGATTAATGTTAATCCAATTAAAACACAAGATTTTACTTGGGATTTCAGTTTCAATGTAGCGCACTATAATCCAAAAGTAACTCATTTTGATGATGTTGCATCTGATTATGTGATGAATGCAGGAAGTACAATTTCTGGTGGTATAGGAAACTATGTTCAAGCTAATATGGTAGGATATACACCAATTAGTTTTAATGTCTACCAACAGGTATATGACGCTAATGGAAAACCTTTGGAAGGTGTTTATGTAGACAGAAACGGAGACGGTAAAATTGATGTTAATGATAAATATTTGTACAAGTCAACAACGCCAGATGCAACATTTGGGTTCTCTACAAAATTCAAATATAAAAATTGGGATCTTTCGACTTCACTTAGAGCTGTATTAGGAAATTATGTTTATAATAACTTTGCTTCCCAATCTAATGTTCAAAGTATTACTACTAATGATTTTATGCAGAATATTTCTAATACTGCTGTAGAATATGGTTTCAAAACACCACAATTCTGGAGTGATATTTTTGTAGAAGATGCTTCATTTATTAGAATGGATAACCTAACATTAGGATATAATTTTGGAGATATCTTTAGCAAAGGTAGTAGCCTAAGAGTCTATGGAATGGCACAGAATGTATTTGTAATTACAAAATACAAAGGCGTAGATCCTGAAATTTTTGGGAATATTGATAATGGATTTTATCAAAGACCTAAAATTTATTCATTAGGGTTAAACTTTCAATTTTAATAATTTAAGACAATGAAAAAATTAAGAATAAAAGGAATATTAGCAGCATCTGTATTATCGTTAACACTGACTTTGAATTCTTGTGTTGATGATCTAAAACAAGAACCTATTACAGAGGTAACAGCTGCAAGTCTATATAAAGATTTTAATAATTACAAAAGTATTTTAGCTAAGTTATACGGTGGTCTAGCTGTAGGTGGTCAAGAAGGAGGTGATGGAGCTGGTGATATTGCTGATATTGATGGTGGTTTCTCAATCTATACACGTCTATTGTTTACGCTTCAAGAGATTACAACAGACGAAGCAGTAATTGGGTGGAACGATGGAACTTTGCATGAGTTCCACAAAATGATTTGGACACCTGCAAACGAATTCAATAATGCTATGTATTATAGACTATATACAGAGATTGCATATTGTAATGAATTTATCAAAAATACGACTGATGCTATGTTAAGCCAGAATGGTATTTCTGGAGCTAACTTAGAAGAGGCAAAAGCAATGAGATCTGAAGCTAAATTTTTAAGAGCTCAAGCATATTATCATTTGTTAGATATGTATGGTAATGTACCTTTTGTAGATGAAACTACATTTGGAACAGTTCCTAAACAAATAAAAAGAGCTGATCTTTTTAATTATGTGGAAACACAATTAAATGAAGCAGAAGCGGGATTGAAAGCACCTAGAACAAATGAATACGGAAGATTGGATAAAGCAGCGGCCTGGTCACTGCTAGCAAGACTGTATCTTAATTCGAAGGTATATAATGGAACAGAAAGATATTCTGATGTAATAGCTAATTGTGAAAAAGTTATTTCTGCAGGTTATACTTTGAATTCTAAATATGCTAACTTATTCTTGGCTGATAACAATGTTAATAATCCAGAAAATATATTTTCTGTGGTTTATGACGGTGTAAGAACTCAAACTAATGGTGGGACAACTTATCTGGTCCATGCAGCAATTGGAGGATCAATGAATCCGACTGAGTTTGGAGTCAATGGTGGATGGGGAGGTCTTAGAACTACTAAAGCATTTGTAAATAAGTTTGAAGCCAACGATTTAAGAGGACGTTTTTACAAAGATGGACAGACTTTGGAAATTAATGATTTAGGAAACTTCAATGATGGCTATGCTTTTATCAAATATAAAAATTTAAAAAGTGATGGCTCACCAGGACAAGATGTACAATGGGTAGATACAGATTTGCCGATGTACAGATTGGGTGATGTATATTTAATGTATGCAGAAGCGGTTTTAAGAGGAGGCGGAGGAAGTATGAGCACAGCTTTGGGTTATGTTAATGCTATTAGAGCAAGAGCTGGTGCTTCTACAGTTTCTGTTATTAATTTAGATTTCATTCTTGATGAGAGATCAAGAGAGTTATCTTGGGAAATGACTAGAAGAACTGACCTTATCCGTTATGGTAGATTCACAAGTTCTTCATATTTGTGGCCTTGGAAAGGAAATGTAAAAGACGGTATTGCAGTCGGAGAATATCGTAATCTTTTCCCAATTCCTAATAATGATTTGGCGGTAAACCCTAATCTTGTTCAAAATCCTGGTTATTAACCCATTAATTTTAAACAGTAATGAAAAATAATATATTTAAACATTTTCTTCTTGCAGCAGGGCTATTGTTAGGACTTACTTCATGTGAAGATCGTGAAATTATAAATGTGGAAAATCAATCTTCATCAGTTATATTGGATCTTTCTAAACATAATTTGGTTTTGGATTCTAATTTTCCTGCAAATCCTGCGTTAACAATCAACTGGTCAACCGCAACATATACAGTACCAGTAGAAGTAAAGTATGAACTTCAGATGAGTGGGACAGAAGCTTTTGAAAATCCACAAGTTTTGGCTAATACCACACAATCTCAAAACGTGACCACATTTACAACACTTGAGATGAATAATGCGGCAAAAAAAGTAGGACTTGTACCAGATGTAGCACAAAAAATGTATTTCAGAGTGAAATCCTTTATTGGAGATAATAGCTTGCCACAGTTTTCAAATGTTACAACTTTAACAATAACTCCTTATTTAGCAAGACCAGTATATGATTATGTGGATTTGTATCTTATTGGAAATGCTACTGCTGCAGGTTGGGATAATTTAGCTACAAATGCCAATTTGTTGCCCATGTTAAAAACTTCAAGTTCTTCTACTTATGAATTCACAGGGCTTTTTAAAGTTGGAGGTTTTAAAATGATTAAGGTTAAAGGTTCTTGGGATGCGCAATACGGAAAAGGTGCAACGGATGGACAATTAAGTACAGATGGTGGTTCTGGAGATATTTCTGTTTTAACAGAAGGTTATTATAAACTAACTATTAATACTGCTGACCTTACATATACCTTAGTTAAACTTAATAATCCAGGAACAATTTATGACTCAGTTTCATTATATGGAACAGCGACGGATGATACAGATTTACAACTTACAAAATCTACATTTGATCCACACTTATGGAAATCTACTCAAGCTGTAAGTTTAAAAACAGGGGTGGTTAAATTCAGAGCTAATAACTCTTGGGATGTAAACTGGGGAACTAATTCTGAATATTTTGGAGTTGGAACTGCCGGTGGAGCAGATATTCCTGTATCAGCAGAATGGACTTACGATGTTTATTTTAATGATTCAACTGGGAATTATACTCTTATTCCAACAGAATAATTTTAGAATATTCTTTAATTACTAATTAAAAAATTTATGAAAAATATATTTAAATTTTTTCTTGCATCATTACTTCTTTCGGTAGTAATCATTGCTTGCGATAATGATGCAGACAGAGATTGGACAACGCCTGAGGCTAGCTTTAAACTTAATGATACATCGTTAGGAACTAACAATGTATTGTATGAAACAATGAAAGCCAATCCTTTCACTTTAACTTGGGAATCTATAGGTAGTGGAGAATACTCGATTGTTTTATCTGCAACTGAAGATTTTGCTGCTAAGACAGAATTGGGTAAATCGTCAGAAACAACTTTTACTACAACAATTGGAGAGCTTAATACTAAATTGTTACAAACAGGTTTTTCTCCATTTACGTCTAAAACTGTTTATGTTAGAATAGAAAAGGGTTCGGAAGTTTCAAATACTATTAGCTTTGGTGTTACAACTTACCCTGTAGATGGCCCCGTGATTACAGCTCCTGCGAACGGAAGCACAATTACTCTTAATTCTGCTGATCAATCAGCTACAGCAATCACAGTGACTTGGAATGATTATTCTAACTACGGCTCTGATGTTGTTTATACAGTAGAGATAGCGAAAAAAGGAGCAACAACTTTCTCAATTTTAGGAGAGGTAACTAATACTAAGTCTTTTGCTATTACAAACAAAGAGCTTAATACAGCCGTTTTAAGTACTGGAGGAACTGTAAATGTAGAAGGCGAGTTTGATTTTAGAATTACAGCAAAAACTAATTTTTCAACACCGGGAATTGAATTAAAATCTGCAGTTTCTACCGCTAAACTAACGCCTTATCAAGTAGATTATCCGGATTTCTTCTTGGTTGGTGGAGCGAGTGCTGTTGGTTGGAATGCTTCCGGAGCTCAGAAATTGTATAAAAAAGATAACGTTTCAGAGATTTATACTTATTTGCAACCGGATAATTTCAGATTTTTAGGACAACAAGACTGGAATCCTCTTAATTATAGTATTGATGACCCAAGAACAAATGCTTCAAATAGATATTTCAAAACAACATCTTCCAATGTAGAATATGGAGATTCGGAAAATGTGAAATTTACTGGAACAGCAGGTATCTATCACGTTGTTATTAATGCAGATTTTAGTGTCAAGTCTTTAACGGTTTCTTCTAGTGCGGGTGTTTGGGATATTCCAAAACTTTATTTAGTAGGATCTATCCAAGGATGGCAAGCTAACGTGGCAGAAGAATTTAATTCACTAGGAAATGGGAAATTTCAAATGATCAGAGAACTTCCTGATAACGCAGAATTCAAATTCTTAGGTCAACAAGATTGGACTGGAAAAGAATGGGGTAATATTCATTCCGCAGGTAATACTGGTTATCTGGGTCCAAATGGAGATAATAATAATATCAAGTTTGACGGAGGAGGCAGTTTCTATACAATTACTGTAGATCTTAAAATGGGAACTTACACAATTGTTAAGATATAAATCATCAAATCAATCAATAAAAGTGTTGCGAAACCGCAACACTTTTTTTATATTGTACAACATATATAAACCTTAGAAAAATGAAAAAGATCACCATTGGAGCAGCTTTGCTTACTATGATGTTTAATGGAGTGAATGCTCAAAATCTTAAATCGCCGGATGGCAAATTCGAGATGAATTTCCAACTGAAAAACGGAGTTCCTTTTTATAATCTGAAATATAACGGTGCTGTTGTAGTAGAAGACTCTAAATTAGGATTGAGATTACTCAAAGACGGCGATATCCAGTTCGCTTCCGAAATTGAAAACAAAAATAATGAAGGTAAAAACCTGGATTACGGATTCGAGAAGACAGCTGAAAAAAGAGATTCTAAAAATGAAACCTGGCAGCCAGTTCTTGGAGAAAAGAAAAACTATATTAATAATTACAACGAATTAGCGGTTACGCTTAACCAAAAAGAAAACGACAGAAGCATTATTGTAAAATTCAGGTTGTTCAATGATGGTTTAGGATTCAGATACGAGTTTCCTCAGCAGAAAAATCTTAACTATTTTATTATCAAGGAAGAAGATTCGGAAATCGACCTTCCTACAGATATGAAAGCTTGGTGGCTCGCCGGAGATTATGATACGGAAGAATATGTTACCCAAACTTCAAAATTATCCGAAATTCCTGCAAAATGGCCGACTTCTTATGAAGGAAATGCCTCTCAGAATTTGGTGAAAAATGGTGTTCAAATGCCATTGATGATGAAGAAAGAAGGTACCAATCCACTTTATGTCAATATCGCAGAAGCGGCAGTAATTGATTATCCTGCTGCTAATTTGGAACTGGATGCGACTAATTTCAAATTTAAAACTCATTTGACTCCTGACGCTCAGGGTGCAAAAGGATATATTCAGACGCCTTCTGTGACTCCTTGGAGAACCATCATCATTTCGCCAAAAGCCGAAGAAGTTTTGGATTCCAAAATGTTATTCAACCTGAACGAACCAACAAAATATACAGACACATCTTGGATTCATCCAACTAAATATATGGGTGTTTGGTGGGAAATGATTATCGGAAAATCTCAATGGGCTTACTCTACAGCAGACAACGTTCATATCGGAAAAACTGATTTTTCTAAATTAACACCAAATGGAAAACATGCTGCCAACAATATAAAGGTTAAAGAATATATCGACTTTGCTGCGGCAAATGGTTTCCAGGGTCTTTTGATAGAAGGCTGGAACATTGGTTGGGAAGATTGGTTTGGACATTCGAAAGAATTTGTTTTTGATTTCGTTACACCTTATCCGGATTTCGATATCAAAATGTTGAACGATTATGCACACTCCAAAGGTATCAAACTGATTATGCACCACGAGACTTCTGGTTCAGCAACCAATTACGAAAGATGGGCTGATAAAGCATTTCAAGAGATGAAAAAATATGGTTATGATGCGGTAAAAACAGGTTATGTAGGAAACATCATTCCAAGGGGAGAGCATCATTACAGCCAATGGACGATTAATCATTACAGAAGAATCATAGAAAAAGCTGCGGAATACAAGATTATGGTGAACTCTCATGAATCTGTTCGTCCAAGTGGGGAAAGCAGAACTTATCCTAACTGGATTGCTGCAGAAGCGGCAAGAGGGACGGAGTTCGAAGCTTTTGCAGGGAACAATCCTGACCATCAGACGATTCTTCCATTTACAAGATGGATGGGCGGACCAATGGATTACACGCCCGGTATTTTCCAAACTAAATTGGACTACTATTTCCCAGGAGATAATCGTTTCGTGAAAACTACTTTGACAAAGCAATTGGCTCTTTATGTTGTGATGTATCAACCACTTCAGATGGCGGCGGATTTACCGGAAAATTACGCTAAGCATATGGACGCTTTCCAGTTCATCAAAGACGTAGCGGCAGATTGGGATGATACCAAAATCCTTTCGGCAGAACCGGGAGATTATATTCATACCGCAAGAAAAGCTAAAGGAACAGATAACTGGTTTGTTGGTGGAATCACCGATGAGAACCCAAGAGATTTTACCGTAGATTTTTCATTCTTGGACAAAGGCAGAAAATATGAAGCTACCATTTACGAAGATGGAAAAGATGCTGATTATATCAATAATCCTCAGAGTTATCACATTTATAAAAAGACAGTCGACAGCAAAACAAAATTGCCGGTTCATTTAGTAAGAAGTGGTGGTTACGCTATTTCTGTGAAGCCTGTTAAATAAAAATTTCCCTTCCTCGAAAGGGTGGATTCCGAACTTTTTCGGAAGACGGGGTAGTGATTAGGAGCTAATTCCCGCTATCCGCTATATCTTTTTCTTTTTACCAAAAAAGAAAAAGGATGCCGCTACTATCGGGGCTATGGGTTTCTATATCAATCAAAACTTTGTCAGAGTTTGAGGCTTTGACAAAGTTTTCTCCAAAATCCTAAAGAATGAATTGGATTTCCAAGATTTTCAACAAACAAAATACCTTTCTATTTTTACTGATTGCGATGGTTGTCTTGGCGAAAGTCATTCCTTTTCACGAGTCTTACAACCAATATTTTAATTTGGTGGGATTTATAGATTGGGGAATTGCAGGGATTTTTCTGTTGTATGGATTGAAGCTGAATCTCAAAGAAGTTATAAAAGATGTCTCCAACTGGAAACTGCATTTGCTGATTCAGTCGGGAACATTTATTATTTTTCCTTTATTGGTATTGATATTTTATCCATTTTTGAAAGACACACCGTATTACAATATTTGGCTTTCGGTCTTCTTTTTAGCGAGTTTGCCTTCCACGGTTTCATCATCTGTCGTAATGGTTTCGATTGCAAAAGGAAATATCACTTCAGCTATTTTCAATGCATCCATTTCCGGAATTATTGGGATTGTAATGACACCGCTTTGGATGAGCTTTTTCTTGACAGCTAACGGAGAATCTGGCAATCAATCAGAAATCATTCAGCAGTTGTTGCTCAAAGTTTTATTACCGATTATTTTAGGAATTTTACTCAATCCAATATTTAAAAAATGGGTGACAAAATATGCCAATATTATTTCAGAATTCGACAGACTGATTATTTTGCTCATCGTTTATGAAAGTTTTTCAACAGCTTTTATCGAGAACATTTTTGTTGCTGTACCATCATTTGTGTTTCTTGCGTTGGCTTTTAGTGTTGTCTTTTTGTTTTTTGCAACCTATTATATCCTGAAATTCATAGCAGAAAAACTGAACTTCAAACCAAAGGATATCATTACAGCAACGTTTTGTGGTTCCAAAAAATCCTTAGTTCATGGCAGTTTGTTTCTCTTGGTTTTAGGAATTCCCGACGACCAGAAAGTTTTGTTTTTGCTGCCGGTAATGATTTACCACAGTTTTCAATTATTCTACGTAAGTTGGTTGGCCAATAAAATCGCAAAAAGAAAAGACATTGATGAGTTAAATTTAGAAAGCAATTAGACTTTGATAAGTTTTAAGTTTATAGTGAGCGAAGTCGAAGTGCCTTTGTGAACCTTAAAAACATATAGTTGTCAAAAAAATATTCGTGCACTTTGTGTTCAAAAAATCATCAATAATAAAATAAAATCTTAATTTTAATTGACCTTAAAAATTAACAATATGAAAAAATTAATCTCAATTTTTGTATTCTTTATTTTCATTTTTGGATTTTCCCAGACACATCGTTTCATTTACGAATATCAATTTAAAAGAGATTCTTTAGCAGATTATTATGATAAAGAAAATATGAATTTGGATATCAATCCTGATGAGGTTAAGTTTTATCCATATTCTTATTTGAAAAATGATTCTCTTAATAAGCTAAGAAATTATAAAAGCAATATGTGGGATGACTTGCCTGCTATTAAAAGAAAAATTAATTCTGATGAAAATATAAGTTACATTCTTTTAGGAAGCGATTTTTTTATGATTAAAACTACCGACAAAATTAATTGGGAACTGACAACTGAAACTAAAATTGAAAAAGGTTATAAGCTTCAGAAAGCTACAGCGAAGTTTGGAGGGAGAAATTGGGAGGCTTGGTTTTGTAAAGAAATCAATCTTAATGAAGGTCCATACAAATTCAGAGGTTTGCCTGGCTTGGTCTTTCAAATCGAAGACTCTAAGAAAAATTTTATTTTTAGTTTAATAAAGAGCTATAAATTGGAAAAGACCTATGTTACCAATGATTTTTTAGAATCCTTTGCCGGTAAAAAACCAATTTTGATATCGGAAAAAATACTCAAAAATAAACTGTTGGAGTTTTATAATGATCCATTGCACGATTTCCGTGAACAGTTCAAAAACAATACGGATCCAAGTGCTGTATTTAAAGTTAATAATATCCAGATAAAAAACATCGATCAGTTTAAAGAATTAACAGAGATACGTCAAAAGTCTATCAGAAAAGAAAATAATCCAATCGAAATTGATAAAGCAATAATATATAGACCTTAAAAATTAACCTTATGAAAAAAATATTAACGATTTCTGCCATAGTATTTTCTTCTATTTTCTATTCCCAGGTACAGAAAGTAGAGCCGGCATTCTGGTGGAGCGGGATGAAAAACCCTGAACTGCAATTGTTAGTTTACGGAAAAGATATCCAAAATCTTCAACCCGAATTCTCAAGCGGAATCAAAATCAAAGAAGTCAAAAAAGTTGAAAACCCAAATTACCTTTTTGTAACGATTGATACAAACGGTGTTCAGCCCGGGAAAACAAAACTCAACTTCAAAAACGGCAACAAAACTGTTAAAACCATCGATTACGAATTCAGACAAAGACAACAGAATTCTGCAAACAGAGATTCTTATACGTCCGCAGATGTGATGTATCTGATAATGCCGGACCGTTTTGCCAACGGCAATCCAAAAAATGACAATACACCTGATACAGCCGAAAAATCAGACAGAACTAAAAACGGCGGACGTCATGGTGGAGACATTGCAGGAATTGTAAAAAATCTGGATTATCTTCAGGATTTGGGTGTTACAACCATTTGGAACACACCATTGTTGGAGGATAACGAACCTTCTTATTCTTACCACGGCTATGCACAAAGCGATTATTACAAAATCGACCCGCGTTACGGAACCAACGATGATTACAAGAATCTGGCTGACGAACTCCACAAAAGAAAAATGAAGCTCGTGATGGATTATGTGACCAATCACTGGGGTTCAAAAAGCTGGATTATCAAAGATTTGCCTTCCAAAGACTGGATTCATTACTGGAACGGACAGGAAAACGGTTTCCAGAGAAGTAATTACAGAATGACAACCCAGTTTGATACAAATGCAGCGAAAGTTGACGAAGCCGCTTGTATGGACGGCTGGTTTGATACGACAATGCCGGATATGAACCAAAGCAATCCGATGGTTGTGACTTATATGGCTCAGAACGCAATCTGGTGGATAGAATATGCAGGTCTGGACGGGTTCCGTGTGGACACTTATTCTTACAACGATAAAAAAGGAATTGCAGATTGGACAAAAAGAATTACCGACGAATATCCGAAATTCAATATTGTTGGAGAGGTCTGGATGCACGACCAGGCGCAAATGTCTTATTGGCAAAAAAACTCCAAGATTGCAGCGATAGAAGGTTACAATTCATATTTGCCATCGGTAATGGATTTTACGCTTCATGATGCTCTTGGTCAGGTTTTTCGAGAAGATTCCGGCTGGGATTCCGGGATGCAGAGAGTTTATGACAATTTTGCTAATGATTTTCTTTATCCTAATATCAATAATATTTTGGTCTTTGCTGAGAATCACGATACGAATAGATTCAATCAAATATTTCCAAAAGTCGAAGATTACAAATTGGCGATGAGCTTGATTTTGACCGTTCGTGGAATTCCTCAATTGTATTACGGTTCCGAAATTGGAATGGCTGGAGATAAAAACAACGGCGGCGATGGCGAGATCCGTAAAGATTTTCCCGGAGGCTGGGCTGGCGATGCAAATAATGCCTTTACAAAATCAGGAAGAACAGCTTCTCAAAACGACTATTTTAATTTTACCAAAAAACTTCTAAATTGGAGAAAAACCAACGAAGCGGTTCATTCAGGAAAAACGTTACATTACATTCCAAACAACAACGTTTATGTTTACTTCCGATACAAAGATAATAAGAGAGTAATGGTTGTAATTAATAATAATAAAGAAGCTCAAAATTTGGATTTGAAGCGTTTTTCTGAAGGTTTGAAGAATTTCACAAGAGGAAAAGATATTATTTCTGATAAAGATTTTGATTTGAAAACAAATTTGTCTGTTCCTGCAAAATCTTCATTAATTTTAGAATTGAAATAATAATTGAGTTCAAAACAAGAAAATGTAATTGAGTTTCCCAACAAATTTTTACATTCGTTTAATGATATTTTGACTATGAAAAATCAATTGCAATTGGCCAATCGCTTTCGGGAAGTCATCCTGAACGGAATCTGGATTGCGAATACCAATTTCAAAGACCAGATTGAAAATTTGGATTACAGAATGGCTACGGCCAAGTTTCAGAATCTGAATACGATTTCTGTTCTTGCACAGCATATTCATTATTACATCAAAGGAATTAAAAACGTGTTGCTTGATGGAGATTTGGAAATAAGAGATAAATTCAGTTTCGATTTTCCACCCGTAGAATCTCAGGAGCAATGGGAGAATTTTCTTTATGATTTCTGGAAAGATTCTGAGGAATTTGCAAAATTGATAGAAAATTTATCTGAAGAAAAACTCAATGCAGATTTTGTCGATGAAAAATACGGAACATACATCAGAAATCTTGACGGAATGATAGAGCATAGTTATTATCATCTTGGTCAGATTGTTTTAATCAAAAAAATTATAGAAACTCAAAAATAAAATCAAATGAAGAGAATAATTTCACTTTTTCTACTGACATCATTATTAATATTTTCAAGTTCAGCCTTAGCTCAGAAAAAAGGCTTTTACGAGAATGTTCAGAAAAAGAATATCAACAAATTACTGGACGACCTTAATACATTTGCAGCTAATGCAGATTTCAAAAATTACTTTGATTTGTTTGCTCAAGAATCTCTCTATATAGGGACTGATGCTACCGAAGTGTGGGATAAAAAACAATTTATGGATTATGCTAAACCTCATTTTGATAAAGGACAAGGTTGGAATTTCAAATCCTTGAAACGCAATATCTATTTCAGCAAAGACGGAAATTACGCCTGGTTTGATGAGGTTTTGGATACCCAGATGAAAATCTGCAGAGGTTCTGGTGTTGTCGAAAAAATCAGTGGCAAATGGAAAATCAAACAGTATGTTCTTTCGGTAACTGTTCCTAATGAAGTTATGAATGAAGTAATTAAAATCAAAACACCAATCGAGGATGCTTTGATTCAGAAATTAAAATAATATATAAAACCTTAAAAATAAATGACAAAAAAAATAAAACCGAATCTCTCAATGGCTCAGATTATCAATATGAGTATGGGATTTTTGGGAATCCAAATGGCGTTTGGCTTGCAAAATGGTAATGCCAGCAGGATTTTGGCAAATCTGGGAGCAGATGTTCACGAACTATCTTGGTTCTGGCTGGTTGCGCCGGTTACAGGATTGATTGTTCAGCCGATTATCGGGCATATGGGAGACAATACCTGGAGTCCGTTAGGAAGAAGAAAACCTTACTTTTTGATTGGTGCAGTTCTGTGCGCGATTGGATTAGTTCTCCTTCCAAATGCAGCTTCTGTGACTCATCTTATTGCAGCCAATGTATTATTGTTGGCAGTAATTTTCTTAGCCATGATGGATGCATCTATCAATGTAGCTATGGAACCTTTTCGTGCGTTGGTAGGAGATATGCTTCCAAAACATCAGGGAACGATTGGGTTTTCCGTTCAAACGATTTTGATTGGAATTGGAGCGGTAATCGGTTCTTATCTTCCGGATTGGCTAACCAGACTGGGAATCTCGAATGTTGCTCCGGAAGGCTTTGTAGCTGATAATGTGATTTTCTCTTTTTATGTTGGCGCAGGGTTTTTGATTCTGACTATTCTATACACAATTCTGACTACAAAAGAGTATTCTCCTGAAGAATTTGCGTCTTTTGAAGACGGAAAAGAAGTTGCGGAACCTTCAAAATTTTCAGATATATTCAAGGATTTTGCGAATATTCCTGCTCAGATGAAACGATTGGGAATCGTTCAGTTTTTCTCCTGGTTTGCTTTATTTACAATGTGGGTTTTTACTACAAGTGCTTTGGCAACGCACCATTTCGGGTTATCGCCGGAAGATACACATTCAGAAGCTTTCAATAATGCTGGAGATTTGACAGGGAAATTATTCGGAATGTATAATCTTTGGGCAATTCCGTTTGCGTTTTTATTGACTCCAATTGCTAAATTCCTTGGCAAAAAACAGACTCACGCTTTAGCTTTATTGGCAGGAGGTCTGGGATTGATATCGATGTATTTTATAAAAGATACATCATTACTTTGGGTTTCGATGATAGGATTGGGATTTGCTTGGGCCAGTATTTTAGCAATGCCCTATGCAATGTTGATAGAAGTGATTCCTCAAAGAAAAATGGGCGTTTATATGGGAATTTTTAATTTCTTTATT
>QFQW01000113.1 GCA_003248755.1 Chryseobacterium sp. | reverse complement strand
GATTGGGAATATTGTAATTCCAATTGATTTTGAATACAAATTTTTCATTTTTTTTAAGTGGTTTTGTAAGATCAATACGCATCATTGTTTTATTAACGACGTATTTCAAAGCATTACCAGAAGCATCTGTTACTTTTTCAAGATTTACACCATAGCCATTATTTGAAACTGGTAATTCTGATGGCTTTAGGTTTTCAATAACCGAGCGTTTTGGTAATGTTGAAGAAGAAGGATAATCAGCATTTTTCACAGAAGATTGTTCATTCTCATCTAACTGAAGCCATAGATAATCCAAATCATCCGGAGAATTATTATAATAAGTAATCGTTTCCGAACCTTTTAGATTTCTCTTATCTTCATCCAGATAAGCTTCTATATCATAATCTGCTTGTTGCTGCCAATAAGCTTGCCCGGGAGATCCCGAAGCCGTTCTATAAACATTGGGAGTTGGTAAAATAGTTCCCAGTTGTTCGAATTTGTTGCCGTGATTACTTCCGGGATTATTTTGGATATTCTGTGCCGAAATAACAGCAGAACAGAATAAAAGTCCTAAAACTTTTAATTTCATTTCTTCAAAAAAATTAGATGATTGTTACTTATAAGTTATCAAATTTAGAAAATTGTTACCAATAAAAATAAATATTTAACAACTTTATAATCATTAAAAAGGAATTCTTTCCAAAGCCATTTTAAGAGATAGTGCAAAAACAGCCGAAGAAACAAATAAAATCCAATCTTTCCTATTAACCTTGAAAATATTAAGAAGAATGAAAAGTAGAATCAAAATAGACAATACGACTACAATTTGTCCCAATTCCAAACCAATATTAAAGCCTAACAACGGTACAAAAATGCTTTGTTCTTTAGCAATCATCATTCTTGCCGTATTTGCAAACCCCATCCCATGAATTAATCCGAAAATCAATGCCAGATAATAATTCATTTTCATGAGGGTTTTCTGTTTGCTTTTCATGAATATATTATCTAATGATGTAATGACAATAGTTAATGGTATCAGAAACTCGATCCAGTTACCAGGAACTTTTAAGACATTAAGTGTACTAAGCGCTAATGTTATAGAGTGTCCAATCGTAAAAGCAGTTACAAGAATCAGAATCTTTTTGAAATCGTTATAAGAATAAACAGCAATCAATGCGAGAATAAAAAGCTGATGATCAAGTGCATCCAAAGAAATAATGTGTTCCCAACCCAACTTCAAGTAAAAAATAAAATCCTGCATTGTACTGTTTTTAAAAAGGTTTACGAAAATAATGATTAATTTCGATTTAAAATTTGGGTTTAATGAAGAATATTATTTCTGTAATTCTGGCTGTCATTTTGGCTTTTATTTCTTTGGCTTTTAAATTTCATCCTTATCATGTTGGCTCTATGGAATTTAATTACAATCAAAAGTCAAAAACTTTTGAAATATCCGGACGATTTTTCATGGATGACCTTGAAAATGCTCTAAATAAAAAATATGGTAAAAATCTTCATTTTTTAGATCAAAAATCTGAAAAAGGACTAAATGAAATACTTAAAAATTACTCTTCCGAATATCTCCGATTAAAAGTAAATAATAAATTCACCAAAGTTAATTTCATTGGCTATCAAGAAGATAAAGAAAGTGTTGACATCTTTTTGGAGTCAGAACCAATATCTAACCCAAAAAAAATAGAAACTGCTGTTAGTTTTTTTTATAATCTATTTGATGACCAGATGAATATCATTCATATAGTAGTGAATGGTCAAAGAAAAAGTGAAAAATTGAATTATCCAGAACGATATTTATTTCAGGAATTCTAAACTGAAAACAGTAATCGTTTTTATCAATAACTATCTCATCTTCGATTAATAGGACATTTGTAAATTTTGATTTTTTATTTTAACATTATTATCAATTAAATAATTTGGAACTTAAACCAAAAAGTTTATAATTTTGCTAACGCTGTTAGGAAAACTAAAATGGGAGTACACGAACGAAGACAAAGAGAAAAAGAATCTATACGCGCCAATATTTTGGATGCAGCTTTTTCTTTGGCTAAAACGGACGGATGGGCTTCTCTTTCTATCAGAAAAATTGCTGATGCTATAGAGTACAGTGCTCCTGTTGTTTATGATTATTTCGAAAACAAAGAGGCTATTCTATTTGAAATTTCTCTGAATGGTTTTCATAAATTACACATCGAATTATTAAAAGCTCAGAAAAAACACGGCACTCCGGAAGAGCAATTAGTAGCAATTGTTGATGCTTATTGGAATTTTGCTTTTAAGAATAAGGAGTATTATCAACTGATGTTCGGATTAGGAATGCAATGCAGCGGAAAAGGATTGATGAAGGAAGAATTCTCATCATTTCAGGATTTGCTTTATGATTGTACTTATGACATCATCAAGAAAAAAGGATCCAATCCTGATAATGCTTGCCATTCTTCACACGCTTTATTTTCAGCTGTTCACGGTTTGATTTCGATTATGATGATGCGTAATGATGACATCCCTTCTACGATGAATAAGACAACACTTGATGAGACTGTTGCAGCTTATATAAAATCGTTATAATTTTTTTTGAATTTTTAATTAACACTGTTAGGAATATTAACACAGTATTAATTTTAATTTAATTGTTATAAATAAATCTGAGACTATCTTTTAATCAAATATTAACACCGTTAGAAAAAAGAACTTAGTTCAGATAAATTAATTAATCAAATAAACTCTCAAAATATGGAAACAATGTAAACTCAAGCGCTGATATTTTTGATTTAAAACTTAACAATGTTAGATAAATTAACAATATTTTATTCAATTACACTATTACTTAAATTAACAATTAAAAACTTAAAATGAAAATAACTAACAATTCTAAACTTATTGTACTTATATCGAGTATTATTTTTTTACAAAGCTGTACAAAAGCCGCAGACAATGCAGCAATGGCCGTCCCTACGCCAGAGCTTCCAGTCTATACTGTCATCACTTCTCCTGCTACAACTTATCAGGAATTCCCCGCCGCTTTGGAAGGGAAAAACAATGTGGAAATACGTTCACAAGTTGACGGTTATCTGGACAAGATCTATGTGGAAGAAGGTTCTTATGTAAGAGCTGGACAACCTCTATTCAAAATTGACCCAAGAGTTTATGGCGAACAATTGAATATGGCTTCTGCAAATCTTCAAGCTGCCAATGCCAATATCCAAAAAGCAAAAGTGGAAGTTGACAGACTTCAGCCATTGGTTGCTGATAAAGTAGTTTCCGATGTACAATTGAAAACTGCAAAAGCCAATTATGCAGCGGCAGTTGCAGCGGCAGCTCAGGCAAAAGCATCTTTGGGTGGAAGTAAAATCAATGTTGGGTTTACAACTATTACTGCTCCGGTAAGTGGTTATATTGGAAGACTTCCTTATAAAAAAGGAAGCTTGATTTCCAGAACCGACCCTAACCCGTTAACTTTTGTTTCAGACATCAGTGAAATCTATGCCTATTTCTCAATCAGTGAAATCGATTTTATTGCTTTCCAAAAGAAATATACAGGTGCAACTCTCGAAGAAAAAATGAGAAATATGCCTTTGGTTGATCTGGTAATTGCTGACAATTCCACTTACTCTGAAAAAGGAAAAATGAAAATGATAGATGGACAATTTGATAAAAGTACAGGCGCAATAACTGTTCGTGCTACTTTCCCTAATCCGAACGGAACATTGAGAAGCGGGAATACGGGGAAAGTGAGAATGCCGCAATTATTATCAAATGCAGTAGTTATTCCGCAAGAATCAACTTTTGAGATTCAGGACAAAACTTACGTTTATATTCTTGGAAAAGACAAAAAAGTGACTAGCAAACCAATTACTATTTCTGGAAAAACAGAACATTATTATTTCATTTCCGAAGGTCTTTCCAAAGGAGATCAAATCGTATTTACAGGTTTGGGAGTCTTAAAAGACGGTGCATCTATCAAACCAAAAATGATTTCTTCTGATAGCCTGCTCGTAGCAACGCCTTTATAATAAAAAAATAAAACAGAAGATTTAAAAAACTATACTTCTTATGCTAAAACAATTCATAGAAAGACCGGTACTCTCAACGGTTATTTCAATCATTTTATTACTATTGGGAGGGCTTTCGGTATTCCAATTACCGATAACTTTGTTTCCTGATATTGCGCCTCCGAGTGTTCAGGTAACTGCGTCCTATCCCGGTGCAAATGCTGAAGTTGTTGCCCGCTCTGTTGCCAATCCTATAGAGGAAGCTGTGAACGGTGTGGAAAATATGACCTATATGACGTCCAACTCCAGCAACGATGGATCTTTGACTCTTAACATCTATTTCAAACAAGGTTCCGATCCCGATAACGCCGCTGTGAATGTTCAAAACCGGGTTTCAAAAGCGATGAGCCAGCTTCCACAAGAAGTTGTTCAGGCGGGAATCTCGACTCAGAAAGTTCAGAATAGTTTCATTATGTTCATGGGAATCACCAGCAACGACCCGAAACAATATGACGAGCTTTTTCTTCAGAATTACATGAAGATCAACATCATTCCACAATTACAACGTATTCCGGGCGTTGCGCAGGCTCAGGTTTTTAGTTCTAAAGATTACTCGATGAGAGTTTGGCTGAAACCAGACCGGTTGGCAGACAACAATCTTTCTCCTCAGGAAGTTCTTTCGGCAATCAAAAACAGCAATCTTGAAGCTGCGCCGGGAAGATTCGGGCAAGGAAGTAAGGAAACTTATGAATATATCCTTAAATATAAAGGAAAATTAAACAAGAATGAAGACTATGAAAACATCGTAGTGAAAGCTAATAGCGACGGTTCATTCCTGAGACTGAAAGATGTTGCAAGAGTAGAATTCGGTTCATACAGTTATACTGCAGCCAACAGAGTTGATGGTAAGCCAGTTGCTGGTTTTGCAATCTTACAAACTGCAGGTTCTAATGCCAATGAAATCCTGACTGAAGTTGAAAAACAAGTTGAAGAGTTCAAAACTACACTTCCAAAAGGCGTGGAGCCTATCATCATGTACAATTCCAAAGACTTTTTGGATGCTTCTATTCATCAGGTTGTAGAGACTTTGGTGATTGCATTTATCTTGGTATTTATTGTTGTATTCATTTTTCTTCAGGATTTCAGGTCAACGTTGATTCCTGCGATTGCAGTTCCAGTTGCGATTATCGGGACATTTTTCTTCCTGAACTTATTTGGATTCAGTATTAATATGTTGACTTTGTTTGCTTTGGTTCTGGCAATTGGTATTGTTGTGGATGATGCGATTGTGGTTGTGGAAGCCGTCCATTCCAAGATGGAACATACAGGACTTCCCGTAGAACAGGCAACTAGAGAATCTATGAGTGAAATATCCGGAGCTATCATTTCCATTACTTTGGTAATGTCTGCAGTATTTATTCCTGTTGGTTTTATGCAAGGTCCTGCAGGCGTATTCTACAGACAGTTTGCTTTCACATTAGCGATTGCGATTTTAATTTCGGCAATTAATGCATTGACATTAAGTCCGGCTCTATGCGCACTTTTACTGAACGACCCTCAAGGAGAGCATGGTGAACACGGACACAAAAAAGGTTTTGGTGCTAGGTTTTTCAATGCTTTCAATAAAAGCTTTAATAATCTGACCAAAAAATATATTTATAGTCTCAAATTTTTAATTAAAAACAAATGGGTAAGTGTCGGCGGACTTGCTTTGATTACAGCGATAACTGTTTTCTTGATTAATAAAGCACCTTCCGGATTTATTCCAACCGAAGACCAAGGTTTTGTTTTATATGCCGTGAACACGCCTCCAGGAAGCTCATTGGAAAGAACTAATAAAGCAACGGAAGAAATTGATAAAATCATCAATAAAGAAAATGTAGCTAAACATCTTTGGGTTTCAGATGGTCTCAATTTCATTAGTAATGCCAATGCATCACCATATTCCGCAGGTTTTATAAAATTGAAAGATTATGAAGACCGTGGTGCCGTAAAAGACCCGGACCAGATTGCAGCAGGATTAACAGGGAAAGTAGCTCAGGTAAAAGATGCCAATGCATTCTTTTTCAACTTCCCTACTGTTCAGGGTTTTGGAAATGTTTCCGGTTTCGAATTTATGCTTCAGGACAAGACCAACGGTTCATTAGAACAATTGGGAACAACCACTCAGGCATTCATTGGAGAATTGATGAAGCGTCCGGAGATTGCTTTTGCCTTCACCACTTATGCTGCAGGAAATCCACAATATACCATTGAAGTTGATGCTGACAAAGCCAATCAATTGGGAGTTTCCGTCAACGATTTGATGCAGACAATGCAGATTTATTATGGAAGTAGTTTCGTTTCGGACTTCAACAGATTCGGGAAGTATTACAGAGTAATGGCACAAGCCGATATTCCTTACAGAACCGATGCTAATTCGCTTGAAGGAATCTATGTTAAAAATAACCAAAGTGAAATGGTTCCTGTAAAAACTCTGGTGACTTTGAAAAGAACTTTCGGACCAGAAACTGTGACCAGAAATAACCTCTTCAATGCGGTAACTATCAACGGAACTCCGAAGCCTGGTTACAGTACCGGAGATGCGATAAAAGCAGTAGAAGAAACCGCCAAAAAATCCTTACCAAGAGGTTATGGCTACGAATGGACCGGAATCACACGTGAAGAAAAAGCAACCGGCGGACAAACTGCATTTATTTTTATGTTGAGTATTTTGTTCGTGTATTTTTTATTGGCTGCTCAATACGAAAGTTACATTCTTCCTTTTGCAATTATTCTGACGATTCCAACTGGTATTTTCGGAGTTTATGCATTCACAGGTTTGGCTGGAATTGATAATAACATCTATGTTCAGGTTGGATTGATTATGCTTGTAGGATTGCTCGCCAAAAATGCCATTCTGATTGTAGAATTTGCAGTCCAAAGAAGACAGGCGGGAAAAACGTTGATTGAATCTGCATTACAAGCTTCAAGATTAAGATTAAGACCAATTCTGATGACATCGTTTGCTTTCATTATCGGAATGCTTCCATTGGTTTGGTCGCAAGGTGCTGCTGCAAAAGGAAATCACTCCATTGGAATAAGCACGGTCGGCGGGATGTTGACAGGTGTTGTATTAGGGATTTTCATTATTCCTGTGATGTATGTGATATTCCAATATCTGCATGAAAAAATGCCTAGCAAAAAGAAACGAAGACTTAAAAGAGAAAAAGCAGCTTTGAATCTAATCTAAACTGGAGTTTTAAACGCAAAGACACAAGGATTTTTTTGAATGATTCTCTGTTTTTAAGGCACAAATTTTAAAATATTCGATTTTATTTTGCGGCTTGAAGAGTTCTTTTGATAATAACTTTTGCGTCTTTGCAATAAAATCCAAATCAAAAATTGAATTAACCAAATTGTTTTGGAACAGCGAATCTCACGCAGCCCGACTTGAGTGGACTCTTCGAGAGCCTCAGAGTGAAAAGATTGGGAGCGGAAGGCGGAAATAGCTGCCCAAATTAATGAATACAAAAGAAAAATTAATGAAAATATTAACTAAAATAAAAGAGATTTTGGTCTCCTCAGTAGTCGTAGCGAGTGCGGTTTCCTGTATGCCCAAATTAGCTCTTGATAAAATAAGTCCTGATTTGCCGGAAACTTTCCAATATACGGCAACGGCTGACACGGCAAGCGTAGCGAATCTAGAATGGCGACAGTTTTTCAATGACCCGATTTTGCAAGGTTTGATTGAAAAAGGAATCAAAAACAATTATGATTTGCAGATTGCCCTGAAACAGGTTGCTTCTTCACAAGAACGACTGAAACAGGCAAAATATATGCAATATCCTGAGGTTGGATTTGGAGTCACTGGTCAAATCACAAGACCTTCCGACAACAGTCTGAATGGACAAAGCATCAACTTATTTCTAGGAAAAAGCTATGTTGAAGATTACAATGCTGCGTTTAATTTGTCTTGGGAAGCTGATATCTGGGGAAAAATCAAGAATCAGCAGGAGGTTTCCAAAATGCAATATCTGCAGACTTATGAAGCGACAAAAGCAATCCAAACACAAGTTGTAGCAGCAATTGCACAAGGTTATTACAATCTTTTGATGTTGGATAAACAATTGGAAATCGCCAAATCGAATCTGGAACTGAGTAAAAATACACTTAATATCACAGAAAAAATCTGGCAGAGTGGTGATGCGACTTCTCTAGGCGTTCAGCAATCAAAAGCACAAAAGGAATATACAGAACTTCTGATTACACAACTGGAGCAGAATATTAAAATTCAGGAAAATGCTTTGAGTATTTTGGTAGGTGAAAATCCGACCAAAATCAACAGAACGATTGAAATGTCCGACACTTCCCTACCACAAAATTTTTCCGCGGGACTTCCAGCAGCAATGGTGAGTCGTCGTCCGGATGTTCGTCAGCAGGAACTCGTTTTGTTAGAGTCTAATGCGATGATTGGAATTGCTCAGGCGAATATGTATCCTGCTTTGAAAATCACAGCGAACGGCGGCGTGAATTCTTTCAAGTTTGATAATTGGTTTCAGATTCCGGCGTCTTTGTTTGGTTCTGCTTTAGGCGGAATTACGCAACCGATTTTCCAGAAAAGACAATTGAAA
>QFQW01000112.1 GCA_003248755.1 Chryseobacterium sp. | reverse complement strand
TCCAGGGATCGAACCAGGGACACACGGATTTTCAGTCCGTTGCTCTACCAACTGAGCTAAGAAACCATCACTCTCTACTGTTGTTTTGAGTGGTGCAAAAGTAGAATCTTTATTTATATAATGCAAATTATATTGAAAATTCTTCACTATTTACAACAAAAATCATTGATTATCAGTCGATTTTTTTTCGGTTTGAGACTTGAAAAAATCACTTAATTCTTCCAAAACAGGTTTAATCGTATCTTCCGGAAGATCACTAATCCTAATATACATCAATCCATCAATTGCGTCATTGAAATTTGGATCTACGTTAAAAGCAATCATTTTTGCATTTTGCTTGATATATTTTTTTATCAAAACAGGCAATCTTAATTCAGGCTCAAGATCATCAATTATCTTATCTAACTTATTAAGATCTGCATCCATATCTTCAAAAAACAAGGCTTTATCGCGCTCTTTCATCACCACCTTGAACTCATTCTTTGGATGAATATATTGTGCAACTGCAGAATCGTAATAATGTGAACGCATAAACTCTATCATTAAAGATTTTGAAAATTCAGAAAATTTGTTGCTGATACTTACACCTCCCATCAGAAATTTATGCTCCGGATTTCTCAAACAAACGTGCACAATTCCTCTCCAAAGCAAGAATAACGGAAATGGTTTTTGCTGATATCCTACAGAGATATAAGCCCTTCCCATCTCTATCACTTTTCTGAAGAAGGGTTGTAATTCAGGATCATATTCGAAAAGCGAGCTAGTGTAGAACCCATTGATTCCATACTTTCTCATCACCTCAGAACCTAGAGCCATTCTATAAGCTCCAACTAATTTTCTATCATTATTATCCCAAAGGAAAAGGTGATGATAATGATTATCATACTCATCCAAATCAAAAGGCAAATTTGTACCTTCTCCAATTGCACGGAATGTCAGCTCTCTTTGTCGTCCAATCTCCCTCATTATAGAAGGAATATCTTCGGATTTTGTAAAAAACACATCATAATCTCCATGAGAAAAAAGCTTTTTATTTTCCGCTTCTTTCAACATATTGATTTCATTGACGATATCCTCGACCGGCGTTTCATCAATGATATTTTGAACAATATTATTCTGTTTCTGTAAAGGAAGTTTGAGAGACATGTTCGGAAGTTTCAGTTTCTCCGTAATGCTTTTTCTTCTCTCATAATATGACTTGAGCATATAAACCTTATTATAAAGATAATCGCCCAATTCTTCAATTGTTTCTTCCTCTTCCATCTGTTTTACGGAAATCGGTTTTCCAATTCTAATCCGGATGGGTTTATCTCTTTTCTTCATCATCTCTGCTGGCAACATCATCGTTTGCAAATCCGGATGTAACTTCGCTACATTATAAAACATCTGGCTGTTGGTTGCATGAAAATACATCGGAACAACAGGGACTTTTGCTTTTTTGATAATTTTAAGCGCAGTTTTCCCCCAAGGTCTATCCAGAACCTCTCCATATTCATTATTTTTATTGGAAACTTCTCCCGCAGGAAATATCCCAATACAACCACCTTCTTGTAAATGTTTCATGGTTTCCCGCATTCCTGAAGTGCTATTATATGCATCTTTTCTGCCTTCAAAAGGATTTACAGAAAGAACAAATGGAGCCATTGGTTCGATTTTCGAAAGAAGAAAATTGCCCATAACTTTAAAATCCGGACGGACACGAAGCAAAATTTTGCACATCAAAATCCCATCTAATGCACCAAGTGGATGATTGGAAACAATGATGAAAGGACCTGTTTTTGGAACTTTCGCAAGATCTTCTTCGAAAACAATGTAACTGAGTTCCTGTTCTTTTATAAATTGATCAAAGAACTCTACACCTTTCGTATGTTTAAGTTTATCATAGAGATTATTAACATCATTAATCTTGGCAAGATTCATAATGGCAGACGCAACAGGTCTTTTCAGAAAACCTATCTTATCTAATCCCGATGCTTTTATCAAGTCTTCTTTGGATATTAAGCTCATAGTTTTTTTTACATAGTTACCATTTGGAAAGTCTTTTTAGAAATCTGTTCCAACAGAACTTTTTTGTCTTTATAAAATTGGTCTAATGTATCGATATTGACATTTCTGACAGTGAATAAAGATACATTTTTTGTCATTTGTGTAATGAAACTTTGCTGCAATTCTTCATTGAAATCATTAGCTGTTCCAAATTTATCTTCTAAACACAGCGCCAATGAAATTGCAGAATTCTGCATCAGAGAAACTTTAATTTTATATTTCGCCAAAAGACTAAATATCAAACTCATATGATCTTCTGCAATGAAAGAGAAGTCTCTTGTCTCCACATTTAGTAATGTTTGATTTTCTTTTAGAATATAACTTTCAATCAATTCATTCTCTTCGGAGTTTCCAACTTTTGTTCCCGGTTTTTTCGGTTCTATAAAAGATTTCACAAAGAACGGGATGTTCTTCTGCTTAAGTGGCTGAAGCGTTTTGGGATGGATAACCGAAGCCCCGTAATAAGCCATCTCAATTGCTTCTTCGTAAGAAATATTGGACAATAATTCCACATTCTCGAATTTTCTCGGATCACCTGTCATTACACCGGGAACATCTTTCCAGATTGTCATTTCGTCCGCATTCAGGCAATAAGCGAATATGGCCGCCGTATAATCTGAACCTTCTCTGCCTAAGGTCACCGTAAAATTATTCTCATCGGAACCAATGAAACCCTGAGTTACATAGCAATTGATTTTATCAAGTTTTGAGATATTTTGTTCCGTTTCCTGCCAATTTACAGTACCTTCTCTATAAGTACTGTCGGTTTTCACATAGTCTCTAGCATCCAACCAATGATTGAAAAACTGAATATCATTAAGATACTCACTCAAAATTTTAGAAGAAATCATCTCACCACAACTTACAACTTGGTCATAAACAAAGTTATAATTTGGTGACTTGTTTCTTCTTAAAAAAGAATCGATGTCATCAAAAAACAAAGAAATCTCATCAAACACAGCATGATCTTCAGCAAACAGACCTTTTGCAATATTGATGTGATTTTGTTTTATGGTTTCGATTTCTGCCTGATAATCCTGTTTCTTAAAATAATATTCTACCACCTTTTCTAATGCATTTGTAGTTTTTCCCATAGCAGAAACTACCAGCAAACATTTTTCAAACCCTTGTGTTTCAAGAACCAAGGCTACATTTTTCACACCTTCAGCATCTTTTACAGACGCTCCACCAAATTTGTAAACTTTCATTAGATTTAAGTTGTTGTTCGAAATATTATTTTTTATTAATTAAATGTTAAGCATTTTTTATAAAGATTCAAAATTATTAATAATGGATGAGATATGAAAACCTGATTGTATTTTATACAAAATCATCAATTTATTGAACAATATTAATCACATCAAAACAACAACAATTAATTAGGGATAAATTCTGTTTCATTTAATCAAAAAAAAATTAGTTTTGTAGAAAATCAAATTAACCAACAATGTCACATCAGGTTTTACAGACTTTAGGAGAATTTATTATCGAGAAACAAGATGATTTCAAATACTCAACAGGTGAACTTTCCCGACTTATCAGCTCCATTAGGATTGCCACAAAAATTGTAAATAGAGAGGTCAACAAAGCTGGAATTGCAGACATTATAGGAAAGGTAGGAACCGAAAACGTACAAGGCGAAGAACAACAAAAACTTGACGTTTTGGCAAACGACATTTTCATTGCCGCATTATCCCAAAGAGAAGTTGTCTGTGGAATTGCATCCGAGGAAAGTGATGATTTCATCGAAATCAAATGTACAGAAAATGCTCATCTGAGTAAGTATGTCGTTCTTATTGATCCTCTTGACGGCTCTTCCAATATCGATGTCAACGTCTCCGTAGGAACTATTTTCTCAATTTACAGAAGAGTTACTGATCCTGGAACCCCTGTTCAATTAAAAGATTTCTTACAAAAAGGGGTCAATCAAGTTGCTGCAGGATATGTTGTTTATGGTTCTTCTACAATGATTGTTTACACAACCGGAAATGGTGTAAATGGTTTCACATTAGATCCTTCTATCGGAACTTATTACCTTTCTCATAAGGACATCAAATTTCCAACTTCGGGAAAAATCTATTCTATTAATGAAGGGAATTACATCAAATTTCCTCAAGGTGTAAAAGATTATATCAAATATTGCCAGGAGGAAGAAGGTGACAGGCCTTATACCTCCAGATACATTGGTTCTCTAGTTTCCGATTTTCATAGAAATATGCTAAAAGGAGGAATTTATATTTACCCATCAACATCGCAATCTCCAAAAGGAAAATTAAGATTACTTTACGAAGCTAATCCAATGGCATTTTTGGCAGAGCAAGCCGGTGGAAAATGCAGCGATGGTTTCAAAAGAATTATGGAAATTGAACCGACAGAATTACACCAACGTGTTCCATTTTTCTGTGGAAGCGCAGCAATGGTAACCAAAGCCGAAGAATTCATGGCAAAAGCTATCGATAAAAATTAAATTTAGGATTTTTAAATCATACAAAAGACCGACTTCTTCGGTCTTTTCTTATTTTTGCAGAATGAAGACCGCAAAATTCCATCAATACATTCTGAATTTCAAACGACCAAGCGGAACATCGCGCGGCGTTCTCAACACCAAAGAAACTTATTTCATTGAAATCTCTGAAGATGACAAAAAAGGAATTGGTGAATGTTCACTTTTCCGAGGTTTGAGCTTCGATGACGATGATGACTATGAAGATGCTTTGGAATGGGCGTGCCGTAATATCAATCTGAAATTAGAAGAATTGCAGGAAGAACTCATCAATCACCCATCCATCATTTTTGGTATTGAACAAGCCCTTCTTAATTTACAGCATCAGGGAGATCTATATTTTCCAAGCCATTTTACGGAAGGAAAAGAATCGATAAAAATTAATGGTTTGATTTGGATGGGAGACGCATATTATATGCAATCTCAAATCGAGGAAAAATTGGAATCAGGATTTTCTTGTATTAAACTGAAAATCGGAGTTGATTGGAATTCCGAAAAAGAGGTCATCAAATCTCTCAGAAAGAAATTCCCAAAAGATAAAATAGAACTTCGTGTAGATGCGAACGGTGCTTTTTCTTCAGAACAAGCTAAAATTGTTTTGCAGGAATTGGCTGATTTGGAAATTCATTCTATTGAACAGCCAATTGCAGCTGGAAATTGGAAAGCAATGGCCGAACTTTGTAAAAATACACCAACTCCGATTGCTTTGGATGAAGAATTAATTGGTGTTTTGAATATCGAATCCAAAAAAGAACTTCTCAAAGAAATCAATCCCCAATATATTATTCTAAAACCAAGTTTAATCGGCGGATTTTTCGGTTCGGATGAATGGATAAATTTGGCAGAAAAACAAAATATTGGTTGGTGGATCACGTCTGCTTTGGAAAGTAATATTGGACTCAATGCAATTGCTCAATATACTTACACAAAAAATAGTCCGATGCCACAAGGATTGGGAACCGGCGGGTTATTCACCAATAATTTCGAGACGCCTTTGGTTCTGAAAGGGGAAAATCTTTGGTTTGATAATAATTAAGGATTAAAGATGTCGCTCCTACGGAGCTCCGCTTACAAAACGTATTAATTCTACAAACATTTCACTCCTACGGAGTTTTTAGTGTACATCATTGATTCAGCAGATTTAGAATGCTGTAACTATATTACATTCGTCACTACTTATTATTAAAAAATATGAGAACACTTCTTATCCTTTTAATATCGGTAGTGCCCAATTTTTTTTCGGCACAAGACATTTTGTCGCCAAATAAGGCTTCTGTAACAACAGATAGAAATGATATGTTAAACAAAATAAAAGAATCAATAATAAATGCAATTAATGGAATGTAAATATAAAATAATATTCTTTTTCAGTCTTATAAGTACAACTTATTTGTTTGCTCAGCCTGGAGATAACTATAATCCGAATCAAATTTGGATTGTTGCCAGCTCTAAATTACAATTTCAAAAAAATAATGAAAACATATTAACTCCCGAAAAGATATTGGACCACTATAACCTGTATATCCAATATATTGAAGATAGCCTAAATCTTGAAAATGAAAATGAGCTTAAACTGGATCGATTTAATGTTAATAACTATAAAAGAATCTCTCAATGGACAAAATTGTCCAAAAGAGAAAAAAAGAAAATACCATATTATCTTAAAGTTGTAATTCCATCGGAAATACTACCTATTTCAGTTAAGGATTTGGAAAATAAAATCATCCCTAACGGAGCCTATTTAAACCTAAGTTTAGAAGATAAAGTAACATTGGAAAGAATGAATATAATTATAAGAACTTGTGAAACTAATGAAATAGGAAAAGAGAAAAAGTATTTTAAATTAAATAATACTAAGTTTCATAAAGGATATTTTTTATATGATTTCTGTTTAAAAGAGTTTAATAAATCTGTCAGTATTTCTCTAATCAATAGCCTAATTAAAGAAAGAGATATTGATGAACCTTAACAATATTAGGCTCAGGTCAATTTTATTTCTCAAATGAAATTCATTATAGAGTCTCTTATTTGCGAAAAAACACAATAAAACGCACAGGACATATTCATGTCGGTTTTTTGAAAGGGAATAAAGATGGCAGTAAAAAAAACAATAGAGAAGAAATGTTACGAGTAAAATGTTAGGCTCGATTCAAAGTACATTCAAGATGAATCATCAGAAGTAAGTTGGTCAATGGAAAATGCGGGTTCAAAAATTGAAATTGGCAAAGTAACCACCGAATTCAAGAAATTGAACAAGAAAGACCTCCTTATAAGAACAACTGTCAAAATGAAACAATCGACTGAAGCCTGGGTAGATTCTACAATTGTTAAAATCCCAGATTTCTAGCCGGTTTATCATTCGTCATTCAATTCGATGAGAAATATGTTGTTGAGATTTACCAAAAACAAAGTGACCGGATATTATCTTGATAATAAAACCCGGAAAAAAGATATGATTGATGAGTTAACAACTTCGCCTTATTTTGACAGCAACAGCTATCCTGCTCTAATTCGGTTTTTACCTTTGAGTGAAAATTACTCCAACGAAATTGCTATTTTCGATTATAATCCGACAGCTAAAAAAGGTATTATCAAAGCTTATATAGAAAAAGTTGAAAAATCTGAATATAATGGTAAAAAAGTCTGGGTTGTGAAATCGACTGATGATATTCAGGATAGAAAAGCCGAAAGCACTTATTATATTGATATCGATTCCCGAAAAATCCTTAAGCAGGAAATCAATGCTGGTGGAAGGAAAATGATAATGGAATAAATAGCTTACCAATATAAAGTTAACCCAATTTGTAATTTTTTTTCTGCCAAAATTTCACATCCATAAATAAATTCTGCCAAAAATTAACTTCCACCACCCATCTTCCACTTTCCATCGTTATTGGCACATTGTTGGAGATGTAGGAAGCAGAATAACATTAAAATTATATACTTATTATTAACAAAAATTATGGCAGTAAGAGACGACTGAATTGTAAAAAAGCTCCACTTCCAACTACTCTAAAAAAAGTAGCTATGACTATAATTGACTTTTCAGTTTTCAAAGTCTTTGACATCACCGCAAAAATAATATTTTATTTTCCCCCTAGAAGCATTCACTGACTCACGATTCTCCCACAGTACGGAAGGGAAATGGTTCCCGACATTTCGCTTTATCTCATTTTATATTTCTCCGAAACGTTTGTGGGAGCCTTTATCTTTCTGAATATTTGTTGGTTGTAGTTGGTTCGTCATCTAAGAAGCTCAAACTTTCTTCTTCCGCTACTTTTTTCTCTCAGTGCATCAGATAAAAAACTGAATACGTCTTTTCTAGAAAAAAAATCAATATGACATATTTAACTGAGATCACTTTTGGTTTCATTGGCTTACCATAGTTCCTTTTCAATATTATGTACAAGCTCTAAAAGTAATCGCTTTCTCTTAATTTCTTGTTCTATCGTCATAAGTTTCACTTAAAAATGAGCCAAGTCCGTCATATAAACTTATAGTTTGCTTTCTACAAATCTCCAGACAACTATCTTCGAACCTGACGAGATTTCCGGATGTGATCAGATTAAGCAAACGTTTCGATCTACCAGCCAATATACCACGGTAGTGAGAAGTAATTTGTCAAATTTTGTGAATGGACGATATTGTGGACTTCACAAGA
Source organism: Chryseobacterium sp. (assembly GCA_003248755.1). GTDB lineage: Bacteria > Bacteroidota > Bacteroidia > Flavobacteriales > Weeksellaceae > Epilithonimonas. The sequence goes on along the minus strand of QFQW01000112.1, from coordinate 420 downwards.
ATTGGGTATGAAAAGTGTGCTGCCAGCATTTTCTGTCATCCTAAATGAAATCCCCGAATTAAAAGCTCAGAACTTCAAATGATTTTCTTGCCCTTCGGTACTCATAACTATGAAAAAAGACATCCTGTTGCAAGTTCGTCATGATCAGCAGGAAGCTACCAACTCAGTCCGTCTTGCATTTTAAGTCGGACTGTTCTTTCAACCATATCTCTTTCTGCCTTTCCTCTTTCGAGAGTCATTTTCTTCCCACCATTGAAAAAGTTTTTTGTTTACCCACACACGTCCCAATTCAGTCAATGCTCCTAGCTGGCTCGTAAAAGGCGGCTCCCAGCAAAGCAGTTGCGTCACTGAGGGTTGTTATTGTTCAGATAAACTGACCCACCAGGAGGTCTCTTCTGAGTCAGTTAGTCTTAATTGTCT
>QFQW01000111.1 GCA_003248755.1 Chryseobacterium sp. | reverse complement strand
TGGCAGATGGTTTTGATTTCGTGATGGATTACGAAAAATCTCACGGTTCTTGGATTGTAGATAGATTGACTGGTAATAAATTTCTGGATATGTTTTCTATGTTTGGTTCGGCTTCTGTTGGCTATAATCATCCTTATATTATAGAAAAATCTACTTGGTTGGGCAAAATGGCGGTTTACAAACCTACGATGTCAGATGTTTATTTGCAAGAATTTGCAGATTTTGTAGAAACATTTAGTAGAGTTGCTATTCCAAAAGAATTGCAGTATTGTTTTTTTGTAGAAGGTGGCGCTTTGGCGGTAGAAAATGCTTTAAAAACTGCTTTCGATTGGAAAACTAGAAAAAATTGGCAAAAAGGAAGTAAAACTGAAGGTTCTGCTGCGATTCATTTCAGACAAGCTTTTCACGGAAGAAGTGGTTATACATTGTCTTTGACCAATACTTCTGACCCAAGAAAACACCAGTATTTTCCAAAATTCGATTGGCCAAGAATCAATAATCCAAAACTGAATTTCCCAATTACAGAAGAAAATCTTGAAGATACAATCAAGCACGAGCAATTGGCATTATTGCACATTCAGGAAGCAATTTTGACAAATCCGGATGAAGTTGCTTGTGTGATTATAGAACCAATTCAGGCAGAAGGTGGGGATAATCATTTCAGAAACGAATTCTTTACTGAATTAAGAAAAATCTGTGATGAAAACGAAATCCTTTTAATTCTGGACGAAGTTCAGACCGGAATCGGAATGACCGGGAAAATGTGGGCTTTCCAGCATCTTGACATTATCCCCGATGTCATTACATTCGGTAAAAAATCACAAGTTTGCGGAATCCTTGCCAATAAAGAAAAATTGGATGAAGTGGAACATCACGTTTTCAAAGAAAGTTCCAGAATCAATTCTACTTTTGGAGGTAATTTTATCGATATGCTTCGTTTTCAATTGGTTTTAGAAATTATTGAAAATGAAAATTTGGTAGAAAATTCTAGAATTGTAGGAGAGTTTTTATTAGAAGGACTTAAAAAGTTAGCACAAAAATATCCGGACCATATTTCAGCAGCAAGAGGAAAAGGTTTGATGTGTGCTTTTGACCTGAAAGATGGAGAAAGCAGAGAATGGCTGAGAAGTAAACTTTACGATGAAGGAATCATTATTTTGACTTGTGGTGACCAGTCTTTGAGGTTTCGTCCACATCTGAATGTAACGAAAGATGAAATTCAAATTATTTTAGATAAAATTAATCAGATATTTGAGAATTTAATATAAGGAATTTTAGATTTTGATATTTTTTTCATAAATTGCTTTGCTTTAACAAAATCAAAATCAAAAATTATGGATGCAACAACTAGAGTAGCTGTCTACGAAAGTAGCAGCCCTCAGGAGATTCAGCTTATGAAATCTAAGCTGGAAGATGCAGGAATCAAATGCGATGTTGAGAATTCTTACCTTAGTTTTCTATCGACTCCCACTGCAACCAATACTTTTATTAAAGTTGATATCAATGACGAGAAAAGAGCATTTGATATCATTGATGAATATTTAAAATCAAATCAAAATTGATTTCATATTTTTAAATTTTACGTTTTACAGAAGTCGGGTCCAAATTTATTTGAGCCCGATTTTTATATAAATTAAATTTTGCTGATATTCTGCAAAATGATTATCATTGCATAATAAAAGGGGGATTGGCGCAGTTGGCTAGCGCGCTACACTGGCAGTGTAGAGGCCACGGGTTCGAATCCCGTATTCTCCACTTAATGTTAAACTTCTGAAATTCAGAAGTTTATTTTGTTCTGTGGCAAGAAATTTGTATTCATTTTATTCAAATAACGGAGTTCATAGAAACCTGATTATTGATTAAAGGGGGCACTCGTTGCCCTCTTAATTTTTTACGATAAGTATGTTTATTGCAGAGATTTCATTTCAAACTCTTGTTTAATTTAGATAAGTATCCTATTTTTGTTAGGCAATCAGAAAATAAGAGTTATTGAGGAAAACTATTTTTTAAATTTAATTAAATGAAAAAATCTGTACTACTCATACTTTTCTCAATATTGATGGTGTCTTGCGGAACTTCAAAGTCTGCAAAAAAATATTCTTACAAAAAACCAACAACTACTAAATCAGCCAATCTCAAAAAACTAAATTCCAATTATTCCGGTAATGTTTCCGGAACAAGAGCTTCTATTATCAGCGATGCGGAAAATTATTTGGGAACCCCTTACAAATACGCTGGCAATACAAAAGCCGGTTTCGATTGTTCAGGATTAGTCTGCAAAGTTTTTGACGAGAATAATCTGAAAATGCCGAGACGTTCCCAAGACCAGGGTAAAGCTGGAAACTCAATTAATATCTCTGAAGCTAAGCCTGGAGATTTGTTGTTTTTTGCAACCGCCGGTGGTTCTGCGGTGACTCACGTAGGAATCGTTCACGATATTCTGAACAACGGAGAAATTACTTTTATCCATTCTTCCACAACTAAAGGTGTGATTATTTCGTCTCTTAATGAGGCTTATTGGAATAAAGCGTTTCTTTTTGCAAGAAGTGTTCTATAATTTATTATTTTTGCCAAAGGATATAATGATGAGGTTCAATAATTTTTTTATTGGACTTTTTTATTTTATTAAAATCAATTATTAATCAATTATAACTAAGAAATGTCTTTACAGGAAAAAATTGAAAAAGCTTGGGATAACCGCGAACTTTTGAAAGAAGAAGAGTATCAGAATGCCGTAAGAGAAGTGGTTGCAAAACTGGATGCAGGAGAACTGAGAACAGCTGAGCCAACGGAAAACGGATGGCAAATCAATGAGTGGGTAAAGAAAGGTGTGGTGATGTATTTTCCAATCCAGACAATGGAAACTATAGAAGTGGGGCCTTTCGAATTCCACGATAAAATTCCTTTGAAGAAAAACTATGCAGAGAAAGGTGTAAGAGTTGTTCCTCATGCCATTGCAAGACACGGAAGTTTTGTAGCAAGTGGGGTGATTATGATGCCTTCTTACGTTAATATCGGAGCTTATGTAGATTCAGGAACAATGGTTGATACTTGGGCAACTGTAGGAAGTTGTGCTCAGATTGGTAAGAACGTTCACCTGAGTGGAGGTGTAGGAATTGGCGGAGTTCTTGAACCATTGCAAGCTGCGCCGGTAATTATTGAGGACGATGCATTTATCGGTTCTCGTTGTATCGTTGTGGAAGGTGTTCGTGTTGGTAAAGAAGCAGTTTTAGGTGCAAATGTATGTTTGACAATGTCCACCAAAATTATTGATGTAACTGGTGACGAACCTGTTGAAATGAAAGGTTATGTACCGGAACGTTCGGTTGTAATTCCCGGAAGTTATACTAAGAAATTTCCTGCTGGAGAATACCAGGTTCCTTGTGCTTTGATTATCGGAAAAAGAAAGGAATCTACAGATAAGAAGACATCCTTGAATGATGCGTTGAGAGAAAATAATGTTGCGGTTTAGGATTTAGAAAAAATAAAACTGCCTGTCAAATCTGATGGGCAGGTTCTCTAATGCTAATAACCATTTTGTGAAAAAAAAATTCTTAAAATTTATTTCAGATTACAGGATTATTTTCGTAATCTATATTATTGTTGCTGGTATTACTGCATATAGCAAGTACAAAAGAGGAACAGGCGGTTACAACAACTACTTAATTTTTAAAGGTGTTTTTTATAACACTCTGCAGCAGAAAAATATTTTCCTGCAATATCCCGATTTGTTTTTTGACAGCAACCATTACGGCATATTTTTCAGTCTGTTGATTGCGCCTTTTGCAATGATGCCAGACGGTTTGGGAGCAGTTCTATGGAACATTGCAAATACTTTGGTTTTTCTATATGCCATTTATAAACTGCCATTTTCTGACAGGAAGAAATCATTTTTCGCTTGGCTTTGTTTGCAGGAATTCATTACTGCGGCGACTTATTTTCAGTTCAATATTATTTTGACCGGATTATTGATGTTGTCGGCAATTTACATTTATGAAAGAAAAGAAACACAGTCAGCATTTTCAATTCTGATTGGGACATTTGTAAAAGTTTATGGAATTGTTGGTTTGTCAGCTTTCTTTTTTATTAAAAATAAATTTAAGTTTATACTAAGTTTCATCATCATCGCAGTCTTATTTTTTGTTTTGCCAATGCTGATTTCCAGCCCTAAATTCGGGATTCAGTCCTACTTGGATTGGTACACTTCTTTGTCTGGGAAGAATACTGAAAATCAGGCTTTGGGTACACGTCAGGATTATTCGTTGATGGGTGTTGTAAGAAGGGCTTTTCAAAATCCCAATATTTCAAATCTGGTTTTTCTGATTCCGGGAGCCATCGTTTTTATGTTGCCATATCTCAGAATCAAGCAATATAAACATTTACCATTTCAATTAATGATTTTGGCATCAACATTATTGTTTGTTGTGCTTTTCAGTTCAGGTTCAGAAAGTCCGACTTACATTATTGCTGTAGCAGGAGTAATGCTTTGGTTCCTGATGCAGAAAAATATCAGTAAAATTGATATTGCAATATTAATATTTGTAATAATTTTGACCTGTTTTTCTTTCTCGGATTTATTTCCAAAATCAGTGAAGGAAAATTATATTATCAAATATTCTCTAAAAGCTGTTCCTTGTATTGTTGTTTGGTTTAGAGTGATGTACGAGCTATTAACCCGAGATTTCGAAAGAGATTATAAACTAGACTAAATCATTTGTCTCGAATTTTTATTGATTTGAAAAGATGAAGAAAATATCGATAGTTATACCAGCTTATAATGAGGAGGGGAATTTGGCCTTGATTCATTCTGAGATTAAGAAAGTTTTTCTCACACTTCCGAATTATGATTACGAAATCATATTCGTGAATGATGGCAGCCGCGATTCTACTCAGCAGACTATAGAGGAGATTTCTACTAATTGTTCAAAGCTAAAATATCTGGAATTTTCCCGAAATTTTGGGCATCAAAATGCTGTAAAAGCAGGAATGGATTATGCTGACGGGAATGCTGTGATTTCTATGGATGCCGATATGCAGCATCCGCCAACAATGATTCCCGATATGATAAAAAAATGGGAAGAGGGTTATGATGTAGTTTATACGATTAGAAAATATTCAAAAAATATAAGTTTTTTTAAAAGAAAAACATCCGATTTTTTCTACCATATTTTATCTAATTTATCAGATGTCGAACTGGAAAAAGGTAGTTCTGATTTCAGATTACTAGATGCATCCGTTATTGATGTGATTAGAAAAACCGGAGAATCTGATATTTTCCTTAGAGGATTAGTAAAATGGGTTGGATTCAAACAATGTTCAATTGATTTTGTGGCTGCTGATAGGTTTTCAGGAATTAGTAAATACAGCTTCGGAAAAATGATAAAGTTTGCATTTACAGGAATTACTGCCTTCAGTGTGAAACCACTTTATTTAGCAGCCTATCTCGGATTTTTCTTTTCATTTTTGTCGTTGCTTTATATTCCTTATGTGATTTATGCATTTCTGAGTCATACCGAGATTTCTGGTTGGGCATCGATATTGATGACTGTGGTTTTCTTTGGCGGAATCCAGTTGATAATTCTAGGGATTTTGGGAATTTATATGGGGAAAATCTTCAAACAAATCAAAGACCGTCCAAATTATATCATCCGTTCAAAAAATTTTTAAGACTTAGTTTTATGCAAAGATTTTCTATTAATATATTTGCAAATATCAATTAATTAATGATTTTACTAAGTTTCGACATCGAAGAATTTGATATGCCTTTGGAATATAATGGCGAAATTCCTTTGAATGAACAATTAGCTGTTTCCAGAAGAGGCCTGCAGAATATTCTTAGGATTTTGAAAGAGAATCAAATCAAAGCTACTTTTTTTTCAACCGTTGTTTTTGCGGGGAATAATCAGGATTTGGTAAAACAGTTACTATCTGAAGGTCACGAGCTGGCTTCTCATACCTGGTTTCATTCGGAGTTTGAGGAGAAACATTTAGCGGAATCAAAACAAGAATTAGAAAAATTATTCAATACGAAAGTGGTTGGGCTTAGAATGCCAAGAATGAGCGCTGTTTCAGAAGATGCTGTTTCTGATGCAGGCTATTTCTACAATTCGTCCATTAACCCAACTTATTTGCCCGGAAGATATAACAATTTCAAAGTTAGTAGAAAACCATTTTGGCAAAAAAAAGTGTTGCAGTTTCCCGCTTCGGTTTCTACAATGTTCAGAGTTCCGTTGTTTTGGTTGAGTTTTCATAACTTTCCGCTTTGGATTTATAAATTGTTGTCCAAATTATCTTTAAATTCAACAGGGTTTTTGAACATCTATTTTCATCCTTGGGAATTTGCAGACATTTCGAATCCAAAATATAAGTTGCCTGCATTTACTTTCAAAAATACAGCAGAAGCGATGGAGAGTCGTTTTGATGATTTTATTAAATGGGCAAAAAAAAATAATTATCAGTTTTCTACAACCAGAGATTTTTTGGAAAATTGGACTCAGGAAAATAATTAGAAAAAATATTATGAGCCTGTTTATATTTATATCTTTTAATCTATTAACGCATAAGTTGATATAGATTAGAAAAATGACTCACATAAAAACAATTAAGTTTTGAAAATCTTTGATTTTCGACTGAAGTGAACTTTTTAATAAATTGTATTATCCTAAAGTGACTGAAGTGTTTTTTAATAAAATTTAGAATAAAAATAAGAATTAATGAAGATTGCTTACGACGCCAAACGTATTTTTTCCAGCTGGTCTGGTTTAGGAAATTATTCCCGCGATTTGGTTCGGGTTTTAGCGACGTATTATAATGATAATCAATATTTATTATTCAACAAAAAAAAGTCGGAACGTGGTGATGCGGTATTGAAATTACCCAATGTAACTTTCGTCAAAACAACTAAAGGCACGCTCTCCCGGCAACTCAAAACCGGAATCGATGCACAAAATAATGGTGCCGATATTTTCCACGGTTTGTCCGGCGAATTACCTTTGAAATGGAACTCAAAACCTATCAAAAAAATCGTAACGATTCATGATTTGATTTTCGAAAGGTATCCGGAGTATTACACTTGGGTTGACAGGATAATTCATTTCTGGAAATTCAAAAAAGCGGCACAATCTGCAGATAAAATCATTGCGATTTCCGAACAAACCAAAAAAGATATTATTCATTATCTGAAAGCTCCGGAAAGTAAAATCGAAGTAGTTTATCAAGGTTGCCATGCTAGTTTTAAAGAAAAACAAAGTGAGGAAATCCTAAATCAAATCAAAGAAAAATTCAATTTGCCAGACAGATTTTTGTTGAATGTCGGAACCATTGAGCCCAGAAAAAATCTGTTGAATGTTGTAAAAGCTTTAAAAGACTCCAAAATTCCATTAGTTGTTGTCGGCGCAAAAAAGCCAAAATATTTCAAATTAATCGAGAAAGAAATCAAGAAAGGAAAGGTTGAAGTTCAGTTTCTGTCAGGTGTTTCTATGGAAGAATTGGCCGGGATTTACAAGTTGGCGGAAATTTTCATCTATCCTAGTTTTTTCGAAGGTTTCGGAATTCCTGTTATAGAAGCGCTGTTTTCAGAAACCGTTGTGATTACGAGCAATACAAGTTGTCTGCCTGAAGCTGGCGGACCTGATTCTGTCTATGTCAATCCAGAAAGTGTTGAAGATATCAAAGCCAAGATTCTTTTCCTCTGGGAAAACGAATCCGAAAGAAATCGTCGTGCAGAAAAAGGGTTGCAGTTTGTTCAGAAATTCAATGATGAGGTGATTGCTGATGAAATGATGAAGGTTTATGAAAGTTTGGTTTAATGGAAATTAACTTTTAGAAAGGCTTCGAGAGCCTCAGCCTGACAATACCATTAATTACCAACTGACAACCAACCATCAACTAATAATTCCTTTCTCCAAAAATAGCTGAGCCAACTCTTACCGAATTAGAGCCAGATTCTATTGCAATCGGAAAATCACCACTCATTCCCATTGAAAGAGTTTCCAAAGGCTTTAGTTGTGATAATTCATCAAAGAGATTTTTCAAGACCGAAAATTCTTCGTGGATTTGAGTTTCATCATCAACAAAACTTGCCATTCCCATGAGTCCTTTGATTTCAACATTTGGGAAATTGCCTTCGATGTATTTGTTGAAAATATCTTTAGTCTCGTCTGTTGTTAATCCGAATTTAGTGTCTTCTTTAGCAATTTTTACCTGAAGCAAAACATTGATTTTTCGCTTGTTCTTTAGAGCTTCTTTATCAACTTCTTTCAGGAGCTTTTCGCTGTCGATACTTTCTATCATCGCAACAAAACCAGCAATGTATTTGATTTTGTTGGTTTGAAGATGGCCTATCAAATGCCATTCGATATCATTGGGGAGAACAGGTTGTTTTTCTAGTAATTCCTGAACTTTATTCTCTCCGAAAGCTTTTTGCCCCAAATCATAAACTTCTTTGATTTTATCCGCAGGATTAGTTTTAGAAACTGCAACCAGTTTTACATTTTGTGGAAGCTGAGAAAGAATATCTTTATAATTGAGTTCTATTGACATTGTAATTGAATTTAGAAAAAATCTGATGCAAAAATAGAGATTAATTATGTTATAAAATCAGTTTAAGAATTGGTCTAAAATTCGTAAATTTGAGGAAATTTTTATTCGAATAATAATC
>QFQW01000012.1 GCA_003248755.1 Chryseobacterium sp. | reverse complement strand
CAATTAAACGTGTTTCTCCTTTTTTATTTTGAATAGAATCTTGTGCGAATAATATTGAACTTGTAAATATTAACAGCAGAAGTAATTTGATTTTCATAGCATTGATTTTTAAAATTGATGAGTCAAAATTATTTCTGAATCCCAACTTTATAAATGCGGAAATGAATTAATATTTTTTCTAAATTTGTGAAAATCGCAAAAAATGTATCAGGAACTTTTACTGAAAGAAATCAGAACCAAAATAGGAGACAAATCTCTGAATGATGAGTTGGCCAATGTTCTCAACATAAGTTATGATGCCGCACACAGAAGAACCTCGTTGAAATCCAAATTCTCTCTGGAAGAAAGTCTGCAACTTGCTAAGTTCTACAATATTTCTTTGGATAGATTTCTTGGAAATAGCGATAATCTTTTGGTAAAGAAAACCAAAGCTGTAAACAAAACGGAGGATTTACATTCGTTTTTTGATAACACTTTGGATATTTTGAGTTCTATCAGTTTTTCTGATGATTCTGTGATTTATTACTCAGCGAAAGATATTCCGTTTTTTTATACATTGTCGGACACGCCTTTGTCAAGATTCAAAATCTATGTCTGGATGAATCTTCTGAATTCTAAACAGGTTTTTATCCCGTTTCAGGATTTTCAACCAGAACCTTTTAATTCCAAAACTCAAGTTCTAAAGGAGATTTATGAAAGACAAAATGTGATAGAACTTTGGAATGATATGACGATTTCAAGTATTTTACTTCAGGTTTCTTTTTATTTTGAAATTGGGCTTCTCAGGAAAGAAGGTGCTGTAAATATTCTTTCAGAACTGAATGATTTGATTCATTACATCGAGAATAAAACAGAGACCAATCCTCGTTTTCAGATTTATCAGAACGAGCTGGCTCATCTTTCCAATGATATTTTCATATCAAATGGTTCGCAGTCAATAATGGCAATTCCGTGTAATATGTTCGGGTATCTCTTGACGAACGATGCAAAAACCTGTAAAGAAACTCTGAATTATTTTGAACATCAAATTAAAAACTGTAAATCGCTGAACACGGCTGGCAACAGGGACAGAAAATTGTTTTTCAATAGAATGTACGAACAAATTGAGAATCTGAAACAAAAATTGTAATTAACCCACTTCGTAATGACGAATTTTTCGGGCAGACCAATGAAAACTTTGGATGGATTGACCATTACAACATCAAACCAGGCATTTTCACACGAGGTTTTCATATCGAAATCACGGCAGAATGGTTTGAAAAATGAATTTATTTGAAAGAAATAGTAACCAAAAAATAATGTGGAATTTTAAAGTGACTGCCCAAATCTTCGGGTTTAACATCTGACTGAACAACCTCGCAATATGAGCCCGAACCATCTTTGTGAATAGTAGGTGTAATGATGGCAAAAACAACATTTTTTTTCTGCGAGTCCATATTCAACTCTTTGTTATTACCGAAAAAATCTTTTAATGCATATTTGTCAGCATCGTCATATAGTTTAAAATAAGATTTTTTACTCCCGAATTTTTTTCCTCGAATATAGGTTTTTAGTTTTCCATTACTTAGTTCGAAAAAAAACATTAATGATTCTTTAGTCGAATCTATTTTGAAATAATCAGTTTCCGTTCCATCAAAAAGTATAACAGTGTGAACTATTTTTCCATCTGAATATTCTTCAAGATTTATTATATAAGATTTCCCTTTAAGATTTTTGCTTTCAAAATTCAGTTTCTCAGTATAAATATTTTGAAAGTTCATTAATTCTTGAATTTCAGGAGTTGTGCTTCCATAGTTTTGTGTCACTTTTATGGTTTGGGAAAGTGCAAGAATTGAAAGAAAGGTTAAGATTGCTGTAATTGCTTTTTTCATTTTCAGTAAAGTTTTTAGCGTTTAAATATTGAGCAAAACTATCTCGAAAGCACCAAAAACTGGGTTAATAAAAATGAATTAGTGTGAATTAGTGTTAAAAAAAATGAGCACAAAATCTTTAATAATGTAATTTTGAGTCTATGAAAAAAAACGTTTTCATAGTTTTGGTTTTATTGATTATCACAATGTTAATGATTGTTGGGTTGCAATGGTATTTTACCGCAACACATTATAAAACTGAACAGGAATTATTCACTCAAAAAATTAATGAAAATTTTAAAAAATCAATAGAGAAATCCTTTGAAGATCATCGGAAAGAATCTATTTCTAGTTTGAAAATATATCTCAACGATTCTGCAAAAATTGCCATTTCCTGTCACTGGGATTCTGTGGATAAGAAAACTGTTTTTACTATTTCCGATGTCGTTCGCAAAAAGAGAGGACAACATGAGTTAAGCATGTCCATGGAAAAAATTACTCAGAAAATTGAAAAACTAACGCCCGAAACCAAGAAATTGTTTATTGATCAGTTTTGTCAAAATGTAGAAAATGACCTCAAAGATGGTAAGGTTTGGTATTATACTATGAATATTGGTGAATTCTTGGAAGGCACTTATTATAAATCTTCTCTAGATAGGACAATTATTAAAGATAATTATCGAAAAATTCTGAATGAAAACCTTATAGATGAGCCTTTTTCTTTTGTTCCTTTCAAGACTAATAACAACGTAATTTCTACAAACAGAATAAATATTGCCGTTTATATGCCTCAAAATCCTGTTTATTTGCAGGCCTACTTTCAGAATCCGTTCTATTTTCTGATTCATAGACTTAGCGGTGTTTTGTGGGCATCATTTTTTCTTTTTCTCATTACTATATTGAGTTTTGGCTTTATGTTTAAGACTTTATTGACCCAAGAGCGTCTCCACGAAGAGAAAAACCAATTAATTACCAACATCGCACACGAGCTGAAAACACCATTATCAGCAATTCAGTTGACCACAGAAGCAATGAAAACTTTTGAGCTCAATAGGAATGAACAAGACATCTATCTTAATTCGATTTTGAAGAATACTGATGACTTACACAAGTTAACGACCGATTTTCTTGTAGAAGCACGTCTTGGAAAAACCGATTTAAAATATGAAAAAACCGATATTTCAATTTTGATTTCTGAAATATTAGAAAAATTCAAAAATGAATCGGTTGTGTTTAAATTCAAAAATGAAGAAAATGTCACAGCAGATATCGACCGGAAAATTATTTCAACAGCAGTGTCCAATATCATTGATAATGCAATTAAATATAATAATAAAGCCATTAAAAGTGTGGAAATAAACATTCTTAAAAACCATAAAAAGATAGAAATCACTATCAATGATAATGGTAATGGAATTCCGAATCTCTATAAATCCAAAATTTTTGAAAGATTTTTTCGGATTCCAAATGACGATATCCACGATGTGAAGGGTTATGGCGTTGGTTTGAGTTATGTAAAAAATGCGATGAGAATTCACCATGGAAGTGTTGAAGTAAAGAATAACCAACCATCGGGAACGTCATTTGTTTTAAAATTTCCAGGATGAAAAAGAAAATACTTTTTGCAGAAGACGAACCAACTCTTGCGATGGTAATCAAAGAAAGTTTGGAAAGAAAAAACTATGACGTCGTACAAGTTTCCGACGGGCTTCAGGCTCTTGATTCTTATATGATTCAAAGATTTGACCTTATCATTCTTGATGTTATGATGCCTAAACTCAATGGGTGGAACGTTGCTCAAGAAATTCGGAAACAAAATAAAAAAATCCCGATACTTTTTCTTACTGCAAAGTCTGAAAATGAAGATTTGATAAAAGGATATTCTGTGGGAGGTAACGATTATCTGCGAAAACCGTTTCATCTTGAAGAACTCTTGTTGCGAGTAAAAGAGCTTATTGAGCGTAATAAGGAGTCGAGGGAAGAGTCAGTAATCTCCGTCGGCAGATTTAAATATAGTCCAATTCGGCAAGAAATAGTTTTTAATGAAAATATAACAAAGCTTTCTTATAAAGAATCTATGTTACTTCAAAAATTAATTAATGCGCAAGAAGAAGTCTTGAATCGAAAAACTGTTTTAATGGATTTGTGGGGCGATGATAATTTTTTTAATGCCCGAAATATGGATGTTTATATTTCACGTTTAAGAAAAAAACTAAATGCCGATTCCAATATTCAAATTTTGAACATTCGAGGATTTGGCTATAAGTTAATTATGCGATAATTTTTGTGAAAATAGTTAATGAAAATTATTCATCCTTTTTCGAAGGAATCAGGAAAACATCCATCAAACCTTCCGGTAAAAACATTTGGATGAATTTCTCTTCACGGTTCACTTCCAGAATCCAGTCTCTGATAATCGGGATGATGATTTCTTTCCCGGCAAGGTTCAGAATGAAATAATTCTGAGCCGTTTGGTCATTAATGGAAACAATATTTCCACAAGTTTTTCCGTCGGCTTCACGGATTTCGAAACCAATCACTTCGTGATAATAGAATTTTTTTCCGGTTAAAGGAGGAAGTGTAGAAAGCGGAAGATAAACACCTTTCCCAATCGATTGATTGACAAGAGCTTCAGAAGAATTTTTGAAAGATATAATTTTGGTGTCAGCTTTGGACCAGGATTGTTTTTCCACAAAAAAAGGAACCAATAAACCATTGACTTCCACAAAAATCGATTCCAGCTTGTTGTACATCTCAGGTTGGTCTGTATCCAGTTTTAGGATTACATTGCCTTGTAACCCGTGTGTTCTGGTAATCGTTCCCAAAAAATAGCAATCTTCTTTTCTCATTATTTCCGATGATGAATTTTATTTAAACAACAAAGACACGAGATTATTCGTGTCTTTGTTTTGTATCTTTTTGTAAAGAATTAAGCCTGAGTTTCTTCAGTTCCTTCTGCTTCAGCAGTTGGCTCTTCAGTAGCAGCTTCTTCTGTTGCAACTTCTTCAGCAGGGGCGTTAGCAGCCTCTTCAGCAGCTTTTGCATCAGCTTCAGCTTTCGTAGCAGCATCAATTCTTGCCTGGTTTACTTTAGCTTCAGCTTCCAGTGCTGCTTTTTTAGCATCAGCTTTAGCAGTTGATAAACCTTCAACTTTACCTTGAACTTTAGCATCTTTAGCCTCAACCCAAGCAGCGAATCTCTTCTCAGCTTCAGCCTCGTCAAAAGCACCTTTAGCAACACCACCTTGAAGGTGTTTTTTGTACAAAGCACCTTTGTAAGAAAGGATTGCTCTTGCAGTATCAGTTGGCTGAGCACCGTTGTTTAACCACTTTACAGCAGAATCAACGTTCAAGTCAATCGTTGCAGGGTTAGTAATTGGGTTGTAAGTTCCTAGTTTCTCGATGAATCTACCATCTCTTCTAGCTCTGGAATCTGCAACCACGATGTGGAAAAAAGGTTTTCCTTTTGACCCGTGTCTTTGTAATCTGATTTTTACTGACATATGTTTAAAAATTTTGGGAACACGTCCCGGTTAAATATTAAGTGTGCAAAGATAGAAAAATATTTCAATGTAACAATTTGAAAATCTAATAATTTACCAATTAAAAAGAAAAATTCTCCTACTCTCAAACACGCAAACTCTCAAACAAATTTTTAGGAGCCGGGAACCTGCTTTCCGTTGCAATTCCTCGCGCCTGGCTTTTTCCATCGCTTGCTGTGGGATTTCCACTACAATCAGGGCTATGGGTTTAGTTTGTAATAGAAAATTTTGTCTTTTAAAATCTAGCACTTATTTCGATTAAACACGATTGAAAAAATATTTAGTATTAGAATGTCACACTGAGCCAAGTCGAAGTGTTTCTAATTACTTTTCAAATAATTTTTTTGTGACTTTTGTGGTTTGAAAATTTAGTCTAAGCCTCCCAAATAGAACAATCCCAGACATTGCTGATTTTCCTCAATTTTCAAAGAATCTTTCAAGTTATTTACTATTTTCGGAGAACTCCAATAGCAGCCGATTCTGTGAGCAGTGCAAGTGAGATACATATTTTGAACTGCCATAGAAGTTGCTGCAATCTCTTCCCAGTCCGGGACCAATCCACTAAATTCAACCACAATCGAAATCACGACATTAGCCTTAGAAATTTTGAAACCGATATCATCATATTTCTTTTGCAAAAACTGGAAGTCTGGCGTCACTTCTTTGTAAATGTTTTGAAGTTCCTGACCCAGATTTTGTTTTTCCTCAGCTTTGAAAACTTTGAAACGCCAAGGTTTTGTACGTTTGTGATTCGGAGCCAGAACAGCATTGCTGAGAATCTCGTCAATGATATGTTGGGGGATTTCTTTATCAGTGTAATCTTTTGGGAAGATGCTTCTGCGCTCTTCTATAATTCGTTTAAGAATTTTTGCGTTTTCCATAGTTCAAAGATACGAGAAAGAAGAAACAAGAGCAAAGTAAAAAGAAACTAGAAAAAAATTAAAGTAAGAAACTTCGGACATCTGACATCCGGTATCCGAATTTTAAAGAATCTCCACAATCTCCTGATGAATTTTATTAAGGACAAAATCATCGCCAACTTTCTTTCCCAGCATTATCTGGGCCATTGGACTTTCCGGAGAAATGGCATAGAAACGATCACCTTGAAAGAAAAACTCTCCCAAAGAGACAGAAATATAAAAACGGGCTTTATTTGTAATGACAAGTGAACCAAGCTTTATAGTATCAGAAACAGAGTTAAGAACTTTTCGCATTTGAGTCTGCATACTTTTAAGCGAAACCATTTGTCTGTCCAAATGATAAATCTCCTCCTGAATTTCCTCTCTGATAGAATCGTATTTAGACGTTTTTTTGATATCCCGGCTGGCTTCCAAAGAGAAGTTGAGGTAAAACTCCAAAGTTTTAACTTTCCCCGAAATACTGTCGTTCACAAATTCCCGTAATTCACTTTTATTATAAATCGTCTTCTGCATAAATCCAATTTTAAATAAAGATAAAGAATTATTTTTTGAACAGATTGCAAAACTCGATTTTATACTTATTTCAGAAGCTGACTTTCCATAACAATTTTTCTCACTTGTTCTTCGAAATAATAAGCGATATCAAAGTTTTCATTTGCTTGATTTTCCATTACAATCACGCTGGTTTTTGTCTTTGGATAGTATAAATTTACGGCTGTAAAACCTTCGCCTGGATGAAAACCTGTGTGTCCGATTTCACTGATTTTAGCTTTATCATTAATTCTCAAACCATAACCATAGCCAATTGGATTTTTACCAAATATTGGGTGCATCGCAGTTATAGAATAATTGGTCATCAATTGATACGTTTCTGGTTTCAATAATTTCCCGTTGTGCAAACATTCGTTCCATTTGGCTAAATCGGGAGCTGTGACAATCAAATGACTTCCAAAATAATTAGTAGGATTGAAATCTGATTTTTCATTCAATTTAAAAGTTCCGTCTTCCCTGATAGTGTGACCTTTTGTTAAAAGTTGACTACTGGTTTCGGTAGGATAGAAACTGTCGTTCATTTTACATTTTTTGAACAAAGCGGTTACCAATTCCTGATAACTTTTCCCGCTTTGCTTTTCCAAAACCAATCCTGCAACGTAATATCCAACATTGGAATAACTGAATTCCTTCCCGGTTTTGAATTTAAGATTAGGTTTCAAATCGTCGCTGTACAATCCCGAAGTATGATTGAGTAAGTTGTGAACAGTCACAGTATCTACCCAAGAATATTGGAAATCCGGGAGGTATTTTCGGATAGGCTGATGCAAATCGATTGTTCCTTTCTCAACTTGTTGCAAAATCAATGTTGCGGTAATCTGCTTGGCAATAGACATTGTCGAAAACTTGTCATTGATTTTCAGTGGAGTTTTCTTATTAAAATCAGCATAACCAAAAGCTTTTGCATATTTTTCCTTTCCATTTTGCTGAATGTAAACCACTCCATTGAAACTTCTTGGACTTGTAGTTTTGATTAAGCTGTCAATTTTTATCGAATAATCATCTTTTTGCTGGGCTGATGAATTACAGGAAGTAAATAACGTAATAAAAGCAACCGAAGCCACTTTGAAAAAATGTCTCATTTGTTTTTTGAGTTTGGTTAAGTTTCTTAATTTAATGAAGGATTTACTCCAAAAGGTCAGGGCGTCTTTCTTTCGTGATTCTCACCGCTTCATCGTGCAACCAATCTTCAATCGCTCCGAAGTTTCCGCTCAATAATATCTTTGGAACAGATAATCCTTTGTAAGTTTCTGGCCTTGTATAGATTGGTGGTGACAAAAGATTGTCCTGGAAACTATCCGTCAATGCACTTTGTTCATCGTTCAAAACGCCGGGCAATAACCTGATGACAGAATCTGCTAAAACACATGCTGCTAATTCTCCGCCAGTCAAAACATAATCTCCAATGGAGATTTCTTTTGTGATATGCAAATCACGAACTCTTTGGTCAATACCTTTGTAATGCCCGCAAAGGAAAATCAGATTTTTTTT
This sequence comes from Chryseobacterium sp., assembly GCA_003248755.1. Lineage (GTDB taxonomy): Bacteria > Bacteroidota > Bacteroidia > Flavobacteriales > Weeksellaceae > Epilithonimonas. The sequence continues at coordinate 63,545 of QFQW01000012.1, read as the reverse complement.
GATGGATAAAGTATTGGCGATCCTTTGATTCAGAGTTTCGCCGTCTGGTGTGAGATAGATGATTTCGTCGTAATCTCTTTGTGATTTCAGTTCGGAAATGCATTTATCCAATGGTTCTACCATCATTATCATTCCGGCGCCTCCGCCATAAGGTTCGTCATCAATCTGACGGTGTTTGCCAATGCTCCAGTCACGGATATTGTGAAAATGAACTTCTGCCAATCCTTTTTCCATCGCTCTTTTGAGGATTGAGGTTTTGAAAGGACTTTCCATAAGTTCCGGAAGTACGCTGATGATATCGATTCGCATATTTTTTGTAAATGATAAGAGATAAATGATTATTGATGAATTGTAATCATTTATCCATCAATAATCATTTATACTATTGTTCTGTCGGGTTTTTCTTAGACGGTGCAATAATCAGCCTTAATGAAGAATCTTTGTTAATATAACTCCACATCCAGTTGAAGAAAATTGCGATTTTGTTTCTGACGCTCAGAATCAGCATCAAATGTAAGAACATCCAGAAATACCAAGCAAGAAATCCCTGAAATTTAAATTTCGGAAGGTCAACAACCGCTCTGTGTTTCCCAATCGTAGCCATAGAACCACGGTCGATATATTCGTATTCTGTCCAGTCTTTTTCGGAATCTTTTTTGAAATTCCTGGCCAGATTTTTCCCTTGATTGATAGCGACATTGGCTAATTGTGGATGCGCCTGAGGATATTTTGGCGTTTCCATATAAGCAATATCACCAATAGCAAAGATATTATCATAACCTTTCACTTTGTTGAATCGGTCGACCACATATCGGTTTCTTACTGTATTTTCTTTGTTGAAATCATCAATAATATTTCCTGTAACACCGGCTGCCCAAATCACATTATTTGTAGGGATAGAATTTCCGCTTTGCATAAAAATCGTTTCGCCATCGTAATCCGTAACTCTTTCATTTTTCATAAAAGTCACTCCCAGCTGAACGAGATATTTTTCTGCAGCTTCCTGGGATTCCTGACTCATTGTTTCCAGCGGCGTTTCGCCTGCGCTGATAAGAACTATGTTGAGGTCGGAGAAGTTCATTCTAGGGTAATCTCTCGGAAGAATGTTGGTTTTCATTTCGGAAAATGCACCTGCCAGTTCAACTCCGGTTGGTCCGCTTCCTACGATTACGAGATTCCAGTTTCCATCGTCACTGGCTTTTCTTTCGATAATCATTTTCTCAAAAGTCATCAAGACGTGATTACGAATCGTAATGGCTTCCTGAGTATTTTTCATTCCAAGAGCCAGATTCTGCATCTTCTGATTCCCGAAGAAATTGGTTTTACAACCAGTTGCAATTACCAATTTATCATAAGTAAAGACACCATCTTCGCCAATGACTTTGTTCTCAGAAGGAACGATTTTTTTGACTTCCGTCATTCGAAATTGAATATTTTTCGATTTTTGGAAGATTTTTCTGAATGGGAAAGAAATATTGGAAGGTTCAATTCGTCCTGTCGCAACCTGATAAAACAATGGCTGGAACATATGATGATTCATCTTATCGATGACCATTACCTTGTATTTCCCTTGATTATTTAGATTTCTTGCAAGTTGTAAACCTGCAAATCCACCTCCGATGATAACAATCTTTTCCCTCATTGCGATTTTTTTATAAAATTAAGGTTTTTATTTTGCTTTGGACTAATCAAATATTATGCTTAAAATTTGTGAAAAGGATGATTTCTTTCATTTAAAATTAAAAAAAGAGCCCTTCCAAAAAATGGAAGGACTCAAAAAACACAAATGATGAAAAATTAATTTTTATAGAAACCGTTGGTTCCAATTCCTGATTTGAACGATTTGATTTGAGCCCCGGTTGAAGCATTATAAACGTAAGAAGTACTTTCTCCTGTGAAGCTTGCGTCTGATACAAATATTTTGCCATCAATGATATTAAAGCCATAAGAGCCGTAACCTGGAGCCGTGAACAAAGTTTTGATTTCAGAAGTTGGAGTCGCTGTCATTTTAGAATACACTTTGTTTCCGCCATCAAGGAAATAGAAATAGCCAGAATCGATTCTTAGTTTCTGAGCATTGGCAATTCCGATCAATGTAACTGTTGAGAAAGTTCCGTCTGAAGGATTGATTTTGTAAATATAAGAGTCTGTAGCTGTTGAAGATAGTGCATAAGCTGAACCTTCATATGAAACTAAGTCTTTTATTTCTCCCGAATCAGGAAGTGTTATGGTTTTGTCAATATTATTAGTAGATGGTTTTACGATGGTAATAGTGTGTCCCGTAATATCCATTGTTCCCGTTGATGCATTATATAATGAGCCATCTGTCTGTACCAAAATATTACCACCTGCTTCAACTACTTTTTCCGCATAACGGTCAAAGTTGATGCTTTTGATGAAGGTATTGTCAGCATTATTATAGATGTTAAGTTTGTAAGTGCCAAAGAAATTGTTGTTGGTTACGTAATATTGGCTGTCTGTGAAAGCAATATATCTTGGGCTAACAAGATTAGAGGTTACCGTTGCATTTTTCTGAAAATTAAAACGATTAGCGATTACAATTTTATTACTATTATTAAGCACTAAAAAAGCATTAGTCCCTTTGAAACCGATAGTTTGAAGAACGTCACCAAGGTCTTCGTTATTAACAGTTTTATAGATTCCTGATTGGCTTGTGCTCAAATCAGAAGACAAAAAATCTACTGTCGCATCCGGTTTGTTAAAAGAACCTTCGTTAGCTATAAGAATCCCGCTATAAGATGTTTCCTGATTGTTAAAATCGAAATTATCATCGTTACAAGCTGCGAATGTCAGAAGAACAGATGCGAAAAGCCCGGTTAGTAATTTGTTGATTTTCATATGTAAATTTATTTATTGTTTTAAAAATTTAATTTGAGGTTGACTGCATAATTTCTTTGAGGCATAAAGTAATAATCAACCGTCTGATAAATCTGATTGGTCATATTATTGACTTTGAAACCAAGCTGAAACTTCGAAGATAACTTAGCTGTTATTCCCGAATTCAGAATCATATAATCTTTCAGAGACTTCTTCTCATTTTCATCAACATAAGTTTTTCCGTTGTATATTGTTTGAATGAAAACCCCAATAAAAGAATATTGATAATTAATATTAAAATTAGCTCTGTGAAGCGGAACGTACATCATTTGTTTTTTGATTTCCAGATTGATTGATTTCGAATAAGTATACGATAAATTGCTGAAAATGTGATGCTTTCCAAATCTTTTATCAAATGACAAATTCGTTTCCAATCCATAAGAATCTACTTTCTTAATATTTTTTGGAGACCAGATTGCTCCATTGATAGGAACCCAAACAATATCATCAACAATGTGCATATAATAAGGCGTGATTCCCAATTTGAAATCCTTATAACTGAAGTTGTGCGACATCTCTATTTGATTAGAAGTTTCTGGTTTCAATTCTGGATTTCCGCCAGGCTGCCAATACAAGTCGTTGAAAGTCGGAGCACGGAAGTTTCTCGAAATATTCAAAGTCGCTTGATACCAATTATTAACAGAATATTTTCCGCTTGCCGAGAATAAAAACGGACTTTTATAATCTTCTACAATTTCCTGTTTTGCACCCAATTCCCAATAGAATTTTTCAGATTGAGAATTTCTGTAAAGCAAAGAAAAACTTCCCAAATTTCTTTTTGGAGTTTTGATTCCCGAGCCAAATCCTTCCGCTTCATTATACTGATATTCTGTCACGAGGTTGAAAGACGAATTTTTCGAAACTAATAAATCAAAATCATTCTTGATAATATATTGCTTCCCAATTCCGCCGCTGGTTTTAGTTTTATTAATATCTCCAAAATATTGAAAATTGTCTTCCAGATAAGCGAGTTTGAAATTGTTTCTAGATTTCCCGGAATGTAATTTCCAGCCAGCCAAACTTCGGAAAGTCTGAACCTGATATTTGGTTCTGGTTTGGCTTTCCTCAAAAATCGGATAATGTTGGCCGCTGTCATAGAGTTGACTTTGCCAATAGAATTCGTTATTCGGATTGATTTTGTAAGCTATGCCGAGATTGAAACTCGTATTCTGATATTCTCCATTTCGGTTGATGAAGTTTCTTTGAGGTACTTCATAATTATTCTCACTTCTGGAATGATTGATATTAAAATTAAAACTGAAATTATCATTACTGAATTTCGCCTGAGCAAGAGAATTACTTGTTCCAAATGAACCATATTCCGAAAACAAAGTCCCTTTGAAACCTCTGTTAAAATCAAGAATATTATTAAGATGAATAGAACCGCCGATTGCGCCGCTTCCATAGATTACACTTCCGCCTCCGAATTTGATTCCGACATTTTCGTAACTCAATGGATTCATATTATTGATATCACCTTGACCTAGAAAAATTGAATTGATATTGATTCCGTTCCAGACAAAAGCGGTTTGAGAAGCAGTTGTTCCCCGAAAGCTTGGCGATGAAGTTGCACCTCGACCATTTTCTTTGATGTAAACATTGGATTGAAATCTCAACAAATCCGATAAAGAAGTCGGGTTTTCCAGAATTTTATCAGAATTCAGATTGGAAATTTTTGCAGTTTTAGAAACTTTACTGAATTGATTATCAACAAATACGGTGTCGATCAAAGATTCCTGGGCGGAAACCTGATAAGATAATCCAATGAAAAAAAATGTAAATAGATGTTTCTTCATAACCTGCCTTTCCTCCGAAAGCATTATAATAAATTTACATTGGCAGGTCTCCTGACTTTCGCTGATTTTGCGCCTTCTCACCCATTTATAAACAGGCAATGGCAAAGATTGCAAAATGTTTGGTTGCGATTTACAGTTGCGGGGACAGTCGGAGAATTGCACTCCGTTCCCTTTTAATCCCGAATTAAAACATTCGGAAACCAAAGTGTGGCAAAGATAAATATAATTACATTAGAAATGGGCTATTTTTGAAAAGAAAATGCTGCCTCAAGTATAAGGCAGCATTTTATTAAAAGAATTATGAAGATAAATTTACTTTTTGATGATCTTGAAAGACTTGCTTTCTTTCCCGTCATTGGTTTTCAGGATGTAATTCCCTTTTGGTAATTTTGTAGTGTTCAGAACTGATGTTTTAGAATTTGCATCTTGTTCCATCACTCTCTTGCCTGACATATCATAAACTTCAACTTTGTTCAGTTTTTGATCAGATTCGATGTTAAGGTTATCACCGACAGGATTTGGATAAACTCTTATGGTATTCTTGGAAATATCATTTGTTGCCATGAGTTGATTAACATGGATATTGAAAACACAAGTATCTATAATGACACCATCCTTTACTAAATTGTGAACAATCACATTATCGCCAATTGGGAAGTCTGAACCGGATTCCGCACCTTGGACCAAAACTACGGTTGGAGCAGCTGCTTCACACTCATAATAAACTTTGAAAACGCCATCTATTCCATCTCTTACTGTCCAGCTTGTTCCACTGTTGTTTGATGTGTAACTGTTAGATGTGCTTCCGTCATTATTTTTGGATTCCCACGAAACAACAGGTCCCTGTGCCTGCATAGCTACCCAATATTTTCCACTTTGCAATTCTACAGTTTCAGGCAGTTTAATAGAAACTTCGTAAATTGGGAATCCGGTTCCTGGAGCAGTTCCTACCTGTGTCTGGGATTCATAAGTCAGGTTATCGAATGCTTTTACAAGCTGCCCAGGTTTACCATTGTCATCTTTGTAAATATTAACAAATGTCCCGTAAGAAAATCTGATAATATTAGGAACGATTTTATTCACTTTCATAGTTTGCCCAGCGGGAACGGTAAAGTCATTGGCCACCCAAGTATTTGAGAAACTCACAAGACTTTCTGCATTTTTGCTTGGATAAGAAATATTGCAGGATGCCGTAGAATTTCCGGAACAAGTGAAAGGAATTTCGTAAGTTACTTTTGCAGTTGTTCCACCAGGATTTGTGTTGGCGTTGATATCTGCAGGACAAGCGAAATCACATCCAGGGTTGTCCATTCCATTGGTGATATTAAGTGTGTAATCTTCTGCCTGTCCGGAGTTATAATAATATCCTGATGCACCAATTGGCCAAAACATAGAATATTCTGTCACAGACTGCATTTTCAGAACTCTTATTCTGGTATTTCCGTTAATCGCATTTTGAGGCACTGTAATTGGAAATTCTGTGAACTTGTCATCAACACCAGTAGAACCGAAAATGTAACCTTCGCTGATGATTTCATTATCTTCGTCTAGGATTCCGTTGTGATTCCAGTCTACAAACAATGTATAAGTGTCAGGCGCATAGCTTGAACGATTTTTGCCTTTGATCTTTACATTGTAAGTCTGGCCTGCCTGCAGATTGAATACGCTGCTGGTCATATCTTCGTAGAAAGCCGAACTGTTTGGATCTGTATTATAACCAGTACCGTTGATTTCAAAACGTGTGATTGGCGTCGCTGGTATAAAGTTGTCTACTTTATCTATCGGGTCATATGATGACGGAGTGGGATTATTAGGTAATACTCTGAATTCTGTACTTCCGAAGTAATTAGAATTATACTCGCTGACACTAACTCTCCATGTGCCTGCGATATCGGGCATTATATCTCCCCAGGGATAGGTTTCTGTATTTCCAGTGAAAGCAATATCGAAATTTCCATTTTCATCTGCGAAATATTGTCCGGTAATTCCCGATCCGGACTCATTAGGTGAGAACAGGTGGACAACGACTTGTGCATTAGGCTCGACATTAGAAGCATGCAGCTTGAGACCAATGTTGAAAAACTGATCTAATGTAAGATATTTGAAATCAATGGTCACAGGTATGGTTTCATTTGGATTGGCGATTACAGTTAAATTAGCATTAGCAGTTTTGCCATTTGCATCAGTTGCTTTCACAACGTGCATACCTTTTACTGATTTGGTTTTCTTAGCGCTGATCTGTATAGAGAATTTTCCCTCGCTATCAGCTGTGCCTTCAAAGTCTCTCCATCGTTTTCCATCCGGGTCGGTTGCAAAAACCGTCACTTTTGAGTTGGGTGTGAAGCCTGTACCTAAAACAGGAAATCCACCTGACCAGTACCACCATTCGTTAATCGTCCCAGGTGTATCGGATACTAAAGATGTATCCAATGTGATCTGTTGTGCATTGAAAAGCCCGAAAACGAACAGAATCAAGCTTTTTAATAGTAATTTTACATTCATTTATTTAATTTTTTATGATTAATTGATGCAATGTTACAATTAAGTGTGAAATTTTTAATTTTTTATGGAGTAACATTATAAATACTTGTATCTTGTTGAGGTAACATTTTATATACAATTTATTTAAATAATTGTTAGTCAGTGTTTTAAAATTAGATTTATTATAATCGGAAAATAATCTTAACTTTGAGTAATACTTCTTAGGATGCGTACTGTTTTAGCCTTGTTTTTTATATTTTTTACTGTATTCACCAATGCACAGAATGATCCTAAAAATTCTGAGGCATATGTGAGGCGTCTTGTTAATTTGATTCGGGAAAATAATAATAACCGCGTCAAATCGATGAGCTACATACAGGAGGCGCTTCGTTTTGAGAAAGAAATACCAGATTCAACCCGGGTCGAACTTTATGTGACTGCTGGTAATTGCTACAAAGACCAAGAGTCTTATTATCTTGCCCTTAGCTACTATTATAAAGCTTTGGAAATCAAAAACGAGAAAGAATCCAACCGTTCCTTCAGTATACTGAACAATATTGGAGGCTGTTATTACTTTATGGGGAACTATAAAAAAGCAAGGTATTTTTGGGAGTTGGCACTTAAAAAATTCGAATCCAACAGAGAAAGCCAGAATGTTGAAGGTTCCCTCATCTATAATAATCTTGCGGTCTTGGAAAAAGAGCACGGAAATTATGCAAGGTCGCTAGAGATGCTGAAGGAGTTTAAAAAACGTAATGAAAATCTGAAAGATACCTTCAATATTATTATCGCTTATGAAAATATAGCGGACGTCAATGTTAAATTAAAAGAACCAGATCTGGCAATTGCTAATCTGTCGAAAGGAATTAGTCTTGCAAAAAAGATCAGATCATATTACGACCTTGCGAGTCTGTATGCAGATATCGGGAATATTTATCTTTCCCAACCTTCCCGCCGGGATTCGTCTTATTATTATCTTTCCAACGCTTTTAATATTGCCAATAGAAGTGATTTTTCTGATATCAAATTATCTTCCTCCGAAAAATTGGTTTCTTATTTTGAAAATCAAAAAGATTATAAAAGCGCGTTATATTATCTTCATATTGCAAAATCTTTGTCGGAAGTGACCATCAACAAAGAAAATGCGAAGAAGGTGTTGAGGTTGGAGTCGGAGTTCGAAGAGAAAAATAAACAGAAAGAACTTCTTCAGCAACAGAAAAAAAGGGAGCGTTATTTCATTTTTGGAATCGTATTGCTATTGTTGTTCTCTGTTATTGTTTTTCTGATGTTCAAACTACAGAAAAGCAAATCCGAGAAAAAAGCGGCCGAAAATAAACTGCTCGCCAAAAAGCTCGACGAGAAGAATAAAGAACTTGCCAATAATGCCATTAAGATGATGCAGGCTTCCGAGATCTTCCAGACCACGCAAAAAGAACTGAAAGAAATGGACCCGAAGTATGAAGATGACCGACAGATGATCTCCCGAATTATTATGGACTTCAAAAAAGGCTCACAGGCGCTCAATAAATCTGAGTTTGAGAAACTGTTTATAGAAACCGATGAGGATTTTTATAAAAAGTTGTTAGATAAATATCCGTCACTTACCAAAAATGAACTTCGTCTCTGCGTGTTTCTGAGACAGAATCTTTCTTCCAAGGAGATTTCCGCAATTACACACCAGAGCCCGCACAGTATTGTTGTTGCAAGGTCTAGATTGCGAAAAAAACTCGGGCTGGAAGAATCTCAGAGCATTAGTAATTTCCTGATACAGTTTTAAAATATTGATTCATAAAAATCCTGTAAAGGTTTAGGGAAAGATTTATCATCGGCTTGTTTTTCATCAACAATCAGAAAGTTATTGTCAGAAGCAAATTTTTGAAACTCTTTTTTAGAATCCAATTCAATCGTATTGATTTCGATTGCTAGATTTTTATGCGTCAATTTATGATTGACTATTTTTGAATTAATGATAAAATCTTCCCATTCAAAAGGAACGGAAGTTGGGAATTCATATAATTTTTTCCAGATGAAATCATTTCCTCTTTGTTTGATTAAAAATTGATTTTTATGCTTGATGAAAAAGTATTTCAAACTCAAATCTGAAACTTTCGTCTTTTTTGTCTTAACTGGAAATTCAGTAATTCTTCCAGTTTCGTAAGCCAAACAATCATCGTTAACGGGACAATCACTACAAATTGGATTTTTCGGTTTGCAAATCTCCGAACCAATATCCATTATCGCCTGATTGAATTCTCCAGATTTGTCATCAGGCATAATTAATAAAGCTAAATCAGAAAAGTATTGAAAAGCCCTGGAACTGGAAATGTCAAAATCATCAGCAAATATTCTGGACAAAACCCGATAAAAATTCCCATCAACTGCTGGAACTTTTTCTTCAAAACAAATACTTGCAATCGCAGCGGCTGTATATTTTCCGACACCTTTTAATTTTAGAATGTCATTATAATGATTCGGAAACTCACCTCCGAAATCTTCTACAACTTGATGAGCTGCTTTGTGAAGATTAATCGCTCTGGAATAATATCCCAAACCTTTCCAATATAATAATACGTCGTCTTCGGAAGCGTTGTGAAGTTCTATTACAGTCGGGAATCTTTCTATGAACCTGAGATAATGTCCGAGTCCTTGCTTGACTTGGGTTTGCTGCAGGACAATCTCACTTATCCATATATTATAAGGAAGCTGGTTTTCTCTCCAGGGAAGTTGTCTGGCATTGGTGCCATACCACTTTATAAGCTTTTTTCCAATGTGAAGAAAATCAGCATTTTGTTTGTTTGTTTTCAAAAATATGTCTTATATTTGCACACCAAAAATATAAAGAATTTTAGAAAATGACAAAGGCAGAATTGGTAAATACCATCTCGAACAAGCTGGGAGTAGAAAAGAATGATACACAGAAAGTTATCGAAGCTTTTATGCAAGAAATCAGAACATCTATGTATAACGGAGATAACGTTTACTTAAGAGGTTTCGGTTCTTTCATCATCAAAACAAGAGCAGCTAAAACAGGAAGAAACATTTCTAAGAATACAGCGATAGAAATTCCTGCTCACAACATCCCTGCTTTCAAACCTTCAAAAACTTTTGTAGAAAAAGTAAAGACCAAAGTTGCAGTAAAATAATTAATCGAGTATTAACAGTATAAAAAAATATAAATTATGCCAAGCGGAAAAAAGAGAAAAAGACACAAGGTTGCAACTCACAAAAGAAAGAAAAGAAGAAGAGCAAACAGACACAAAAAGAAAAAATAATTTAGCCTTTTTGAGTCTTAAACATATTAAATATAGTTGGCATCTTGCCAGCTATATTTTTGTTTTATATTTACAACCTAATTTTAATAAAACCTTTTTATGAAGTTATGAAAAAAGAACTGATTATTTCCAATGAGGGAGATGCTTCAAAAATTGCTTTATTGGAAGATGGCCGCCTTTTTGAACTTCACGAACAAGAAACAAAAACCGATTTCGTAGTCGGTGACCTTTTTTTAGGTAAAATTAAAAAACTGGCACCCAATCTTAATGCCGCATTTGTCAACATTGGAACAGACAAAGATGCGTTTTTGCATTATCAGGATTTGGGTCCGCAATTCCTTTCTTACCAGAAATTTCTCAAGAATACAATTTCAAAAAAACAACAATCTCCGAGTCTCAAAAATTTTGAAACTTCAAAAGATATAGACAAGCTGGGAACTGTTGATAAAGTGCTTACAGCAGGAGATTTGGTATTATTACAGATTACAAAAGAACCAATTTCTACAAAAGGGCCGAGAATCTCTACGCAGATTTCTCTTACAGGGCGTTTTCTGGTTCTGATTCCTTTTGATAACAAGATTTCTGTATCCAAAAAAGTAAGTAATCCGGAAGAAAAAACCAGACTGAAAACTTTGATAGAAAGTATTCGTCCTGAAGGTTTCGGCGTGATTATCAGAACTGTTGCAGAAGGGAAAAAAGTAGCTGAACTTCATAATGATATGAATCAGCTGGTGAAAAAGTGGGAATCGACATTCAAGAATATTCAGAAAAACAAAGTTCCTAGCAAAGTTCTGAATGAGGAAGACAAAGCATCTTCGATTCTGAGGGATAACTTTAACCAAGATTTCGTAAGCATCATTTGTGATGACGAAAAAATGGTTGAGGATATGAAATCCTATATCGAAGTCATCGCACCGGAACGTAAAAATATTGTTCAGTTTTACGACTCGCATATTCCACTTTTGGAATATTACAATGTAGAGAAGCAACTTAAGCAAAGTTTTGGAAAACATGTCAATATTCCGGCTTCCAAAGGTGCTTATCTTGTGATTGAACACACAGAGGCACTACACGTTGTAGATGTGAATTCCGGAAATAATATTTCATCATCATCTACCAACAAAACCCACGGTTTGACTGTCAACAAAATGGCAGCAACAGAAATCGCAAGACAGTTGCGTCTGCGAGATATGGGAGGAATAATCGTTGTCGATTTTATCGATATGACCGACCCCGAACACAGAAAGGAATTATACGAACATTTTCGTGAAGAAATGAAGCGTGACAAAGCAAGACATAAGATCTTGCCACCTTCAAAATTTGGTTTGATCCAGATGACAAGACAACGTGTGCGCGCAGAAAAGCACATCGAAACATCTGAAGAGAACCCCAACAAAGACGGCGAGATCATCGCTCCAATCGTAATTGTCGAAAAAATGGAAGATTCTATAAGAACCATTATGCAGACAGAAAAAGGGAAGCTTTTCCTACACGTACATCCATTTGTGGAAGCTTATCTGACCAAAGGATTGGCAAGCATCCAAAACAAATGGTTTTTGAAGTACAAAAAATGGGTAACCATCATCCCGAGAGATTCTTTCAAAATGCTGGAGTTTCATCTCTACAACGCTCAGAAGAAGGAATTGATGAGTTTCTCCAATTAACAAATTATAAACAGACTTAAAAAAGTCTGTTTTTTTATGACCAAAACCGATTGAGTTTATTAGTTTCAAGAATAAAATTTTCTTTAACTAATATTTAACGCATCAAATCTGTTATTTAAAAGATTATTATGATATTTTGGTCATAATTTTGATACTTAGAAAACAAATAAAAATATATGTCAGGAAAAATTTTATGGATCGATGACGAAGTAGATCTTCTCAAACCTCATATTGTCTTTTTGGAAAACAAAGGTTACAATGTGACGCCTGTTAATAACGTGAACGAGGCTTTGGAATTGATTGATCGGCAAAAGTTCGAGTTAACTCTTCTTGACGAAAATATGCCAGGAATTTCTGGCTTGGAAGCAATTCCTATGATCAAAGAAAAAGACAATGCGCTCAAGATTGTAATGGTGACAAAAAGTGAAGAAGAGCACATTATGGAACAGGCAATCGGTTCTCAAATTGAGGATTATATCCTGAAACCGGTAAATCCAAACCAAGTTCTTTTATCACTTAAGAAAATATTGCAAAGTGAATCTCTCGTAGAGCAGAAAACAATTGTAGATTATCAACAAGAATTCCGTAATCTGAGTATGGAGTTGTCATATCTCAGAACTTATCAAGACTGGGCAGAATACTATAAGAAAATCTTAAGTTGGGAGGTAAAATTCGATAAAGTTTCGGATAATGAGTTTGCGGACTTGCTACAAAATCAAAAAGAAGAAGCCAATATCCAGTTTTCAAAATTCATCGAAAATAATTATGAAGATTGGCTTCACAGCAACGATAAACCGATGATGAGCCACACGCTTTTCAAAGATAAAGTGAAGCCGGAATTGGAAAAAGAAAAAGTCCTTCTGTTGATGATTGATAATCTGAGATACGACCAATGGAAAGTCATAGAGCCTTTGTTCACAAAGTTCTATAATAAAACTTCGGAGGATTACTATTTCAGTATTTTGCCAACAGCGACCCAATATGCAAGAAACTCATTTTTTGCAGGTCTGATGCCATCAGAAATCGAAAAAAGATTCCCGGAATATTGGTTCAATGATAATGAAGAAGGTAACAAAAATGAACACGAGAGAGATTTCCTGGAAGACCAGATGAAACGTTTAGGATTGTCCAGCAAATCAATGAAATACTTGAAAATCCTGAATTCGGACTTTGAAAGAAAGATTTTAGAAGATTTCAATCAACACAAGAACAATGATTTATTAGTTATCGTCTACAACTTTATAGATATTTTGTCTCATGCAAAAACCGATAATAATATTGTAAATCAATTAATTAGAGATGACAAAACATTCAGGTCTTTGACTTATAACTGGTTCGAAAATTCATCTTTAATAAAAATTATAAAAACTGCCGCAGAAAATGGATTCAAATTGGTCATTACAACCGACCACGGCACAATTTATGTTAAAAAACCTAGTAAGGTAGTAGGTGACAGAGAAACATCTACTAATATAAGATACAAAACTGGACGAAGTTTGACTTACGAGGACAAAGATGTTTGGGCGATTAACAATCCGGACAAGCTTTTTCTACCAAAAGGCAATCTGAGTTCCAAATATATTTTCGCAAAGAACAATATATTTTTAGCATACCCGAAGAACTATAATCACTTTGTGAATTATTACAAAGACACTTATCAGCACGGCGGGATTTCCCTAGAGGAGGTCATTATCCCGATAAGTATCCTAGAACCCAAGTAGTTTTTTCATAGTTTATTTGATTTGGGTTTATTGGGCGGAAAGAGGCAACTTTTTCCGCCTTTTTCTTGTTTCAGGAGCAAGATGTTTGGTCATTCTTTTCACTTGTCCCACCCGCTATCCACTATATCTTTTTTGCTTTCAGAACCATTTGTCATCAAAGGAGCATTTGCATCAGAAAGCAAAAAAGGATGCCGTTCCTATCGGGGCTATGTTGAGGATTTGTATTTCTTTTTACGTTTCGATTTAAGCCTTGTCAAGGTTCAGAACCTTGACAAGGCTAATCCGACATTTCTTTTTAAAATTCAAATCAAAATCCCGAACTTTGAAAACTCATTTATCAACTATCATTTATCAATTATAATAAAATGAAAATCATTTCCTACAACGTCAACGGAATCCGAGCCGCATTTACAAAAGACTTTTTAGGCTGGCTCAATGTTGCAAATCCGGATGTAATTTGTATTCAGGAAAGTAAGGCGGGAAATGACCAGATTGACATTGATAGTTTTGAAAAATTAGGCTATCATAGTTACTGGCATTCTGCAGTTAGGAAAGGTTACAGCGGTGTAGGGATTGCTTCAAAAGTAAAACCGAACCACATAGAATACGGTTGTGGAATTGAAAGTTATGATAACGAAGGAAGAGTTATCCGCGCAGATTTCGACGGGTTTTCTGTAATCTCGGTTTATGTTCCGTCGGCTTCCAATATTGAGAGATTGGATTTTAAAATGCAATTCTGTTTCGATTTTCTGGCTTATATCAAAGAACTCAGAAAAACCATCCCGAATCTAATTATCAGCGGAGATTTCAACATCTGTCACGAAGCAATCGATATTCATAATCCAATTGGCTTGGCAAACACTTCAGGATTTCTCCCAATGGAACGGGAATGGATGACCAACTTTATGAATGAAAATAGTTTGACTGATAGTTTCAGATATTTCAATGACCAACCGGACCAATATTCTTGGTGGAGTTACAGAGCAGGTTCCAGAGCAAGAAACAAAGGCTGGCGTTTGGACTACAATTTTGTTTCCGAACCATTGAAAGATAAGTTAACAAGAGCTGTCATCTTAGCAGAAGTCAAGCATTCTGACCATTGTCCTGTTCTTGTAGAACTAGGAATATAAATGATAAATTATAATAGATGAATGATTAATTATAATAGATGAATGATTAATTATTATATTTAGATTTTATCAATTATCATTTATCAACAGTCAATCATAAAAACGTGCACGAACAATTCAATTTTATCATCGAGGTTTTAGGAACCATTTCTTTTGCAATGTCGGGAAGTTTTGCGGCAATGCAGAAGCGTCTTGACCCCTTCGGTGTTTTGATTATTGCTTTTGTGACTTCTGTTGGAGGCGGAACCGTAAGAGATTTGCTTTTGGACGTTCCTGTTTTCTGGATGACCGATATGTTGACTTGTTCATTGATATTCTTCACTTGCGTATTTTCTATGGTTTTCAAATCCATCGAGAAGAACTTCAAAGTGACATTATTTATTTTTGATAGTTTTGGACTGGGATTATTCACCATTATTGGAATCCAAAAAGGATTGAATGAAGGTCTTCATCCATTAATATGCTTGACTTTGGGAACTATAACCGGTTGTTTTGGAGGAATTATCCGAGACATTTTATTGAATAGAATTCCGTTGGTTTTCCGAAAAGAAATTTATGCAACCGCTTGTATTATCGGAGGTGGAATATTTTTGCTACTATCAAAATATTCTATTCTCTCTTACGGACTGATTCAAATTTTTACGATTCTCTTGATTGTTACAATCAGGACTTTAGCTGTAAAGTATCATTGGCAAATCCCCAAATTTTATGGTTATGATCAGAATGATGAAATGTAGCTAAATTTTACTTTTTATTGAAATATATAAACTGAATTAGGTTATAATTTATATATTTGATAAAAAAGTAAAAGCCTATGAGAAAAAATATACTCTTTTCCTCTTTAATATTAATTTTTCTTTCTGGTAAATCGTTTGCACAAGATTTTAAATTAATAAATTCTGATAACCAAACTATTACTGTTGATTTTGAACTCAATCATTTTGAGAAAACGGAGAAAAATATCAATGGTAAAAATTACCATACTTTTTCCAGACAATATTCGGTTCTGATGTCAGAAGCAGGAAATCCTGCGATGCCTTATTTCTCCAAATCCATTCAGCTTCCGGAACGAGGAAACTTCGATTACAAAATAGTATATGACAGCTACGAAGACATCGAAAATATTGATATTGTTCCTTCCAAAGGAAATTTAAAAAGGAATATTAACCCAGAAACGATTCCATATGTCTTTGGAGAGATTTATAAGAAAGATGATTTCTTTCCTGGAAAATTAGCCCAGTTTGGAAATCCTCACATTCTTAGAAATACAAGAGGCGTTACGTTTTCACTTTACCCTTATCAATATAATCCTGTTCAGCACAAACTTAGAGTATATAAAAATCTAAGAGTAGAAGTTATTTTGAATGACAAAAAAGGAATGAATGAAATTGTTTCTAAGAAAACAGATAATACTTTCTTTAATGATATTTATTCCAAGCATTATCTTAATCATTTAACCTCAGACAAATATACTCCAGCAAAAGAAGAGGGAGATTTGTTGATTATTACAGCACCATCTTTGAAAATCAATTAAATTCTTTAGTAAATTGGAAGAGAGAAAAAGGCATCAAAACAACAGTTGTAAATACGACTACGACAGGAACTACTGATACAGCCATCAAAAATTATATCACCAATTTTTATCAATCGAATCCTAATTTGGTTTATATCCTTTTAGTGGGAGATTCCGGAGATATTCCTTCTCATACTTATGGTTATTATGGTGGAGAACAGCATTGGAGCGACTCATATTACGGACAATTGACCAATGATTATTATCCGGAAGCTTTTGTAGGAAGATTATCGGGAAATAGTGTTGGAATCAAAACTATGACAGATCGAATTCTGGAGTATGAGAAAAATCCTCTTGCCGGAGATTGGATGAAGAATGCAATCGGGATTGGTTCTAATGAAGGAAATGGATATGGAAACGATGGAGAAGCAGATTATGTGCATCTCAGAAAGATCAGAACTCAATTGAAAGATTATGGTTATCAAACTGTTTACGAGTTTTATCAAGGTTCACAAGGTGGAGAAGATGCAACAGGTGAACCAACGCCAACAATGATCAATAATGCAATGAATGCGGGAACTGGATTTTCAATTATACAGGGCACGGTGACTTGAATCTGATGGTAACAGGGAACTATACTTCAAATTATGTAAAGCAATTGAAGAACAATGGAATGTATCCTTTTGTAGTTTCCGTAGCATGTAATAATGGAACATTTGTTGGGAAAACTTGTCTTGCAGAGGATTTGATGTCGGTAAGTTATAACAATTCTCCTGCTGGTTCTATTGCTACAGCGGCTTCTACAATTCTAATGGCTTGGGCAGAACCGATGGAAACACAGGATGAGATGACGAATATCCTTACAGAAGTCTATGAAAATAATAAAAAAGAAACCATTGGAGGATTGTTTTACAACTCGCAAATAGGAATGTTGGATAGCTATAATAATTCTGATACTGCTATTGAAGTAATGCAGACTTGGGTTCTGTTTGGTGATCCATCTGTTGTTTTCAGAAATGATACAACGAAGAATTTAGAATTGCAGCATCCAAACCAGATTGACCCGGCTTCGCAGAAGCTCACCATTCTTTGTGAAGAATCTGATGCGGTTGTTTCTCTTACTAAAAATGGAAATATTATTGGAACTGCTCATAGTAAAAATGGAAATGTTATATTTGATCTGAATGGAATTGCTGATGGAGAAGCTTTAAAGATAACAGCTACCAAACAAAACTTTATACCATATCAATCGACAGTTGAAGTTAAAACATTAGGTGTAGCAACTTTCAAGAAAAATGGAATTAGTATTTATCCAGTTCCTTCAAAAGACATTGTGAATCTAACTTGGGAAAATATGAAACCAAATCAAGTTTTATTTTATGATTTAACAGGGAAATTGTTGCAGGCAATTAGTAGTAATGCATCAGACAAAAAACTACAGATTAATGTTTCAGAATATCCAAAAGGAAACTATCTATTGAAATATGAAATTGATAACAAAGTTTATTCTGAAAAAATCATTATAATAAAATAAGATTTATAACTTAATAGTACATAATAAAAAAAGCCACTCCTTAAGAAGTGGCTTAATTTCTTAACTTGGTTAAGATTATTTTTTAGCAGCAGCTGAATCAACTTTAGCAGCAGCTGAATCAACTTTAGCAGCAGCTGAATCTACCTTAGCAGCAGCAGAGTCGATAGTTGCAGCAGCAGAATCAACTTTAGCAGAATCAGCAGCAGCAGTATCAGTAGTTTCAGTTTTTTTACAAGCTACAAGAGCTACAGCAGCGATAGCAGCTACGAATAATGACTTTTTCATAATAATAAAATTTAAATTGTTAGTTAATAGATTGTCCTTATTTGAACGGGACAAAATTATATCTATAAAATATTTTTGTTTTGAAAATTAATTGTAATATATTTGTAAAACACGATTTACAAAATAACATAACTGAAAATCAACAAATTAAGAAATAAACAATTTTGACAGATATAGAATTTTTATATTTTCAATCCTTAAAAAAAGCGGTTCAGGAAAGATATCTTGAAACACATTCCCCGTCTTATGATGACATTTCCAAATGGAAAGGTATTGACATTATTTATTTTCAGGAAGACCTCCGTCAGAAGGCCAAAGGAAACATAAGCGAAAAAACTTTTTATACTTATTTCAAAAACAATTCTCAGGAAAAAATCCCCCGAATTGATATGCTAAATATATTAGCTGTCTATTCAGGCTACAATTCTTGGTCTGAATTTAAAAAGAAAAATCCTTTAGCCGCCGTTGAACAAACTACACCAGCCGAACCTAAAGTCATTAATGAAACAGAAGTACTGGTTTCTGACATGATAAAAATTGAAGAAAACAATGTTCCGGAAAAAACAGCAAAACCTCTTGTTTCTGTAGATAATCAAGCCTTTGATGAAATTAATCAAAATATCAATTTTGAAAATAATAATCAAAACTTTATAAAAAGGTACCTTTGGCTAGGAATGTCAGCTTTCTTGTTTGCAATTGTTCTAGTTCTTGTTTTTTATGATAATATTTTTTATAAAAAATACACTTATACATTCATAGATGCTGACAGAAACTCCTCTATCAAAGCAGAACTGGATATCAAAATTATAAGAGAGAATGAATCTCCTATTCTACAAAAAGTTAAACCCAACTCTCCTTTTGTTTACGAAACAAAAAGTAAGAAGCTTAAGATGATAATATCTTCTCCTTTCTACAGAACCGATACAGTCAGCAGGGATTTGACCACCGCACCGGAATCAGAAAATATAGAGTTGAAACCAAATGACTATGCCATTCAGCTTTATTACTATTCAAAATCAATTACAGATTTCAAGAAAAAAACAAACGAGCTCAACAAACTTATAAGTGACAACGCATTGATTTATCAGGTTGTAGACAGTGATATCTACGGAATTGAAACAATGGATAAACAAAAATACATCTCGCTGGTTACCCTTCCTACAACATCACTGGAAAACCTGGAAGTAATCGATTCTCAGATGAAAAACGGGAAAATAGTAATGATAAGATTTAAAATTACAGACGATGAAAAATCAAAATAAATTATATCAATTCATAATAATTCCGACACTAATAATCATTGGAATTATATCTTGTAACAAAAAATATGACGGTGAGGAAAATTCTTTGGAAACAATTAGAAATGCCAACAATAATGTAAGTTATACCAAAACAAAACTAGATAGTTTACAGGCAACTAATATGATTACTTCGCAGAAAGTTCAGGATCTACTGGACTTATCAACACTTTACACATCAGGAAATAAAGATACTGAAATAGATTCTGTAATCTATACACAAATGCAGTCTCATTTTCTTTCAAAAGATTCTAACAATTTGAAACCTCTATTGAAAGAGATGGATAGCCTAAAAGTTAGATACGCAAAAGTCAACAAGTTAACAACTTCAAAAGAAATCAAAGAGCAAGACACACTTGACTTTGCAACATTCGATGTTGATTACTATGATAACAAAAGAACTTACATTACAACCGTGAACAGGAAAGCACAATATATACTGAAAGCTTCTCCAGTACAATTCAAAAAAGAATTCAAATTCTACTTTGTCAGTTTTTACAAAAAGGGTTCTGACACTGTATCAAAATAAATAAAGCCGCTATTACTAGCGGCTTTATTTATTTTTCAGCTTGAAGCTTAATTATTTTTTAACTTCAGCTTTAGCAGCTTTCTCGTCAGCTTTTACTTCAGCTTTAGCAGAATCAGCAGTAGCTTTTACAGAATCAACCGCAGCAGTCGCAGTAGAATCAATAGCAGCAACAGCAGAATCAGCAGTAGCTTCTACAGAATCAGTAGCAGCAGCTTCAGGAGTTTCAGTTTTTTTACAAGCTACAAGAGCGATAGCAGCGATAGCAGCTACAAATAATGACTTTTTCATTTTTCTAAAATTTAAATTATTATTAATATTATTGTTTGTGAATTATCGTCTTATAATTACAAGACAAAGGTAGAACGGATTGACAAAAATCACCAACAAATACTTTGTAATCTCATTGTAAACATTTTTACAAATAAACAATATTGATTTTCAATAATTTAAATTAAAATCTAAATATTCATAAGGGGTAATTAATCCATCCAAAGCGACATCTTTGTCAAAAATATCAGAAATATCTTCTTTAGGAGAGAAGAAATTTAAACCAACTTTATTATGAATTTTATAATTACCAGAAAAGAAAGAATCATAAAAGCCTTTTCCATATCCCACTCTATTTCCAAATCTATCACAATATAACAAAGGCGTCAAAACATAGTCTAATTCTACATTTGAATCATAATTTGAAACTGGCTCTTTAATTCCCCAACTATTAGTTTTAAATTCAGAATCAGGAAAAATCTCTACTGAAATCATTTTTTCACTTCGAATTTTCGGCACAAAAACTCTTATTTTATTATCAAAAAAATAATCTATAAATATCCGGGTATTTATCTCATTATATTTTTTAATGGGCAAAAATATATTAACTTTTTGATTTTCAGCAATATTAAATTGTAAAATGAATTTTTTGAAGATTTTTTCAGACAAAAAATCAACCTCATCTTGTGATAAGACCATTCTTTTTGCTCTATATATTGCTCGAAGCTCTCTTTTTGTAAGGCTAAGATTCATTTTAAATTTCTTTAACTGAAATGATATTTACAGGACATGCTTTAGAAGCTCTATCGCATGGTTCAAAAGAATCATGCTGCGGTGTTTTAATTGTATAGAACCCTTTTTTATCAACGGATTTTAACAATACGGACTTGCCATCCCTTTTAGACATTCTAAAAAATTCCGGCGCAAACTCTGCGCAATAGTTACAACCGATACATTTATCCCGCTGAAGTGTTACAATTACCATTTCTATTAACAATCAAAGACAAAAATCTCTATCAAGCTTGAACTATTTTATACAATCTGTCAGAAGGACGAACTCTGAAGTTGGTCTCGAAAGTAATCACATCAGATTTTGATGCTTTTTCCGCCTCTGGTTTTTGATCAACTCGCATCGTTTCTACAACCATTTCCTGAGAACCTGTTGTAGGGCCTTGAATCAGAATTTTATCACCAACTGTCAAATCGTACGCCTCTATAAGGAACTCTGCGATATTTGACTTAGGATAGAAATGACGTCCTTTCCCAACGTAAACTTTTTTTTGAATCGCGCTGGACCCTGAATTATCAGACCATTCTCCTAATTCCTGACCAAGATAATAGCCATTCCAAAACCCTCTGTTATAAACAGTTTCAAGTTGTGTCATCCATTCTGATACCTTTTCCTGAGAAAAAGTATTTTCTGCAATAGCATCAATTGCCTCTCTATAAGCTTTAACCACAGTTGCAATATACTCGGGAGCGCGTCCTCTTCCTTCGATCTTGAGAACTTTTACACCTGCATCTATGATCTGATCAAGAAAACCTATTGTGCAAAGATCTTTCGGAGACATCATATATTCGTTATCAAGTTCTATTTCAAAACCTGTCTCCTGATCGATGACCGTATATTTTTTTCTGCAATTCTGTTTGCAAGCCCCTCTATTTGCAGAAGAATTAGCCGAATGCAAACTTAAATAACATTTACCAGAAACAGCCATGCAAAGCGCACCATGACCAAAAATCTCGATTTCGACCAAATTTCCGGAAGGCCCTTTGACGTCATCTTTTACGATCTGGTCACATATTTTTTTGATCTGGCTAATGCTTAATTCACGACTCATTACCATTGTATCGGCAAAAAGCGCATAGAATTTCACCGTTTCAATGTTTGTGATATTGATCTGTGTGGAGATATGGACTTCCATCCCGATTTGTCTCGCATATGAAATTACGGCCTGATCCATCGCAATCACAGCAGTAATATTGGAAGCTTTTGCTTTATCCAGAAGTATTTTTATAATAGATAAATCGTGATCATATATAATCGTATTGAGTGTAAGATAAGTTCTCACTCCTTTTTCCGAGCAACGCTTATTTATTTCTGGTAAATCATCGATTGTGAAATTCATTGATGCTCTTGCACGCATATTCAGTTGCTCTACACCAAAATAGATGGAATCTGCCCCATTGTCCAAAGCCGCCTGCATTGATGTAAAATCGCCAGCCGGCGCCATCAACTCAATTTTACCATTATTTGTCATCTTAAGCTTCTAAGAATTTATACAACTTATCAGACAAACGGACTCTGAACGGAAGTTCAAAAGTAATCTGGTCTCCAACTTTTGCAGTTTTAGTTGAAACTCCATTTGCAAAAAGTTCAGTAATAGTGACTTCCTGCTCGCCTGTTGTTGGTCCTGAAATCAAAACTTTATCACCGATAGAAAGCTCACTATTTTCAATTAAAAACTGAGCAATTTTTGATTTGGTGAAATAATGTTCTGCTTTTCCAACCAAAGTCTTTTTAACTTTTATTTTTTGACGGATATCTTTGGTTTCAGGTTTTACAGCTTTTGCCAAAGTCTGAGTGGATAAATCTCCTGAATTTTTAAACTTCAAAGCTTCAGATTTTCCTTTTCTGAACACTTTGTTTCCAACCTGAAGGCCTTTTCTCAGTTTCACCTGCTCTTCCCAAGGTAAATGAATGGTTTCCAGACATTCCGTAGAACATGTATTTTCCATCGCTGCCTTACATTCATCACACTGGATGAAAAGTAAATGACAGGCATCATTGGCACAATTGGTATGGTTATCACACGGTTTTCCGCACTGGTGACACTGTGCAATAATATCGTCCGTAATTCTTTCTCCTAAACGATGGTCAAATACGAAGTTCTTTCCAATGAATTTACTTTCAATATTTTCTTCCTTGATTTGACGAGTATATTCGATAATACCGCCTTCCAATTGGTAAACATTCTTGAAGCCCTGATGTTTAAAATAAGCACTCGCTTTTTCACAACGGATTCCGCCGGTACAATACATCAAAAGATTTTTATCTTCTTTAAAATCCTGCAATTGTTCATTGATAATCGGCAAACTTTCGCGGAAATTCTCAACATCTGGCGTTATGGCACCTTCAAAATGACCAACCTCACTTTCGTAGTGATTTCTGAAATCCACCACAATCGTATTTGGGTCTTCCAGCATATTATTGAATTCCTGCGCTTTCAGGTGAACGCCTTTATTGGTTACATCAAAGGTTTCATCATTCAAACCGTCTGCAACGATTTTGTTTCTGACTTTTATGGTTAATTTTAAAAAAGAATGATTATCCTGCTCAACAGCGACATTCAGACGGATGCCTTTCATAAAATCATAAACTTCCAGCGTATCACGAAAAGCTTCAAAATTTTCTGCAGGAACGCTCATCTGAGCATTAATTCCTTCGTGCGCCACATAGATACGGCCGAGCGCATCCAGGGCGTTCCAGGCTATAAAAAGGTCGTCGCGAAATTTCTTAGGATCTTCAATTTTGGCATACGCATAGAAAGACAATGTAAGGCGCTCTTGTCCGGCCTCATCGATAAGTCGAGCTCTTTCTTCTGCGCTTAAGGTGTTGTACAGTTGCATGCTATAAACGGTTTAAGTGAGAAAAATAATGGCGCAAAGATAGGGATTTTGGTTGATAGTTGTTGGTTGATAGTTGTCAGCTATTCAGTAAGCCATCAAACGATTCAATTAAACAATCAAAGTAATTAAGTAAACCGTCAAGGGCCTTGAGTAGATAATAAAGGCTCTTAAATAGACAATCAAAGTGCTTTAGTAGGCAATCAAAGATTTTGAGTAGACAATCAAAGGTCTTGAGTAGACTGCCAAAGGAGTTAAGTAGACAATCAGAAGAGCAAAGTTGGCTATCAGAGAAGCAAAGTAGATTATTACAGGAATAAAGTAAATAGTTACAAAACCAAAATTGGCAATTACAGAGGTCAACTACGCTGTTACAAGATTTAAGCAGACTGTTACAGATACAATTAACCTTAGATGGACTAGTCTCAAAAACAATTAATCTTTATTATATTTACGTCATTAAAATTTGAAAAATGAAGAAAGTTCTCTTATCTGTTGTTTTGATGGCAGCAGTTTTCTCACAAAACATTAATGCTCAAGAAATTACATTAGACAAAATCTACTCCGGCTATTACCGAGGAAAAGGGATTGCAGGAATTGCCTCTCTTAACGACGGCGAGAACTATGCAACTATCGAAAAGGACGGCATCGCCAAATACAGCTACAAAACATTTCAGAAAGTTGGAAACATTGTGGATGGCAGTTTTGAATCTTATATTTTCTCTCCGGACGAATCCAAGATTTTGTTACAAAAAGAAAGTCAGGACATTTACAGACATTCATTTTTGGGAAAATTTGATGTGAAGGATTTGAAATCAAATAAAGTAACGCCTCTTAATAACGGAAATTATATTCAGGAACCGAAATTTTCTCCTGACGGAAGCAAAGTCGCTTTCATCGTTGACAATAATCTATTTTATCAGGATTTGACTTCTGGAAAAATCACGCAGATTACAACTGACGGGAAGAAAAATTCAATCATCAATGGATTGGGAGATTGGGTTTATGAGGAAGAATTTTCTCACGCAGATTATTACCAATGGAACAAAGCAGGCGATGCAATTGTCTTTGTGAGATTCGATGAATCGAAAGTTCCGGAAATCTATATCCCCATCTATGGAAAGTCGCTTTATCCAACCGAAATGCGATACAAATATCCAAAAGCAGGAGAAACCAACTCAACGGTTACTGCCAATCTTTATCAATTAAATTCTGCAAAAACAACCGTTTTGAATTTGGGAAGTTTTGAGAATTATTACATCCCGCAACTTTGGCAGACAAACGATGCGAACGAAATCGTCATTGCAACAAGCAACAGACATCACAGCAAAGTGGATTTGCTGAAAGTAGATACAAAATCCGGTAATCTGACCAAATTATTTTCAGAAACAGACAATGCCTGGATAGAAACCGACAATCTGACCTTAGAATTTCTGGATGACAACTCTTTTCTTTGGGCTTCGGAACGTGATGGTTACAGACAATTGTATTGGTACGAAAAAGATGGAAAACTAAAAAAACAAATCGCAAAAGGCCAATGGGAAATCACAGATTATTACGGTTACAATCCAAAAACCAAAGAAGCTTACATCCAGACAACCGAAAAAGGAAGTCTTAATAAGGTAGTTTCAAAGCTAAATATCAATTCCGGAAAAACAACTTTGATTTCTTACCCAGAAGGTAATAATTCCGCAAGTTTCAGTAAGTCATTTAATTATTTTATCAATACCTATTCAACAGCTTCTTCTCCAAACAAATATGTTTTGAAAGATGCTTCGGGTAAAGAAATTAAAGAATTACAAAACAATAATGAAGCGCTTGCGAAGCTTCAAAAAGATAATTTTGTAACGAAGGAATTCATTACCATTCCAAACTCGGTTGGTGACCAACTGAATGCCTGGATTATCAAACCGAAAAACTTTGACCCGAACAAAAAATATCCATTGTTTATGTTCCAATATTCCGGTCCGGGTTCTCAGCAGGTTTCCAATTCCTGGGACGGCGGAAACGGAATCTGGTTCGAAATGCTGGCTCAAAAAGGCTATGTCGTTGCTTGTGTGGACGGCCGTGGAACAGGTTACAAGGGTGCAAAATTCAAAAAAGTCATTTACAAACAATTGGGGAAATATGAAATCGAAGACCAGATTACTGCTGCAAAATGGTTCGGAAATCAATCTTACATTGATAAATCAAGAATCGGAATTTTCGGATGGAGCTTTGGTGGTTATATGAGTTCATTGGCTCTGACAAAAGGTGCAGATGTTTTCAAGTTGGGAATTGCTGTTGCGCCAGTGACCAACTGGAGATATTATGATACAGTTTACACAGAAAAATTCCTACAAACGCCGCAGGAAAACCCTGAAGGCTACGACCAGAATTCACCGACAACTTTTGCGAATCTACTGAAAGGAAAATTCCTATTAATCCACGGAACGGCCGATGACAATGTTCATTTCCAGAACTCTATGGAGTTTTCGGAGGCATTGATTCAGAATAAAAAACAATTTGATTTTATGGCTTATCCGGACAAAAATCACGGAATATATGGTGGACAAACCAGACCTCAGCTTTATGAGAAGATGACGAATTTTATTTTGGAGAATTTGTAGAACTGCCAGAAGTCGGAAGACTTAATCTGGAAGATAAAACCGCGGAAGATATTTTCTTTTGCGGTTTTTTATAATCTTGATTTCCAAATTTCAGGATTTCTTGATGCGTGATAAATACCAAATTATCAATATCGAATTATCCGAATCAAAATATTTGTAATGGATACCAAATGGAAAATTTTTCAAATAACTGATTCTGCAGTCTTTATATTTAACTTCTTTTGACAAGGGATTCTGTGACAGAAGTTGAGTCTCATTTTCAAATTCTTTGAAAAACCTATCGACTAAGGTTTTGTTAATTTTCTGATACCAATCCTTGATTTCTTTTAAATCCGTCTTTACAAACGGAGAAAAATCAATTCTATTCTTCATTCTTTAATCTTGTAATGTAATGTCTCATTTCGGATTCCGACACAATACTGGTTGGATTTTCAGAAATATATTTCAATCTCCTGTCAGATTCATTAATTTGCCAATCCGGAATGTTGTTTTGACTATATTTTGATGAATATTTGAATTTTAAAAATTCTACAAAATCATTTACTTCTTCGTATAAATCTTCCGGGAGTGTTTTGAGATTATCTTCCAAATCTTTTATTGTGATTTCCATTTTCTGAATATTTATTCTAATCAAAGTTAGCAATTTTTTTAATTGATGGTAATCAGTTATCTTTAATCCCATTTCTAAAAATATGATTCGAAAAATATTTATCACAACCTTATTTCTATGTAATATTTTGACTTTCGCTCAGAGTGATAAAGACGTATTGTTGCTTTATAAAAACGTTCTTGAAAAATCAGATTCCTTATCATCAATTGGAAAAATTTCTCAAATCGATTCTAAAAACGTTCTCGCAGATGCGAAATCAGCTGACAAGGAATATCCCGAAAGCTATTTCAAAAAATCGATGGAATATTTCAGGAACTCCGGATATAATGAAAGTGCATTCCTGTTCTATCTGGGAAAAATGAGAGCGGAAGACCTTAACCATTCAGGCGGAAAAGAACATTATAATCTCAGCGAAGAATACCAGGTTTATCTTGAAGAAGGCCTGTTTTTGTATCTGGCTAAAGATGCCGGCAACTATGCAAAGGTTCTAAAAATGGCGAAAGATTATTATGATGCTAATGATTATAGCTACATCAGCCAAACAAAAGGTTACAAAAAACTGAAAGACCCGAATAATTATTCGCAACTGATTAAAATCCTGCAAGAAGACAACCATAAAACCCAAGCCGAATTAAATGCCGGCCGGGAAGATATGAAGAACAGGATTATGCCATATTTTCAAATGCTTAAAGAATAAACAGAACAAAAGCCTTTCAAGTTGGAAGGCTTTTGCATTTATTAAATTTAAAATCCTATTTTTGGAAACGTTGTGAAAAATTAAAATTATGAAGACTAAGCATCCCAAAGGTTTACCTTATTTGTTTTTTACCGAGATGTGGGAACGTTTCGGGTATTATTTGATTCTGGGTATTTTTGTTCTCTATCTGATAGAACCGCAAGGCGTTGCCGGAGGATTGGGAATTCCTGATAAAGATGCCGATGATATTTTCGGGACCTTCATAGCGCTTACTTATCTCACTCCTTTTCTGGGCGGTTTTTTGGCCGACAGAGTTTTGGGTTATATCAAATCCATTTATCTTGGCGGTGTTCTGATGGCGATTGGCTATATTGGTGTTGGAGTTTTCAAAGATTTGCCTTTATTTTACGGTTCCCTTGCATTGATTATCATTGGAAATGGTTTCTTCAAACCTACGATTTCCACACTTTTGGGCAATCTCTATTCAGAACAGCCTTACAAAGCCAATAAAGATTCCGGTTACAACATTTTTTATATGGGCATCAACATCGGGGCATTTATCTGTAACATTATTGCGGCGTTTATGCGTAACAAGTTCGGTTGGGGCGAAGCATTTATAACAGCCGGAGTCGGGATGTTGCTTGGGTTGGTCATTTTTACGATTGGTAGAAAACATTACATCCACGCTGCACAGATGAAACCGAAACAAGAAGGCGACACCAAACTATCAGAAATATTGATGAAAGTTTTTGTTCCTGCAATTGTTGCGGGAGTTATCGGCTGGTTTGTTCCGACGATGATTATTGGAACTAATATCTTTGGAAGCACAAACACAGATGCCTTTATTTTTGCTTGTGTCCCTGTTATTTACTTCTATGTTTCACTTTATTTCAAATCCAATCCACTGGAGAAACCTGCGATTGGCGCTTTGCTTTCGATATTCCTTATCAGTATGTTTTTCTGGGCGGTTTTCAAACAGAATGGAACAGCTTTGACAAGATGGGCCAATTATTACACAGATAGAAGCGTTTCTGAAAAAGTAGAAAAACCTTTGGCTTCACTTTATCTTGTAGAAGAAAAAAGCTATGCAGACAAAGAAACTCCGATTTTTGACGAACAATTCCGTTCTCAAAAAGGTGATGATGGCAAAACTTTAAAGCAAACCGGAAAAGATATTTATTTCAGAAATGTTTCCGCTGAAAAAAAAGCAGAATTAGAATCCAATCCCGACAAACCTGTTTTCCTATACAATACCGAGTTATTCCAATCCATTAATCCGTTTTGGGTGATTGCATTAACGCCAGTCATTGTTGGTTTCTGGGCAATGCTCAGAAAACGAGGAAAAGAACCTTTGACGCCCACTAAAATCGTCTTGGGATTATTCATCACCAGCTTATCTTGCCTGGTAATGGTCGCTGCTGTTTATGCTGGAAATAACGGCGCAGAAAAGGTCTCTTCACTTTGGTTGATTGCAGGATACGGCGTAGTGACAATTGGTGAACTTTGTCTTTCGCCAATGGGATTATCATTCGTTTCCAAATTATCTCCCGCAAGATTGACAGCACTTATGATGGGCGGATTTTTCTTAGCGAATTCTGTTGGGAATAAATTGTCGGGAATCCTTGCAAGCACTTGGTACAATTATGAAAACAAAGCCAATTATTTCCTGGTTAATTTTGGGCTTTTGATTTTCGCAACCTTATTGGGATTATCGATGTTGAAAAGGCTTAATAAAATTATGAAAGAAAGCGGACATTAATTTGATAAACGATAAATGATAGATGATAGATGATTTTATTATCGCTAATCAATTATCATTTATCAGCTATCTTCTGATATGCTAATCTTGGAGTGCCATCGGAAACATAGATGATTCCGCATTTTTGATAACCGAGCCTTTCAAGAACTTTTTGCATTGCGATATTGGTTTCGTGCGTATCGATTCTGATATTCGGGAATTGGGAAAAACACCATTCAAAGCAGAATTGTGCGATTCCTTTCGCTTTCCCGTTGGACGCCAGACGATGGATAACACCATATTTTTCATTGTTCAGCCAACTTCCATTTTCTATAACTGCATAATTCGGGTCATCATCAATAATGAAATCAAAGGTTGCAACGACCTCATCATTATTAACAATCAAAAAGTTATACCCTTTTTCTATACTTTCAAGCATCAATTCTTCTGACGGGTAGCCGTTGGTCCACTGGACTGTATTTCCACTTTCGCGCATCAGTTGTCTTGCGGTGTTGATGCAATCCATTATATAATCGATATCTTCCGAAGTTGATGGTCTGATTTTCATAATGCAAAGATAAATGATAACCGGTGAATGATAATTGATAAAAGTTTGCTTGTAACAAGCAATTTAACTTTACCGTTGATGAAAAAAAACTATATTTGTTACCTTTAAGAAAATTTAACAATTAATTTATATGGAGACAGTTCAGACTAATTCAAAACATCCTAGAGGTCTATGGGTTCTTTTTGGAACGGAGATGTGGGAGCGTTTTAACTTTTACGGAATGCGGGCTTTACTTACCTTGTTTATGGTAAACTCGCTATTGATAAGAGAGGCCGATGCTTCTATCATCTACGGTGGATTTTTAGCATTGTGTTATTTAACGCCACTTTTAGGAGGTTTTATTTCTGATAAATATCTTGGAAACAGAAACTGTATAATTCTTGGAGGAAGTTTGATGGCGATTGGGCAGTTCTTACTTTTCCTGAGTGCATCTACTTTTTCTGACAATCTTGGAGGTGCAAAAGGCCTGATGTGGTTCGCCCTTTTCGTCATCATCTTCGGAAACGGATTTTTCAAGCCAAATATCTCATCAATGGTAGGAAGTCTTTATCCAAAACAAGAAAAGTCTAAATTGGATTCTGCTTTCACGATTTTCTACATGGGAATCAACATTGGAGCATTTTTGGGTCAGTTCATCTGTCCTTACGTAGGTGACGTAAAAGATGCTGCCGGAGTGAGAGATATCTTTGCTTTCAAATGGGGATTCTTAGCCGCATCTATTGCAATGATTATTGGAACCGTAACATTCTTCATTCTTAAAAATAAATATGTTGTAACGCCGGAAGGGAGACCAATCGGAGGATTACCAAAACATAATACAAGCGAAGACTTTGAAGAAGGAGAGTCTCAGACTGCAAAATTCACAGGAAAAGCAATAGGAATCACTACGATTTTATTCGTAATTCTTTTCTTTGTCTTCAGGTACTTTTTGGTAGGTGAATTTGGATTCAACTCTGTGGAAATGGGACAATTGATTAAAGGAATTATTTATCCTTTCATCTATGCAGCCGGTATTTCATTGGCTTTCCTGATTATGAGTTCTGCCGAGAACAAAATCGAGAGACAAAGAATATGGGTGATTTATATTGTTTCGTTTTTCATTATTTTCTTCTGGGCAGCTTTTGAGCAGGCCGGTTCATCATTAACATTCATCGCAGATAATCAAACTGACAGAAGTATTTTCGGCTGGGATATGCCACCATCAATGGTTCAGATTTTCAACGGACTTTTTGTGGTGCTTTTGGCTTTACCATTCAGTTTACTTTGGGATAAATTGAGAGCAAAAGGTAAAGAACCGGTTTCTCCTTTGAAACAAGCCATTGGTTTGGCATTAATTGCATTGTCATATTTCATCATTGCCTATAATGTAAAAGACCTTGGAAACTCAGGATTACTGGCTATCAAATGGTTGATTTTACTTTATCTTATCCAAACTATGGGTGAACTTTGTTTGTCTCCAATCGGATTATCTTTGGTTGGTAAATTAGCACCAAAAAGATTCTCATCTTTATTATATGGTGTATTCTTCATCGCGAATGCTGCAGGTTATGCATTAGCAGGAACTTTGGGAGCAATCATCCCTGCAACTGGAGACAAATTTGCAAAAGCACAGGAAATCGGTGTTAATCTTCAGGATGTTCTGGATAAAAAAGTGACACTGAATCCTGAACAGGCAAAAGCTTTTGCTACAGCTCAATTACCGACAGAATACACAACATTCGCAGGCTTTACCATTCACAATCTTTTTGAATTCTTTATGGTATTCGTGGTTCTTTGTGGAATTGCTGCTGTGTTGTTAGCTTTCTTATCGCCAATTCTTAAAAGGATGATGCATGGTGTGAAGTAAAAAACTTTCACATTTATTTATAGATTCAAACCACCGGATATTCGGTGGTTTTTTGTTAAATTCGTATGATGGAATTTCAGTTATTGACCCATTACGTCAACAATTGAATTAAAAAAAATTTAATCAAAAAAATTAGTGAACCACTGCGTCACAAATTGAATTATTTATCAATTATATTATGAATCTTACCCTCGAAGAAATTCAGAATTTCAAAGGCAAATATCCAAAACAACTCTGGTATCTTTTTACAATCGAAATGTGGGAACGTTTCTGCTTCTACGGAATGAGAGGTGTACTTGTTATTTTTATGACAGACCAGCTTGGGCTTTTTGAAAAAGATGCCAACTTGAAATACGGAGCTATTCAAGCTTTCATTTATGCATTCACATTTATCGGAGGTATTTTTGCCGATAAAATTTTAGGTTTCAAAAAATCATTGGTGTTTGGAGGGATTATTATGGCATTGGGTAATCTTATTATTGCTTATAATCCTCACGATTTATTTTATTTTGGAATTACCTGCTCTATTATAGGAACCGGATTTTTCAAGCCAAATATCTCTTCTATGGTCGGAGAACTATATACGGAACATGATGTACGAAGAGATGCTGGCTACGGTATGTTTTATGCAGGAATCAATATTGGTGGTCTTTTAGGAGGAGCACTATGTGTCTATCTTGGTAAATATTATTCTTGGAGTCTTTGTTTTTTAGCCGCAGCTATCGTGATGATAATAGGTTTGATTACATACTTTATCATTAAGAAATCTATAGAACCAATTGGAAACTCTCCTTTGCTTCACAACACAAAACAAGCAAGAACCCGAAAAGAAATTCTTGTAATCATTGGTGCATTGATAACACTTCCAATTATTTATGTATTAATTCAGAACAGTGATTTTACAGATTACTTTATGTATGGAATAGGTATTATTTCACTACTATATCTTGGATACGAAATTCTAAAATTGGATAAAAGTTATCAAAAGAAAGTCATTGCCGCTTTTATATTCATTGTAATGTATTTGATTTTCAATGCAATTTATGAACAAAGCGGAGGTTCATTATCGTTATTTGCAAAAGATAATTTGGTTGACAATCTTCTGTTTTTTCACATCGACCCCAACATTATTAATAACAGTTCCAACTCATTCTTTATTATTATTTTCAGTCCATTAGTTGGATTATTGTGGGTCTGGTTAGCTAATAAGAAATTGGAACCAAATACAATTATTAAGTTTGGAATTGGGTTCTTGTTTTTAGCCGCAGGATTTTTTCTATTCTATTCATTACGGTTTTTCGCAAATGATGATGGAAAATCCTCACTTAATCTATTTACATTCACTTGGCTGGTTATTACATTTGGCGAGTTATGTTTAGGACCAATTGGTATGTCTATCATAACGAAACTCTCTCCGAAAAAACTCTTTGGAATGATGATGGGAATGTGGTTTCTGGCAAGTGCATTCGGACAGTTTTTTGCAGGAAAAATCGGAGCAGAAATGTCCGAAGCTAATACAGGTGGAACATTGATGAGTAAATTACTTGCTTATACAGAAGGTTATAAAACATTAGGTATTTATGCACTCATTGCCGGAGTTCTATTGATATTAGCTTCACCAATCGTGAAAAAATTGATGCAAGGTGTAAAGTAAACTGAATCATTGAAACGTCTAAGACTATGGGAAGCTAATTGAAAGAATAAAAAATTACACAAATGAAAAAACTAATACTCATATTTCTTTTAACAACCGGATTCTTGGGGATTGCACAGGTCCGCTGGATGACACTTTCGCAAGCATTAGAAGCTCAGAAAAAAGAGCCTAGAAAGATTATCATCGATTTTTATGCAGATTGGTGTGCGCCATGCAAGGATATGGAAAAGAATACTTTCAATCATACCGAGATAGCCAAAATAATTAATCAATATTATTACGCAGTTAAGTTTGAAAGTGACGGAAATGATATCATCAATTTTGCAGGACATAAATTCACAAATCCGGATTACAAAAGCAAAAAAGGCAAGAATGGGCTTCATCAGTTTTCAAAATATATGAATATCAATATTATCCCGACAATGGTTTTCTTGGATGAGAAAGCAGACCCAATTACAAGTTTGTCTGGTGCACTCAAAGCTAAAGAAGTTGAACCTTACTTTACGATGATTGCAACCAATGAGTACAAAAATATCAAGACCCGAAAAGAATGGGAAAGCTATCAGAAGAAATTCAGGTCGAAGATTAAAGAATAGAAATCATTATAAAAAAACTTCTAATTAAATCCGACAGAAACATTAAATACTCTTAATACCAAACTTAATTTTATTTTTTTGGGTTGATAAAATTTAGATTCCTACAGATGACAAAGACTTTGTTTTTCTTTTGTGCCTTTTGTGGTTTCCTTTAATTTCCCGAAATTCGTCAGAATTAATTTTTCTTAATTGACTTTAGAAACTTCCATAGAATTTCTCAAAAACATCGGAACCGAACGCGCAAAACTTATCAGAAACGTGTTGGGAATATCGACTGTGGAAGATTTGCTGACCTTCTATCCAATCCGTTATATTGACAAAAGTAAAATTTACAAAATCGGAAATCTCACGAAAGAACCAGACGCAGATATTCAGCTGAGAGGAAAAATAACGGATGTCCAGGAAGTGGTTTATGAAAAGGGGAAAAAACGGCTTTCAGCTAAATTTCGCGACGAGACCGGGACTATGGACCTGGTCTGGTTTCGATATACGAATTGGATGAAAGATACAATCCCGCTCAATAAAGAAATTTTTATTTTTGGCAAGGTCAGTTTCTTCAACGGTAATTTTTCTATGGCTCATCCGGAAATTGAAGCTGATGAAAAAAAAGCTTTGTATGGAACACTTTTACCGGTTTATCCAGGAAGTGAAAAACTTAGTAAAAGAGGAATCAATAATAAATTCTTTCAAAACATCATCTACGGACTTCTTAAAGATTTGCCCAATTTAATTTCAGAGAACTTACCAAATTATCTGATGAAATCTTTGAAATTAATGGATAGAATTAATGCTTATTATGACATCCATTTTCCAAAAAATTTTAAACAGTTTGAAGAAGCTGACAGACGTCTAAAATTTGAAGAAGCATTTTTCTTTCAGCTGGGTTATGGACTTAAAAAGCTTCATCAAAAAACTAAATCATTCGGAAATCCGTTCCCGATTGTCGGTGATTATTTTAATCAATTCTATGAAAATAATCTTCCATTTGAATTAACCAATGCCCAAAAACGAGTTCTGAAGGAAATCCGGACCGATATGAAACGTTCGACTCAAATGAACAGGCTTTTACAAGGCGATGTTGGTTCTGGGAAAACAATGGTTGCATTATTAACAATGCTCATCGCAATGGATAATGGCTTTCAATCTTGTTTGATGGCGCCGACAGAAATTTTAGCACAACAACATTTTAATTCGATTCAGGAATTATTAGAAAATACAGGAATCAAAGTCCGACTTTTAACCGGTTCATCCAAAACTTCGGAGAGAAAAATCATTCACGAAGAATTGGAAAATGGAGAATTATCTATTCTGATTGGGACACACGCCATTTTGGAAGACAAAGTAAGATTCAAGAATCTTGGTTTGGCTATTATTGATGAACAACATCGGTTCGGAGTGGCACAACGGGCAAAACTTTGGGCAAAGAATAATATTCCTCCTCATATTTTAGTAATGACGGCAACACCGATTCCTAGAACGTTGGCAATGAGTTTTTATTCGGATTTGGATGTTTCTGTGATTGATGAATTGCCGATTGGAAGAAAACCAATTATTACTGCCCATCGACGAGAAAAAGACCGGCTTTCGGTTTATAATTTCTGTCGAGAAGAGATTGAAAAAGGTCGTCAAATTTACTTTGTTTATCCATTGATTGAAGAATCCGAAACTTTGGATTACAAAAATCTGATGGAAGGTTTGGAAAATGTAATGAGTTTCTTCAAAAGTTACAATGTAACGATGGTTCACGGAAGAATGAAACCTGCCGAGAAAGATATTAATATGCAATTTTTCGCTTCCGGACAAGCACAAATAATGGTCGCAACAACAGTAATAGAAGTTGGCGTAAACGTTCCTAATGCTTCTGTAATGGTAATTGAAAGTTCGGAAAGATTTGGATTATCTCAGCTTCATCAGTTGCGCGGACGTGTAGGAAGAGGCGCAGAACAAAGCTATTGCATCCTAATGTCAGACGATAAACTGAGCAAAGAAAGCCGAACGAGAATCAAAACGATGGTTCAGACCAACGACGGTTTCAAAATCTCTGAAGTTGATATGGAATTGCGTGGTCCAGGCGATATTCTGGGAACTCAACAAAGTGGTGTTGTGGATTTCAAAAAATTGAGCCTGATAGAAGATTCTGCCATTATCAAAGCTTCAAAACTGGCTGTTGAAAAGATTCTGGAACAAGATTCTCTTCTTAACCATCCGGACAATCAGATGATGAAACAATATTACATCAGGCAATACAAAGGGAAGAATAAGTGGTCGCAGATTAGTTAACATTTCTATTAAAAAGCCCATTAAAGTAACAGGATTTCTAAATTTTAAATAGTATATGAAGAAAAAGCACTTGTCAACCAACAAATGTTTTTTTAATGTTTTTTCCACATTATTATTAAAGTATAAACTCCATAAGATAATCATCCATTACGTAACCGTTTCCAATATCGAAAACTGCTTCATCATACACTTTAAAGCCTTGTGATTCGTAGAAATTTTTAGCTTGATTATTTTTATTAACCGTCAGTGTTATTCTTTTGTCTCCAGCTTTTTTTGCTTCATCGAAGACAAATTTCAGAGCTTTTTTACCTAAACCTTTTCCTTGTGCTTCTTTCAAAAAATAAATCCTGTGAAGTTTTGTAGTTTCCGGCTCATTATAGAATTCAAATCCGATGAAACCTAAAAATTGATTTTCTTCCTGAATTAAATAATATTGATAATTGGGATTATCGAAATGCTTTTTTAGAGCTTCCTCAGAATACATCAAGTCTAACATATAATTGATTTGCTTCTGTTCCAAGATATTAGCATAAGCAAAGTTCCAAGATTTTTTGGCTAAATATTGAATTGT
This sequence comes from Chryseobacterium sp., assembly GCA_003248755.1. GTDB lineage: Bacteria > Bacteroidota > Bacteroidia > Flavobacteriales > Weeksellaceae > Epilithonimonas. Next base: position 26,361 of record QFQW01000012.1, on the reverse strand, counting down.
AGAAATATTAGTCTTATTTGCCTTGATAATCATAATTTAAAAAATTTCTTTAATAACCTCCAAGGATTTTGGTTCTCGAAAATCTGTAAAATGATAATGATAATAAACCAAAATCGAATCCAATAAATTCTGTTTTCCTGTTCTATTCAATTTGATTTGATAAGGGTTTTCAGAAACAGTCAACTCTTTCCAAACTTCGGATAGTTCTTTATTAAAAAGATGATGAACTTCAAAAACCTCAAAATTTCCTGATTCGGGATTAAGATAATTATTATCAGAAAACAGCGGTTGTAAACCTTGTAATTTCAAAATTCTGAACATAAAAATAAGATGAGACTGAAAATTATCAGAATGTAATTGTCTCAAAAAAATGGAAATTTCTAAGTAAAAATCAGGATTCTGATTCTCATTTCTCAAAACCTGGTTTAGCAAATCTGAAACAAAGAAGAGAATTGCACTTTTTCTGATATCAGACGTGAAAAAATCGGGATTCTTTTGTTCAATTTTCAGGACATTTCGTATGTTTTTTTTCTTCTCGGAAGTGTTAAGCAACAACTCGTTGAGAGGGAAAAGAAAGGCTTTTTTCTTGTTTTTAGGAGCATAAATTCCTTTAGCAAAAAAACTTTCGAAACCTGTATCTACAGAAAAACAATGGAGAACAGCATCGTGATCTCCATATTTTGTATAAGAAAGTAAAAAAGCTTCTTGAATCATTTAGTTCACCACTGCAATTTTAGCTGTTGCTGTATCTGTTGCATCTTCGTTGGTCATTAATACATAATAAATACCTGATGCTACTCTCACCCCTCTTTGATTATTAAGATTCCATTCAAAATACCCTCCGTTGGCAACTGCAGAATGAACCAGATTTCCTGCAGCATCTGTAATTCTTATGTTTGTCTTCGCTGCTAAACCCCGGATTCTTACATTCCCTTTATATTGAGCATAGACAACTGGATTCGGATATACTAAAACATTACCAAAATTAGACGTAACCTCGGCAACGTCACCTTGATATACCATAACACCATCCAATGTCACAAAGTAGACCTTACCATTTCTATTATCAATTTTGATATCTGTCACACTGTCATTTGGTAATGGAGAGTTGGCTTTAGTAAAATGATAAATTGTATTATCTCCGCCAGGACTGACATAAAACACACCTCCGCCATCTACGGATATCCATTTTTGATTTCCTGTATCCGAAGCGATTTGCAATATATTAGAATCTCTAAAAAGCTCTTCTGCCAATCCATTTTGTTCTATGATGATTGCATCTGTCTGTGGATTTTCTTCCAATATTGCAGATTTTGGATTAGATAGGATTCTAATACCCTCTCTTGTTCCTATCCATAGATCGTCATTATTATCAATAGATAAAGAAACCGTTCCATTGACAGGAAGATTGTTGTCTGTTTTCAAGACCTTGAAGCTATCATCAGATGTATTACTAGCTGTGTTGTTATAGTTATAAATCATAGTCCCACCATCACCATAAAATGGAGCAGGAATATATATTACCCCATCTTTGGTCAATGGTTTTTGAACCCCTCCAATATTAAATGTTGTAAATGGTGTTGAACCAAAGGCATCACTCGATTTATTATACAAATAGAAACTAGAAGTGGTACAGATTGAAGGTAAACTTGGGCAGGTAAATTGAACACTGCTGAAAAGATTATTCTGACTATCAAATACAAGACCTACAGGTCTGAAGTACCATGGACTAGATGTATTAAAAGAATATTTTTTAACAAACTCATTATTGCTCATTTTGAATACCCCCTGATCCGTTGCAGAGCCATTTGTTGTAAAGTTTGCAAAATAAATTTCATTAGGATTGGAAGGATCCGGAACAACATCCAAAATATTAAAAGGAGAAGAATTATTAAGAAAATATTGCGGATAAATCCATTTTGAACCATCATAATAGTAATAGCCCAAATTTTTACCAGAATCTAAATCTTTGTTACCAGATGCAATCCAGATCTGATCATTCAAAATCGACATCTTATAAGAAGCACTATTGTAAGGCCCGTCTGGTTTTAAACTGTTTTTTTGCTCATTATAAATACCTGATGTTTTAGTTCCTGTATATATCTGAGTATTATAGACCAATGCAGTGTTAATATTTTCTCCTGCGTTAAAGTTTTTTTGCTGGATTCCGCTTGTATTGTAAATATATACTTGTGTTTGATCCGACACAACGATTTGATTGTTGCCAACCTTGATGTCTTGAACATTTGTAAATGTTCTAGGTAATGTGTTAAAAGTTGTCCCTGTACCATATGTTACTTGAGTGGCTGTAGCAAAAGCAACTACATCACCAGCATCCGTCTTTTTGAATGTTCCTGATAAAGGTGTGCTCCAAGTTGTATAAACAGGAAAAGTAGGATTAATTTCATGAGACTTAATTCCGGAATTTGTAGCTACATAAACGGTGTTATCCTTGAGAACAGCAGCATTTGCAGCCAAATAAGTACCGCCCGATGCAAAAAATGCTGTATCACCAAACTCTCTTCGTGAAACATTAAAAATGGAAATACCATACCCTGCAGAAACTACTGCCTGATCACCATTAATAGAAATATGATTTATTTTTTTACTACCGTTATATCCTGTTGCCAGAGGAATATCAACAATTAGAAAGATTCCGTTGGGTGTAATAACATCCATGGAACCATTCTGGTAACCAACTATCCCTGTCTGAGTTGTGGCATTGTAATCAAAAGCTGATATTTTAACTTCGTGAAGACCATTGGCTTTTGATAATTTTTTAATTTCTCCTGTTGAAGGATAATAATAAAATACACCATTTTCCGTAGCAGCAATAATCCTATCACCATCTTCTCTAATAACTAAAACATTGTTATATGAAAAAAGATCACTCCATTTACTAGTTTGTGCCTGAGAAATCAGAGTTATAATTAAGGATATAAATAATAAAATTTTCTTCATCTTAAACTATTATGTTTTCATCTATTAACTGATTATTCCAAGAAATATTTTTTACGTTTTTGTTTTTATCAAAATAAAAGTCCAATCTTCCCAGTAAAATCCCTGCCCATCCTACTTGATTGATAATAACGTTTTTACCATTTCTATTTTGAAAATTTAAAGGTTCTTTCAAGAAAGTATGTGTATGTCCTCCTAAAATCAAATCTATTCCCGAAGTTTTTGCTGCCAAATGCTTATCAGAAATCTTCTCCGGATCATCTTTATAATCAAAACCAATATGAGAAAGACAAATCACAATATCGCAATTTTTTTCATTTCTCAAAAAGTCTGCATAATGCTGCGCCACTTCAACCGGATTATGATAAATCGTTTCTCCATAATTCTTCTTCCCAACCAAACCATTCAGTTCTATTCCAACACCAAAAATCCCTACTTTGATGCCGTCCTTGTTGAAGATTTTATACTGTTCTGTTTTTCCCTCAAGAATTGTATTTTTGAAATCATAATTGGAACAGATAAATGGAAATTTTGCATTTGGAAGAACTTTCAGAAAACCTTCTAATCCATTATCAAAATCGTGATTTCCCATTGTAGATGCATCGTACTGCATCATGCTCATCAATTTAAATTCTAATTCGCCACCAAAAAAATTGAAATAAGGTGTTCCTTGAAAAATATCTCCGGAATCCAAAAGAAGAACATTCTTTTCCTCACTTCGGATTTTCTTTATTAATGTAGCTCTTCTTGCAAATCCGCCTTGATTTGGATTTTTGGTATAAGATGCATCAAAAGGTTCTATTCTACTGTGTTGATCATTCGTATGCAGAATTGTCAATTTGTAAGCAGACTCTTTTTTTAATAAATCAAATTGCTCTCCCAATAGAAGACTTGGAGCCAATGTTAATGCAAGACTTCCACCACCAATATATCTTAGAAATTCTTTTCTTTTCATTATTCCTGCACTTTTTTGTTTTTGAAAATCAATCTTACATCGTCTGGTGCAGAAACCTCCGGATTCTGCTTGAACTTTTCTATAAAAAGATCTCGCATTTTGATTCCTGTAGAGATAGTTTCTCCTTTACCGAAGAAAAACATATTATCCCCTCCTAAAGCTAAATAATCGGATGTTGCGATATAATATGTTTTATTATAATCAATAACTTTCCCGTTGATTAACTTTCTCGAAATAGTATTGTTATCAGTTTCTATCACCAAATGCGAGACAGGATTATTTTTCTGAGTTTTCAAATAATAATCAAATAAACCTTCTACATCTTTTCCATTCATCTTGATAATAACAATCTCATTTTCAAAAGGCATTACTTCATAAATCTGCTTGGTCAAAATATCACCTTTCGGAATGATTGTCCGGATTCCTCCGATATTAATGACAGCCGCATCTATAGGTGGAATATTATTCTTTTTCGCCCATTCATCAGCACCTTCGAATGTATAATCTGCCAACAAGTTTCCAAGATTACTATTGTCTCCGGATTTGTTAAGTTCTGTATTCGTGTGTGAAATTTTGGTGTTCATTTTACCTTCTAGCTCGTGTTTGTAAGGCTGGATAATGGCATCCATTTCCTTATCTTCGGCAAGTTTGTTGGTAATGAAAATATTTTTCTCAGTATGAATATTCGCAACATTGAGAGGGGTTTTGCAACCAATCAATAAAAGCGAGATAATACCAAGAACAAAAATTTTATTTTTCATTAAAAAAATTTAATTACAAATCTAATGATTTTCGGGTTTTAAAACCAACTAATTAACTCTAAGACAAATCAATAAAAATCACTTCTTACTTAGCAACAAGACTGTTTCATTTTTAGACAAACCAAAAAATTCATCTTTATCAAATGTATTGACGGCAACATAGAATCCTGCTTTTTTTAATCGATCCGCTAACCCATTCACAGAATAAATTCTTACATGATCTTCTTGACCAAAATGCTTTAATCTATCCGCATTTGTTTTTACATCAGAATTTTCATAAATCCCACCTTCTTTAAAAGGAGTCTGAACAAATATTTTTCCGTCATCTTTCAAGACTCTATACAATTCACTCATTGCTTTAGAATCTTCTTCGATATGTTCTAGTATATGATAACAAAAAATATAATCAAAAGATTGATCTTTCACCGGGATTTTAGTAATATCATATTGATATTCAGAAATAAAATCAGAAGATAAATCTGTAGGAAAATAATTGATGTTTTTAATTTGTTTTATCTTTCTATATAATGATCTAGATGGTGAAAAATCCAATAATGAAATCGTATTACCCCCTGAAAAGGTCTTTTTAAATTCAAAAAAAAGTCTTCGGTCTCTAGGCATACTTCCGCAACTTGGGCAAAGTTTTTCATTTCTTTGATTTAATAAAAATGTTCTGAATTTTTTTTCACAGATTGTGCATTGATGACTATTCCCTATGTAAAAGAGATAAACGAATCTTCTAAAGAACAATTCATTTTTTATTAAAAAATTTTTAGGAAATATTTTTTTTAGCGAATTATAGAGCATTTTTTGATTTTCAGGAATGGAAATTATTAGCTTAAATAAAGGCAAATATAATGTTTGTCGATTTATTAAAATCAATTAACTTTGAGAAATTTAATTTTAAAATAAAAATGAGTCAGTTAAAAGGCGTAGGTGTAGCTTTGGTAACACCTTTCAACGAAGATCTTTCAGTAGATTTTGATTCCCTTACCAGATTAATCGATTATAATATAGACAACGGAATTAATTTTCTGGTTGTCTTGGGAACTACGGCGGAAGCTGCAACGCTTTCCAAGGAAGAAAAGGAAAAGGTTGTTGCACACATCACAAAAATCAATAATAACAGATTACCATTAGTTCTAGGAATTGGAGGTAATAATACTACTGAAGTTGTAAAACAGATTAAAGACACTGACTTATCAGATTTTGATGCGGTACTTTCTGTTTCTCCTTATTACAACAAACCAAATCAGGAAGGACTTTACCAACATTATAAAGCTTTGGCCGAGACTGGCGAAAAAATTATCATTTATAACGTTCCGGGAAGAACCGGTCAAAACGTAGAAGCTTCTACAACTCTGAGATTAGCGAATGAATTCCCCAATCTCTTTATGGTAAAAGAAGCTGCTCCAAATATCCTTCAATATTTTGACATCTTGAGACAAAAACCTGATAATTTTTCACTAATGTCCGGCGACGACGAATATACACTTCCTGTAACACTAGCTGGTGGAGACGGTGTAATTTCCGTAATCGGTCAGGCTTATCCAAAGGAATTTTCTACAATGGTAAAGTTGGCTCGTAACAGAGAAGTTGACGAGGCTTATAAGATTCACAATTCGTTAGTAGAAATCACCAGACTGATTTTTGCAGAAGGTAATCCTTGTGGTGTTAAAACCATCCTTGCAGAAAAAGGAATCATCAAAAATTACTTGAGGCTTCCATTGGTTACGGCTTCGGAAAGTCTTCAGGAAAAGATAAAAAAAGAGATGCAAAAGCTTTCTTAAAAAACAAAAAGGTTCAGAATATTCTGAACCTTTTTTATTTACATATCTAGTTTGATCTTATAAACATCCGAGGAATTTCTAACAATTCCTTCTTGGAAAAATCCATTATTTTGTGGAATCAGCTCTATAAAATCAAATACCTTACAACTTTTTGGCAACCCCGAGAAAACTAATGTAAACCAATATTCTTTTCCAAAAGGCACATCTGTCCAATCCGGAAAAAGGCTGATATTCTCGAAATGAACAAGCTTTGACACATGCTCAGACTGCTTGTCCACCAAATAAGTAGAAGACCAAATCCTAATCTTCTCTTCCAGAAAAAACTCAGATTTGTAACAACAGTGTAAAATTACCTGCTTTTCCTCTATAGTTTCAGATTTGATTTTTTCAAGAAGTTCGTCCGCTATATATGGTCTTACAATAGTTTCACTCATTTTGATTGAGTTCGAAATATTAATATTCCAATTCTAATTTTTCTTTAGAATATTCTCTGATTTGATGGATTAATTCCGGATATTCTGCTAATTTTTTACCATAACTAGGAACCATTTCCAGAAGTTTGTCATGCCATTCATTTTTCAGTTTTTCACCAAAACATTTTTCTAGAACCATAATCATTGCAAATGCAGATGTACTGGCTCCCGGAGAAGCCCCTAAAAGCGATGCGATATTACCTTCTTTATTCACTACAACTTCCGTCCCAAATTCCAATCGTCCACCTTCGAATCGGTCTCTCTTGATGATTTGAACTCGTTGGCCTGCATGTTTCAGTTCCCAATCATCTTCTTTTGCATCTTTCACAAAGTCTCTCAAATGCGACATTCTCTGAGATTTGTTCATAGTCACCTGCTGAATCAGATATCTGGTCAAAGGCATATTGTGCCACCAAGCGCCAAATAATGAACGGATATTTTTGAAATTAACACTATCCGGTAAATCCAGATAACTACCTTCCTTCAAAAACTTAGTGGAGAAACCTGCAAATGGCCCAAACAACAATGCTTTTTTACCATCTATAATTCTAAGGTCAAGATGCGGAACCGACATTGGCGGTGCACCAACAGTTGCCTGTGTATAAACTTTTGCGTGATGTTTTTCTACCAACTCCGGATTAGTTGTTACCAACCATTGTCCACTTACCGGGAAACCACCGTAACCTTTACTTTCCTCGATTCCTGAACTTTCCAAAAGTGGCAAAGCATATCCACCGGCTCCAATGAAAACAAACTTCGCTTTCAAATTATGCTTAGTAAGCGTTTTTCTATTTTTAACTTTCAGTTTCCATTCTCCTTTTTTCATCGGGGAAACATCTTTCACTTCATGGTAGGTGAAAACATCTATAGATTCTTTGTCCTTCAAATAATTAATCAGTTTTGAAGTTAATTTCCCGAAATCCACGTCCGTACCCAAGTCCATTTTTGTGGCTGCCAGTTTGTCGCTGGACATTCTTTTCTGCATCATCAGTGGAACCCATTTTTCCAATGTTTTATGGTCATCCGCATATTCCATTCCTTGGAACAATGCCGATTTTTGCAACGCATCATGTCTTTTTTTGAGATACTCTACATCTTTTTCACCAAAAACGAAGCTCATGTGCGAACAAGAATTGATGAATTCTTTCGGATTATCAATCAAACCTTTGTTGATAAGATATGACCAGAATTGCTTAGAAACTTCGAACTGTTCAGCAATGTATTCTGCTTTTTTGATATCGATTTTACCTTCTTTTTCCGGCGTGTAATTCAGTTCGCAAAACGCTGAATGTCCCGTTCCTGCGTTGTTCCAAGCAGATGAACTTTCTTTTGCTACTTCACCAAGTCTTTCAAAAATTACAATTTTGAGCTTTGGGTCAAACTCATGGAGCATTGCTGCCAAAGTTGCACTCATAATACCACCGCCGACTAGAGCAATGTCATATTTAGGTTTAGGAGTCATTTATTTAGATTTTTCGCATGCAAAATTACTGATAAATGTCAACTTATCAGACTATTTGGTTCAAAATATCTTACCATTTGTTAAGAAAAATCAAATCGGTTTTGAAACAAGGCATTGAAAATTTTATTTATTAATTTTGCATCGGCTTTGGAAAAACAAAGTTTGAAAAATGAAAGCTTTAAAAACACTGAACCCCTATTTCTGGAAACATCGCGTCTTACTTTTTTGGGGATTTTTATTTATTATTCTAAGTAATTTTTTTGCGATTTACAAAATCCAATATATAGGACAGACTATCAATATCATAGAGAAAAATTATTCTACACTTAAATTATCTTCTGACCTTAACATCATCGATAACGTCAGAAATAATTGGGCTTATTTCAAGATAATTTTTATTAATTCCGGTATTCTAATCGGGTGTTCTCTCCTATCTGGTTTTTTCACTTTTATGATGAGACAAACCATCATCGTAGCTTCCAGAAGAATCGAATACGAATTGAAGAATAAAATCTATCGCCAGTATCAGGAACTATCAATTACAGATTACAAAAAGACAACAATTGGAGATTTATTAAATAGATTAAGCGAAGATGTTGTTGCAATCAGAATGTATCTTGGTCCGGGCGTAATGTATGTCGTGAATTTGATTATTCTATTAATCATCACGAGTATTTATATGTTCATGACCGACCTGCAGATGACCCTTTGGACTTTGATTCCCCTCCCAATACTTTCTTACGGGATTTACAAAGTAAGTGACATCATTAATAAAAAATCGAAAGTAATGCAGAAGAGCCAATCTGCCATTTCGACTTTTGTACAGGATAGCTTCTCAGGAATACGTGTGGTGAAGTTTTTTAGTAAAGAAAAATATATCGAGAAAAATTACGGAATCAAAGTTAAAGATTATCAGGATAAAGCGTTAGATTTAGCAAGAACAGAGGCTTACTTTTTCACGATTATTCTATTTGTTATAGGGCTTCTGAATATAGCAATTCTTGTAATTGGCGGACAAAAATATATTGCCGGAGAAATGAGTGTTGGAACAATTGCCGATTTCTTCATGTATATCAACATGCTGATTTTTCCTTTCTCTATGCTAGGTTGGGTAACATCTGTCAATCAAAGGGCTGATGCAAGTATGCAACGTGTGAATGAGTTTTTGGAACTTCAATCGGAAATCGTCAATACCAATAATGAAGTTTATCCTATAAACGGTGAAATTGAGTTCCGAAATGTAAGTTACACCTATCCAAACACAGGCATAAAAGCTATCGACAATCTTAGCTTTAAAATTGATGCCGGAAAGTCTCTTGCAATAATGGGAAAAACAGGAAGCGGAAAATCTACAATTGCTCAACTTCTTTGTCGACTAATTGATCCGGATGAAGGCGAAATTCTTATCGATGGAAAAAACCTAAAGACACATAATCTGAAACTTTACCGAGACAAAATTGGTTACACTCCACAAGAAAGTTATCTCTTTTCCGATACGATTGAAAATAACATTGGTTTTGCAATTGATAATCCAAATCGTGACTTGGTAGTAGAAATGGCGAAAAAAGCAGATGTCCATAAAAATATTGAAGAATTCAAAAATCAATATGAAACAATGGTTGGCGAACGTGGCGTCATGCTTTCTGGAGGGCAAAAACAGAGAATTTGTATTGCCAGAGCAATGATAAAACAACCTAATATTTTGATTTTTGACGACTGTCTTTCTGCACTTGATACAGAGACAGAAGAAAATATTTTACAGAATATTGACAATGACATCAAAACAACTACTTCCATTATAATAACTCACAGAGAATCAAGTGCAAAACGAGCTGATGAGATTCTATATTTGAATTAATATCATAAAAAAATTACTCGAAATTTTATCAAAATTTTAAGAAAAAAACGCATTTAACACTTTTTTTTAACAAAATATTTTGAATTTCCGAGAATTCTGTTATATTTGTTAATACAGATTTCTATAAAAAATATTTAACAATGAGTGATTATAAGGAACGACATGAGAATGAGATTTTCACTAAAGTGTTGAAAGCAGGCAGAAGAACGTATTTCTTTGATGTGCGGGAGACAAAAGCAGGTGACTATTATTTAACCATTACAGAAAGTAAGAAGAACTTCGGAGAAAATGGGGAAGCAACTTTTGAAAAACACAAAATCTATCTTTACAAAGAGGATTTCAAAAGTTTTCAAGATTTATTTAATGAATCTACAGATTTTATCATCCAACAAAAAGGGGAAGATGTAATTTCTGAAAGACATGACAAAGACTTCAAATCAAAATCTTTTACCATAGAATCAGACGACGAAGTTTAAAAATTCTAGAGAAAAATTAAAAAGCGCTTTACAATTAAAGCGCCTTTTTATTTTTATTTATCAACTCAATTACCACAAATGAAACTAAAATGAGTTGATACCATTCAAAATCAAGTTTAAATCTTGTATTAGCTGCATGTCCTATCACGTATGGAAAAGAAAAGCTTACAAAGAACAAAATTGAGAAATAAAACAGAGCTTTAGATTTTCTATATAATAGAATCAAAGACATGATTGTAAAAAAATCAAGAAGGATTACATATATCTTACGTCCAAATAATATGGATAGACTGTTGTCATAAAAATATTTAGGTGGTACGTACCAAAGACAAAGTAAATTACTCGCTGCTTTTTTTATAAAATAAGAAGACTCCCAATGAGTCATTTTTTCAACTTCCTTCTTATAAATCTCCTCCATTTTTAATTCATTCACGTCATTTCTCAAATGATACAAATAATCATCTCTCTCGTTGGTTATTAATTTCAGATCATCTAACAGCTGCCCATTTGGTGTAAATCCATAGTATATGTTTTGCCAAACAGGAGATTTTGATAAAATGATCTTATCAAAAACAAAATAATTCCTTACAATCCACGGAGAATAAAGTACGATTACAGTAAAAACCAAATAAAACACATTCTTGAAACTAGATTTTTTGAATAATAGTAAGCCTAAAATCATTAGACAAGATAATGGAACAATTACCACTTGTGTTAGGAATAATAAAGCTGTAACGACACCTAAAATAACAAAGTTGGATTTTTTGACATCTATCAGAAACCAAATCCTAAAATATAAATAAAACCATAACAACAAAATCGGAATAAAAACATTTGAAGCTTCTATGATTTCCGGGTAAAGAAAATATGCTGGTGAAACGATAAATAATATCCCGGACAAAACACCTATCTTTTCATATCCAAATAATTTCAAAATTCTGTAAATAAATACGGGAGAGAAAAAACTTAATATAGCTTGAAAAACAGCGACACCAATAAGAGCTTTGTCACCTAAAAAATATAAAAAAAAGCCAATAAAAAATGGATAAACCGGCAGTTTAAATGCGGTACCACCCTGTTGTATATATTCTGAATACTGATGATAATTAACAAGATTGTAAGCAATTGTGTAATCTTCCAGAGTGGAGAATTCCTTTTGTATCATCGTGACATACATTATTTTTAAAATAACGATGATAATATTGGTTATTATTAAATTCTTGTACGATAAAAATGACATAAATTTTGTAACCATCGGAAAATTTGAAAATGTAATTTAAAAATATTTTCTGAATAATAACAAAAGCGCATTCTAAAAAGAATGCGCTTTTAATTTTGGGGTGAATGAGGGGTCTCGAACCCCCGACCTTCGGAACCACAATCCGACGCTCTAACCAACTGAGCTACAATCACCGTTTTTGCGTGTGCAAATATAGCATTTTATCATTTAATTGCAAACTATTCCATCAAAATTTTTGATTGCAATTAATTTTTCTGTTGTAAAACCCTCCGCATATTCTATGCCCGACAGTCTTCCAAGATCTTGAGCTCTGTATGTCAGACTTTCTAGAAAATCTTTTGTTGCAATAGGCGTTATAGGCTCGTTAGATTCAGGATTATAAAATTGTGTCTTATATGCTAAACAAGCTTCTATCTTTTTATCTAAAAATCCGGTAATATCTACAACAAAATCGGGCTCTATATTTTTCCATTGGATATAATGGAAAATGTGTTTTGGTCTCCAAACATCTTGAAGTTCATTGCTATCATAAGTTTCTATCTTTTTAAGTCCTGATAGAAAACAAGCATCAGAAATCAATTTTGCAGCTTTGGCATGATCTGGATGACGGTCATCTATTGCGTTAGCCAAAACAATTTCCGGCCTATATTTTCTTATTTTTTCTACAATTTTAAGTTGATACTCTTCTGAATTATTAAGAAATCCGTCTTTTAGTTTGAGATTTTCTCTTGCACTGATACCTAATATTTTACCTGCATCTTTTGCTTCTATTGCTCTGGTTTCAGCACTTCCCCTTGTTCCTAATTCTCCTTGGGTCAAATCAACGACAGCTATTTTTTTACCCTCGGAAATTAATTTTATAATAGTTCCGCCACAACCTAATTCTACATCATCCGGATGTGCTCCTATTGCAAGAATATCACATTTCATATTCAAAATATTTTTTGCAAATTTACTAAAAAACAAAACTTCCCAATTTTCAAGATTGGGAAGTTTTAATATTGGTTTAAAATCTTATTGATTAAGTGCTTTCTGCAATGCGAGCGCATCTGCATAAGTTGGATTAAGCGCCAAAGATTTTGCAACAGCAGCTTTCGCTTTTTCCTTATCACTATCTTTTGCAATAAATGCGATAGCAAAGTAAGCATAAGACATTGTCTCTTTGTTAGCTTCCTGATCAGCTGCAGGTTTTGCCAATAATGTATCAATATATTTTTGATAAGCTGCAGAAGCTAATTCATTATTACCTGATTGCTGATAAGCATAACCTTGGCTATAATAAGCCGGTTCCCAAGTTGGAAGAAGCGTTATCATTTTTTGCCAAGTTAAAATAGCTCCATTCCAGTTTTTAATATCTTGATAGGCCTGTGCTAATTTATAAATAGCATCAGTATCTTGTGGATTTGCCGCAACTTTTGTTTTAAGAGCTTCTATCTCCGGAGATGTTCCTCCCGCATCTGCAGAAACCCCAACTAATCCTCCTTTGATTTTTGCTAACTCATCATCCCAGTTCAAGGTTTCGTCTTTTGCATTTTTAGCAATTGCTATCTTTTGTTGTACTGTAGCCTCCAACTGAGCTTTTTTAGCAGCGTCTTTCTCATCTTTCGCAAGCCCTGCTGCAATTAAACCTTGTAAACCTTCATCAGCAGCCTGAACTCTTGACTTTTCTGCTTGAGACAGGAAACTAGCCATATTTTGTTGAGCTTCCGCGTATTTTGCTTCACCATATAAAATATAAGCTCTTAATTTATATTTAATAGGATCGGTCACTTTATCAAAAACAGAATCTAAAGTGGCTTTTGCATTAGCATAATCTTCATTGGTAAAATAAAGTTTTGCAATTTCCAGCTGAGTATATGGATCTTCGTCAGCGTATTTTGTATAATTAATCAAATTCTGAGTTGCTTCTGCATTCTTCTGATATTTGATATTAAACCCTGCCAAAGCTTTGTAAGCCGGAGCATAAGTTGGATCTACCGCAATAGCTTTATCTATGTTTGTTTTTGCTTGTTGCCATTGTTGAGCAGCAATCCAAAGCGTAGCTTTTCTTGTGTAAACAGACGCTTTATTTTTTGCTACAGCTTCTGCTTTATCATAAGCCGTCATAGCATTACCCGGATCTTTTTTGATTCTGTAAGCATCTCCAAGAGAATAATAATAATTTGCAGGTACTCCTTTTTTATCTGCTTTTTCAATTGCTTTATTCAAGAAAGAAATTGCCAAATCCGGCGCACTGTTTTTCTCAAACAATGTTAAAGCTTCCCCGGCTCTGAAAAGTACTTCTGCATCTTTTTCTTTAGAATCTTTTACAATCTGCTGAATCTCTGCAATTGCAGATTTATCACCTTTACCTAATTTTATAGAAGCTAAACCTAATTTATTCAGATAGCTTTTAGGATCTGCTGCAAGTCCTTTGTTGAAACTCTCTTGAGCCAAATCAAAATTGGGGTCGAATTGTGTTAAATATGTATTACCTAAATAGAAATAGTTATTTGCGTCTTTAGGATCCTGATTAATAAGGTCTGTGTAATTTTGTTTTGCTTTTGCATATTTTTGGCTATCTACAAAGTTAATTCCATCTTGTACAGATTGTGCAAAACTAAAACTTGTAAAAAAACCTATTGCTGCTGTCACAGCAATCTTTTTTGATAAATTCATTATATTCTCTGTTTTCATTTTTTAACTATAAAATTCTTTTAGCGACAATATTTAGACCAAAATAGATATTTATATTTAAAACTTCTGTTAAATAAATATTAAGACCTTCTTTTTCCACAACAATTTGCCCTAATTGTTGGCATGAGAATCTTATAAACCCATTACCAAGTCCATAATAGGATTCGTTTGTAAGAAAATACAATACCCTCGTAAAAGGATATGTCATATCTTTCAAATTATCGTTATAGACATCATAAGCTTTATGATTCTTGATTACTTTAAGGATTTTCAATTCGTTTCTGAGTTTCTCCGCTTCTTTACCATAAGGTCTGCTAATCGTATTATAACTTATAACACCAATTTTATCCGGATAATCTTTTAATTGCTCAGCAACATTTTCATTACCATTGATAATTGAAAATTTAAGTTCTGAAGGTTTTTTCTGAAATTTTTGTGCAATAAAATTAAGATTGCTGGAATTAGTTCCATCAAAAATCAATCGTTTTTTGTCTGATAAGAGTTCATTATAAATTTGCTCCATGGAAATTGACTCCAAGGGAGAATCTTTTGGCACTACAAAAAGTACTGCATCGGCAGCAAATTTTGCAGGTTTCCAAGGCAGGTCAATTTTCTTATCATAGGCTTCTTTTTCTTTCTGAGAAAGTTCTCTGGACATTACCACAACTCTTACTTTCTTATCTAAAAGATCCATTAATCCGAAATCCTCCTTCTTTATAACAAGATTAATTTTCGTCTTAGGATTGAGAGCAGTATAACGTTCAACCAAGGCTTCTGAGACGCTTTTGAAAGACTCATCCGCTTCTATTGTAATTTCACCTTTATTGGGATTATCTATTTCTTTGTCTTTGGCACATGAAGAGAGGATGGCAAAACATGCCATAACAAGAAAAAAAAATGTTTTTTTCATTTTAATTATCATTTTTGAGGGCGATTATAGCTCTTACAAATCTGAATATGCCATAAGCAATTAACAAAACACCAAGTGCATAGGCTATATTAGACTCAACAATACCCAAGTATTTATAAGCTACAATAAAAATCCCGAAAGCTATGTAGAGAAAACCTACAATTAAAGAAAGCCATTTAAACATAACACAAATCTAATAAAAAAAGAGAAGTTAAAAAAACTTCTCTTTTGTATGTAAAAGATTACAAATTATTTCTTATTGGAACTGCATTGTAACCGGGATAGAATAGTATGACCTTACATTCTCTCCATTCTTCTTAGCCGGAGTCCATTTTTTAAGTTTCTTAACAACTCTAACAGTTTCAGCATCGAAGTCACTATTACCAGATTTTTGAGTAATTCTAACATCTGAAACAGTCCCATCTCTTTCCACAATAAACTTAAGTTTTGCAGTTAATTGTCCTTCTCCTTCCATAGAAGATGTATCAACATTATCTGCGATAAACTTTCTAACTCCATTCAAACCTCCCGGATAATCTGCTGATTGATCTACTGAGTCATATACTTCGTTAGTATTAACCTTAACCTCTGCAGTTACCACTTTACCAGTTCCTGGTGGTGGAGGTGGAGGTGTATAAGTTGGAGTTTTAACACCTTCCTGATTCACCAAACCTGTAGTTGTTTCCAACTGCTTCGTAATTGGTGGTGGTGGAGTCTCAATCTTTGGAGCTTTTTTAGGCTCTGGAACAACATTCTGAA
Source organism: Chryseobacterium sp. (assembly GCA_003248755.1). Classification (GTDB taxonomy): domain Bacteria; phylum Bacteroidota; class Bacteroidia; order Flavobacteriales; family Weeksellaceae; genus Epilithonimonas. Next base: position 10,043 of record QFQW01000012.1, on the reverse strand, counting down.
TAATCTCCTGCTTTTCCTCTTCTTTTGGAGGAGGAGGTGGTGGTGGTTCTTCTTCTTTAGGCTGTTCGATAATTGGCTGTTCTTCCAAAATATCTACCAATTTAGCATCTACTTCTACCTTATCTTTATTATTCATTTGCTGAATTTTAAGATAAATAAGAGGCGATACTGCTAGAAGAAGAAAAAAAGTTGTACCAATTAAAAAAGACTTAGTTAAAACCTTAGGATACTTAGTTCTAAGATCATATGCTCCATATTCTTTATTTCGGTGTTCAAATACAATCTCATCCAAGGATAGATCATATTTTAAATTTTCGTCTGCCATTTTTTAATATAATTAAAGATGATATTTGTATATGGCTATTCACCAACTTTCTTTTTATAAATAGCTAATTCCCAAGGTTTGATATCGGTAACCCCATATCTTTCATTTTTGGTGATAGCCATCTCATCTAGAATATCTACAAAATTCTTATATACTGCATCGTCCGTCGGTTTGATAATTACTGTAAATTTATCTTTATCCGCAGCACCGGCTTTTGCTTGCTCTATAACTTTTCTGATTCCGTCTCTATCAAAAGTAGTTTCAACAAGAGTCTGATCGTTAAGACCTGCTTGATCTTGCTGATGATAAAAAATCTTATTGTCTTTACCAATGATGATAGAAATCGAATTACTAAGTTTAATTTCTGTATCTGGTTGTTGTTTGGGATCTTTTGGTTTTGCTGGAAGACCAAGATCCATAACATTTGGTTTGCTAAATGTCGTTGTGAACATAAAGAACATCAACATTAGGAAATTCAAATCAACCATCGGTGTCATGTCTACACGAGGATTATGCTTTTTCGAACGGACCTTCCCGCCTTTGCCACTATCCTCTTTTACTTGTACTTCTGCCATTTCTGTATGATTTAATTTCCTGGTTTACCTTCTTGTGATGTTATCAACCAAAATTTAAGAAAATCAATATCTCTTAAACCTTCAAATAAACTCTTAACTTTCGGATATTTTGTAGTTACATCTCCTTTAATCGCTAATTTATAATTAGGATTAACGGCAAGACTTTGCTGTACCCAATCAATTAATTGTTTATTTGTACTATCCATAGGAATTCCTTCCGTTGCTTTGTAAGTTTTTTGTTGATCCGCTGGCAGATTCAAAAAACTTTTAAGCTGACTCATTGGTACGCCAATCGCTTCTACTTTTGCAAATGCAGCTTTCTCTGGGTTTGTAAAAGTCATTCTATACTTTTCTCCCATTTTTTCCAAAAGTTGTATTTTTTCCGATCCGTTATCTACCGGTTGAAAATAGAATACGCCATTCGGAGTTACATTTACAGTCATAAGACTTGCATCAGGAAGTAACTTCTCTGATATAGAAGAAGGCGGTTTTATCTGTGCCACATCGGGCTTTTTGAACTGGGTAGTCATGATGAAGAATGTAAGAAGTAAGAATGTTACATCACACATTGCTGTCATATCCAAGGCTACACCATGTCTTTTTGGTTTTACTCTCGCCATTTTTTGTCTTTTTTAACTATTTAATAAAATTCAAAATGCAAATTATTTACATTTTTAAAAAAGCGCTGATATTCTTAGTGGAACTCAGCAAAAGACTGTTGGATGCTCATAGAGATCTCATCGATCTTAAATGTCAAACCGTCAATCTTAGCAGTAAAATAGTTATAAAGAATAATCGCAACAGCAGAAGTACCAATACCTAGAGCAGTATTCATCAAAGCTTCAGAAATACCGATTGATAATGCCGCAGCGTCAGGAGTCCCTCCTGCATCTCCTAAAGCCTGGAATGAACGAATCATACCGATTACCGTTCCCAATAGTGCTACCAAAGTTGCAACTGTTCCTAAAGTAGATAGGATATTCATGTTTTTCTCTAACATTGGCATCTCCAAAGTTGTAGCTTCTTCGATAGCTTTGTTAAGACCTACCATTTTTTGTTCTTTGTCAAGAGTTGTATCGTTTGCTAAAGCTTTGTAAGTCGTAAGACCTTCTTTTACTACGTTACCAACAGAACCTTGTTGTCTGTCGCATTCTTCAAGAGCCTCATCAACTTTGTTGTTGTTAAGTAAGCTTCTGATTTTCAAAACGAAGTTATCAACATTACCATTACCAGCAGCTTTTCTTAATACAAAAGCACGCTCGATTGAGAAAACGATTACAATAATCATAAAAGTGATCAAAACAGGAACAAGGATTCCTCCCATATAAATAACCCCTAGCCCATGAGGATGTAGCTCTGTACTTTTGATATCAGCAAATGCTACTGAAGCAGACCCTGCTATACGAGCATCATCTTGAAAGTTTGATGGATTACCTAATACAAATAAAAAGATCGCAATACCTACAGCCAATAAAATTGGGATGATTACGGCAGGATTAAGACCTCCTTTTTTTCTAGCAACTACTTGCTCGTCTGTGTTTGAAACATTCATTTCCATATTAAAACTAAATTATAATTGTTAAATTTTATCGTGTAAAATAAAGTCAATTTTTTCAAAAATGCAAAATTATTTTAGGTTTGACTTCTAATTTTTTTATCTATTAAATTAACTTATTTCAATTATTAATTAAATCAAAGCAGGGTTTTTATGAATTCATTATCTCTTTTAGAAACATTAATGGAATATATGTAAAATAGACTTACATAAATTGTCATTTTAATTTCAACAAATTCCAATGCTTAGAATAATAATTTTTCTTAATCTTTCATAAAAAATTCTAAAATCAGATAACAATATTAATGATTTTCTTTGGAACGAAGATGAAATTTTTAACTGATTTATCTCCTAAAAACTTCTTCACGTCATCATTATCCATCATCAGTTTTTCAACCTCTTCTCTACCAAGGTCGGCAGCTAATTTGATTTTAAATTTCATCTTACCATTAAAACTCACCGGGTAATCAATCTCATCTTCAATTAGATAGCTTTCATCAAGTGTTGGGAATTGCTCAAATTCAATAGAAGCATTATTTCCCAGCAAATTCCATACCTCTTCGCAAATATGGGGCGCATATGGTGAGATAATAACAGCCAAAGGTTGCAAAATATTGCGTTTATTGCATTTTAATTTCTGTAATTCGTTCACTGCAATCATAAAAGAAGACACCGAAGTATTGAAAGAGAAGTTCTCAATATCGTAAACCACTTTCTTGATTAAGGTATGCAGAACTTTATATTCTTCTTTTGTTGGCTCTTCATCAGAAACAGAGAAATTATCTCCATCGAAGTAAAGATTCCAGAATTTTTTCAGAAAACCATAAACGCCGCTAAGACCTTGAGTGTTCCAAGGTTTGGATTGTTCTAATGGACCTAAGAACATTTCGTACAATCTTAATCCATCTGCTCCATATTCGTTACAGATATCATCTGGGTTGACAACATTGTATTTTGACTTAGACATTTTCTCTACTTCACGACCTGTGATGTATTTTCCGTCTTCCAAAATAAATTCCGCATTAGTATAATCTGGTCTCCAAGCTTTGAAAGCTTCCCTATCCAATTCATCTGTTGTTCCTTTTAATAAAGATATGTCAACGTGAAGTGACTGAACATCTCCAAGAAACAAAATATTTTCTAAATATTCAATTTCAGAAGAGTTTTTATTTAATTCTTTTAATATGTTATAGTATATAACACCAAGTTCAATTAATTCATCTGGAACTTCTACAGAATTGTAATAAAAGTCTAAACCTCCTTCTTTAAAATTATCTTTAACCGCTAAATCTGCAACTTGTTTTTTATATTTTATTGCAACATCGGCATATTTTTTTGAGACAAATAAATTATCTGGGAAAACGATATTTAAATTATTTAAGTCAGACTTTATATCTGATGAATAATCAGGAAGTAATTTATAAACAAAAGCACTCATTCCCAAAATCATCCCCTGATTAATCAACTTTTGGAAAGGTTCATTTTGCTCGATATAACCTCGGTCTTTTAAGAACATATTCCAAAAACGAGAATACAATAAATGTCCAGTTGCGTGCTCACTTCCGCCAATATATAAATCCACTTGTCCCCAATAATCTGACAATTCTTTTTTACAGAAAACCTCATCATCATTCGGGTCCATATATCTTAGGAAATACCAGGAACTTCCCGCCCAACCCGGCATCGTCGATAATTCTAATGGAAAAACCGTTTTATCATCAATCAAATCAGTGTCAACCACTTTTTGATTCGCTTCGTCCCAAGCAAATGTTTTTGCATTTCCTAATGGCGGGTCACCGTCTTCAGTGGGCAAATATTTTTCAACCTCAGGCAATTCCAAAGGCAAAGCAGAATTTGGCAATGTGTAAGGCATTCCTTCCTTATAATAGATAGGAACCGGCTCGCCCCAATATCTTTGTCTTGAGAAAATCGCATCACGCTGTCTGTAATTCGTAGTACCGTGACCAATGCCTCGTTTTTCGATTTCAGCGATGATTTTGGATTTCGCATCATTATAATGAAGACCATTCAGGAAATCAGAGTTCACACAAACCGAATCCTTAGAATCATAAGCTTCTTCCTGAACATCTACATCAGATTCCACAACCTTAATAATTTCCAAATTAAATTTCTTCGCAAACCTATGGTCACGCTCATCGTGTGCTGGAACTGCCATCACAGCACCTGTTCCGTAACCCATCAACACATAATCCGAAATATAAACCGGAATTTTGTTCCCATTAAAAGGATTGATTGCATAACTTCCCGTGAAAGCACCGCTCACGTTTTTCACGTCAGCCATTCTATCACGTTCTGTCTTTTTGGAAGTTTCTTCTATGTAATTGGCGATTTCCGTTGCTTGCTCATCTGTTGTTAAATTTTGAACCAAAGGATTTTCCGGTGCCAAAACCATAAAAGTCGCTCCGAAGATTGTATCAGGTCTTGTCGTGAAAACCTCAATTGTTTCTCCATTTTCAGTTGAAAATCTAACTTGCGCACCTTGAGATTTCCCAATCCAATATTCCTGAGAATCTTTTAAAGGCTGTGGCCAGTCCAAAGTTTTCAATCCCTGCAACAATCTTTCGGAATATGCAGAAATTCTCATACTCCACTGCATCATTTTCTTTTGAAAAACAGGAAAACCTCCTCTTTCGGATTTCCCATCTTTCACCTCATCATTTGCTAAAACGGTTCCCAAAGCAGGGCACCAGTTCACAGTCGTTTCCGCTCTGTAAGCCAAACGGTAATTTAATAAAATCGCCCCCTTATCAATTTCAGAAGCATTTTTCCATTCTTCTGCAGTGAAATTCAGTTCTTCATTTTGATTGGCATTTAATCCTTCGCTTCCTCTTTCCTCAAAATGTTTGATTAAAGTTTCGATAGATTCTGCTTTGTCCGTATTTTTATTATACCAGGAATGGAACAACTGAATAAAAATCCATTGTGTCCATTTATAATAAGATGGGTCGGAAGTTCTCACTTCCCTGCTCCAGTCGAATGAGAAACCAATTTTTCTTAATTGCTCCTCGTATCTCGTGATATTTTGTTCAGTTGTAATGGCTGGATGCGTTCCTGTCTGGATGGCATATTGCTCCGCCGGAAGTCCGAAACTATCGTAGCCAACCGGATGAAGAACGTTGAAACCCTGATGTCTTTTGTACCGCGCATAGATATCAGAAGCAATATAACCGAGCGGATGTCCCACGTGAAGTCCAGCTCCGGAAGGATACGGAAACATATCGAGGACGTAAAATTTCGGTTTATCGGTTGAATCGGAAGTCTTGTAAGTTTGATTGTCTTCCCAGTATTTCTGCCACTCTTTTTCTATCTGCTGATGGTCGTAAAACATTCTATGAATTGAAAATTAATAATGAATAATTTTTTTAAGGTTCACAAAGTTAAGATTTTGAGACAAACTGACAATTTTAAATTTTTGGGCAACTTAATCCGCCTGCAGTTTATCCTGAGCTTGTCGAAGGGCTCCCAAACCTAACAGAGTGGTTCGACGGAGTCAATCTATTTACTCCACTTCGTTGCGTAAAAAGGATTTCCGCTCAAATCGAGGAACGAGATTCATCGATTCAAATAAAAATAAATAGGAGATAATTCGGGTTGCAGGGTTTTGTCTTCGAATCAACATTCATCTTTAAATACACTTTTTGTCATTCCGTAGGAATCTATGCGATGTTGAGATTCCTACGGAATGACAAGTATTATGGAAATTACCAAAGTAATTTTAAACATTCGAGTTTTCACGCTGAGCGGAGTCGAAGTGCTTTAACTATAAAGAAGTCTTTTCGCTTTATTCTTTTATCTTCTTGTCTTTATCTATCTTTGTAAAAAATTCACAAGTGCCGGAAATCTCCATCATCACACCGAGTTACAATTCTTCAAAATATTTGAACGAAACTATCAGTTCTGTTCTCAATCAAACTTTCCAGGATTGGGAATGGTTGATTACGGATGATTGTTCGACAGATAATTCTGTGGAAATTCTGGAAAAACAAAACGACTTAAGAATCAAAGTTTTTAAAGCTGAGAAAAATGGCGGCGCCGGACACGCAAGAAATATTTCTCTCGAAAATGCAACAGGAAGATTTATTACTTTTCTGGATGCAGACGATTTTTGGGAGCCGAATTTTCTTGAAGAAATGGTCCATTTTATGAAGTCCGAAAATGCAGAATTAGCCTATTCTACTTATTCGCGTTGTGACGAAAACCTGAATCCTACAGAAATCGGAGACTTCGAAGCAGATACAATTGTTAATTTCAACAATCTTTTGAAAACCTGCAGATTATCGCTTTTAGCATCGATGTATGATTCTAGAAGGGTTGGGAAAGTCTATTTTCCGGAAGGCACAAAACGCGAAGACCACGTAATGTGGCTGGAATTATTAAAAAAAATTCCGCAAGGAAAACCTTTGAAAAAGACCTTATCAAAATACAGAATGCTTCCCAACAGCGTTTCCCGAAATAAATCAAACATAATGAAAGACCAATATCTGGTTTATAAAGATTATATGAAATTTTCGACTTTAAAATCTTTGTATTATACAGCCAATTGGGCATTCAACGGATTCATCAAATATTCTAAAATTTTCAATTAATGGAATATTCAAAAGAATTTAAACAAGCTTTGAGTCAGTTTTCCCATTCAGAAAAGGATAAATTGATTTTCAGGTTATTAAAAAAGGATAAACTGCTTTCCAAAAAATTATATTTCGAACTGATTGATGAGGAAACTACTGATGACAAACGAACCACTATGGAATCTAATATCCGTGAAAGAATTCTTGAAATCTCAAAATATATTAGTAATCAAAAATATTTTTTGGTTCTAATTAGAAAACTAAGCGCAGAGATTATGGAACACGTCAAAGTGACAACTGATAAATTCGGGGAAGTTTCTTTGAATTTATTTCTGATTAATGAAATCTTGGAACATAACGGAAAACTTGGTCAGCAAAGATTTGATAACGTTTATAAACTTTACATTTATCTCATTAATAAAATCTTCAAAGCGTTAACTTTAATCAAAAAGCTGGACGAAGATTATTGGATGGAATTTGATGAATGGTTAGAAAACCTTAATGAGAACATCGATAACAACATTTATTTAAGCAAACTTTGTGTCAATAATGGTTTAGATTTTAATTGGCTGAAATGCGAAAATATTCCTGACCATTTTGAATTGATTGTGAAAAATATCAAGAGTGAGGGATTTTTAAGATAGAATCTTCTTCACAATAATCTCCGTAGAATTCGGTTGAGAATTGACAAATTCAAAAGCTTTTTCCGACATTTCTTTCAGGTAAGATTTTTCTTCACCTTCGGTTTGGGAATCTTTTTTAATCATTTCTGAAATGAAGGCTGAAGCCACAACAAAATCATCAAAACTTTTCCCTCCTTTTGCTTCAATCAGCGCATCGGCTTCCGGGTTTTTTTTATACTGATTTCCAAAAATCACAGGAACACCGTAAACTGCCGCTTCCAGAATATTATGCAATCCCGCCGAATGAAAACCACCGCCAACAACCGCCAAATCTGCATAAGAATACAATTTGGACAATTTTCCAATTGAATCAATTATTAAAATCTGAGAATTGGAAAAATCGGGAGTTTGAGAATTTTGCAGACTGCTATATAGTATAGCGTTCGGGAAAAGGTTTTTCAAATGCGAAACTCTGTGCAAATCGTGTGGCGCAATTACGATTTTGGTTTCAGGGAGTTTTTTTACAAGAACCTGCGCAATATCTTCTTCTGCCTGCCAGCTGCTTCCTAACACAATCAGTTTTTGATTCGCCTTGAATTCTTCTATAAATTCCAAATGATTATCTCTATCTAGAAATTGTTTTACTCTGTCAAATCTTGTATCTCCGGAAACAGTCGAATTAGTTAAACCTATTTTTTTGGCTAAAGCTTGAGATTTAATCGTCTGATGAAAAAACCAATCGATATTTTTCCGAAGTTGTCTTGCAAACCATTTCCCATAACTTTCAAAGAAAACCTGATGCTCATAAAATAAAGCCGAAATCACATAGTTTTTGGTTCCTTTATTTTTCAGTTCTTCTAAAAGATTATACCAATAATCATATTTCACAGTGAAGAAAATCTCCGTATCAAAAACGGAAACAAATTCTTTCACATCTTTTTTTCTGTCAAAAGGCAGGTAACAAATTGCATCGGCAATCTGTTTTCTTTTCTTTACATTTTCATAACCTGAAGGTGAAAAAAAAGTCACAAGAGTTTTATGTTCAGGTAATTGTTCTTTTAATTTTTCGAGAACCGGCAAACCTTGTTCGTATTCGCCTAAACTCGCAGCGTGCATCCAAAGCACTTTTTGTCCTTGAATTTTTTCACGAACAATTTTCAAAGATTCTTTTCTACCTCGCACTCCTTTTTTGGTTTTGGAATCGAAGAGCGAAAAGACTTTCATCCCGAAAACCATTAAGTGAACGAAAAGATTGTATATAGATTTCATTTAATCAACCTTGTAAATTTTGACGTTTTGAAATTTTATAAGAATAAATTAGAAGTCCAACGACAAAAATAAAAACCAAACCTAGCAAATAATGCATCATCGAACTTAATCCTTTGGTCTTTCCTAAAGCATTACTGATACTTTCATAATTAATATCTGCAAATATCAGCATTATTATCAACAATAGAACACTCACCACAAATTCAGTAAGAATAGGATTATCTTTTATATTTTGAGGAATATTAAGTAATGGAAAATCAGGTTTTTTTGAAACATACATTAGAAATAAAAACAAAACTGTGGTTAGACCCGTTTCAAACCAGATTGTACCTCTTGAACCAAATCCATCAGGAATACCATCAAGATTATAATGAATCGGAACAATTTCCGGCAGTTTCTTAAAATTAATAATTGTAAAAATCCAGATAAAAATCAGAATCAGAAAAGAAATGATTTTCAATACGAAAGAAATGATTTTCATAATTAATTGTCTAGTTTTCTACTGCAAATCTATCATTATTTGTTGAAGGATTTGATATAACAAGACATTCTAAATCAACGTCTAATCTGTTTTCTATTAAATGATTTTTATTCGGAGTGATATGAAATCCTGAATTTTCCGAGACTTCAAACATCTCTTCATCCACTATAAAAGTTGCTTTTCCTTTCAAAATAAAGAAAAACTGCTGTGCGTTTTTATGAAAATGCAATTGCTCTTTTGAATGAGGCGGAATTATTTCCTGCTTAATAGAAAGACTCTCTGAGTTCAGCAAAATCCAGCTATCACAGTTTTTGCCCCAGGTATAATGTTCAGAATTCTGTTTTGATTTTATCATCGTTTGTTCTTGATTAAGGCAAATTTAAAGATTAGAAATTATAAACCGTAATTTTGTCATTCTGAAAGAAACCTAACGAAGTGGTTCGATGAAGTCAATCTCAACAGTCTAGATTCCTCCGGAAATCGAAGATTCGACGAAGTCAATGACAATATTAGATTTTTTGCAAACTGTTGTTTTTATATTGAATCCGCAGCCCGAATTATCTCCTATTTATATATTATTTTTATTTGAATCGATGAATCTCGTTCCTCGATTTGAGCGGAAATCC
>QFQW01000110.1 GCA_003248755.1 Chryseobacterium sp. | reverse complement strand
AGTAACATTGCATTCAGTGCTTTTCCTTTCGGTAAAATAATGATGTATGAAAACAATAAGACAATCGATAAAATGATATTTCTTGTCCAAGTTGCTCCTGCTAAGCTTCCGAGATTCCAGAATGTCAAGTCTCTAAGCTGCTCGTCTTTTGAAATGTAAATCAAAAATCCTGTAATTGAAAAACCAATCGATGTGATAGCAACTCCGGAAAGCAGCATCATTACAACGTTTGTTTTTCCTGCGCTTGTGGAAATCCTGTAAACAATGACCATTGCTAAAAATGCTCCCACAAATGCAGAAACGCCGACTAAGGAATTTCTGATGATTTCCGGAAGATATTGTTCAAAAGTATGTCCTAAAACGATTGCAATTGCTGCCAACAAAGTTGCTCCCGATGTTAAACCAATCGATTCACCTGTTGCTAGAGGGTTTTTGAACATCCCTTGTAAAGTTGTTCCGGAAACCGCTAACATACTTCCTATTAGAACTGCCATTACGATTCGAGAGGTTCTAACTTCCCAAATCACATATTTTTCGCTTAATGACAAAGAAGAATCACCGGTTAAAAATTTCCACAATACTTCATATGATGAGGAACCACCGAAGTCATAAACCCCGATATTTAAAGCTAAAACCATCATCAGTATTAATAAAATAATACCGATGATGGCGTAAAATGTAAGACTTTTTGGTTTCAAAATATCAATTTTTTATCCATAGGTATTGCCTACGGTTATTAATATTGAACCCTTCGGGTTCTGTTTGATTTTACATTATTTTCCATAGGTTTTACCTACGGCTACTCAAATTGAACCCTTCGGGTTCAATGTATTAATTACTTTGAAGACTCAATCAATAATTTGTTCAGATTTAATGCCGCTTCGCCTACTCTTGGACCAAAAGATGACAATAATCCACCATCCAATGCAATCACCTTTTTATTTTTTCCAGCATTGGTTTGAGGAACACCAGGCATTTTAAGAGCGTTTTCTATTCCACCAGAACCTTGCAAACCGCTTGAGAAGAACAATAGTACATCAGGATTTGATTGTACAACTGCTTCCGGTGTTAATGGTTTGAAATCCTCGAAATCATTTGCTGCGTTTTGCCCTCCTGCAATTTCAATAATGCTTGCCATAGGTGTATTTTTTCCGCCAACCATCATCATATTTCCTCTAGCATAGATGAAAAGGACTTTTGGCTTTTTAGCAATTGGTTGGATTTGTTTTACGTCTGCATCAATTTTATCTAACAATTTCTGCTGATTTGTATTTCCTAAAGCTTTTGCAACTTGGTCAATTAATTTTTTAGTTCCATCAATGGAAAATTCTTGCTGGAATAATTCAGTTTTGATTCCGGAAGCTTTTATTTTTTCCAATAAATCAGGATTGATATCTTTATCAGAAGCTAAAATCAAAGTCGGATCAAGTTTCATTATCGGTTCAATCGTCATAGAACGAACGTGTCCCAATTCTTCTGCAGTAGATTTTAAACTCTCCGGATAAGTACTTGTAACATCTATCCCAACGATTTCTTTCTCGTGACCTAGCGCAGCAACAATCTCTGTAACACCTCCACTGATACTTACTATTCTTTGATTAGAAACCGGAGCTTCTGCTTTTGTTTCTTCGGGTTTAGCAATTTTGGAATCTTCTTTTTTGCAAGAAAAACCTGATAAAAGAAGTACTGAGAAAACAGCTATTTTGATATTTTTCATATGTTTACTTTGAATTGATTAAAGTGGTTGATATTCGAATTGTGGATAGCCACGGACGCCGTCAGTATTTGTCATTCTTGTAAATCTAATTTTAAAATAATAACCTTCTGCATCACGAACCACATAAAAACGGTCTCCATAAGTTTCCAAACCATTTGTTCCAACAGGATTCCTCCAGTTTGCTCCAATAGCACGATGATCATTGGTAACAAATTTAGAAACATCTACATCTGCTGCCTTAAAATTATTATAAGCTTCAACTCCAGTTGTTGGAGCAGTTACCTTCACTTCGTAAGCTGCAACTCCTCCCAATAAATTACTCAATACAAAATCCGCATAAATATAAGTCCCTGCTCCTGCAATAGTATTGGTAAAAACTGTAAAACATAGATCCCAACTGTGTTTTTCTGGCTGAATCAAAAGCTCTTTTTCATTTTTCAAGCTGAAAAAGTTGAAATTATAATCGGAGTTTTTAGTTATATTATATTCCTTATGAGTTGTGTCAGATATATTAGCATATTTTACTTTATATCCTGCACCATTTCTTACAATTTGGATTTTCATCCATCCTCGGCTATCTCCTCCAGTAGCTACAGAACCTGTAGAAATAGCACCTTGATAAATATCTTTACCCATATTTACAAGATAAACGGCATTTTCTGAATCATTAATAACAATTTCAGAAATTGCAGTATGTCCAGTAATATATTCTCCAGTTACCGTATCAATATAAGTTTCATTGGCTGGATCAAAATTAGCGACCTGTACTTTTTCCTTTAAACTTGTTACATCTGATTCTTTAACAGAATCTATGTTAGTTACATTAGGAATTGCGCCAGCAGCCATCATGATAGAATTATTAATGATAACTTTGAATTGAGAACCATTGTAAAAACCTAAATCCCAATCTGTCCTTATATTCATTGTTTCTTTTCCGGAACTTAGATCAAACCAAACCTGATTAGGTTCTGCTGCACCACCTACTGCAGGATTTATAATAGATCCCTGTACAGGCGATACAGAAACTGGATCCTCATTATCATTGATACATGATTGAAATAGAAATCCTGAAACTATTGAAATATAAATAAATAACTTTTTCATATTACTTTAAAAATTATAGTTTAAACGAGCAAAATAGCTTCTTCCGTAAAATAAATTCTGCGTTGGTTCTGCCCCATTATGAGCGTTCCCTTCTCCTGTTGTATTCCTAATTGTTGTAACATCAAAAATATTTTTGACTCCAAAAGCAATTTCAAAATGATTTTTAAAGAATGGTTGACTCACTGTAAAGTTCATCATACTAAAATCCTGAACATCACCTAAAACATACTCTCCAGTATCTGCAATCGTTCCTGCATTTTTAAATACAAAAGCTTTGTTTTTTCCTGTATATTTATAAAATAATGCAAATATCGTTTTTGTTTCTGGTAAGGTATAATTAGCTGCTAAATTGGCTTCTAAAGAATAATTATATGAAGATGGAGAATTTACATTACCTGTATTAAGAACCTGAGAAACTCCCAAAACTGAAAGTCCTGTATTAATTGAAAATGCATTTTTTCTTACATTAAAAGTTCCGGAAAATATATTTGATTTATAATCATCTACATTAAGATAAGTATATTTTAAAGGGCTATTGCTGATAATAACACTTTCTATTCTATCTTTCACTTGCAAGAATAACCAATTAAGAGAAACATCAAGTTTCCAATCACCAGTATTCTTAAATCTATGATCTGTAAAAACACCTAAAGAAACACCTGTTTCTGGTTTTAGATTCTCATTTCCACGAATATCATGATTGGAATCAACCATTAATGTATAAAGTTCTTCATAAGTCGGAAATCTATTTGCTGATCCAAAAATCGCTCTTAGATTAGTTTTATTTCCAATACCATACCGACCTGTTAAAGAGTAATTAAACTGGCTATCAAACTTATCACTCAATGCTAAACGGGCACCAGGTCTTAGAGAAAACTGGTCGTTTATTTTCCATTCTGCTGAAATAAAGTTCGCATAATTAAAAATAGTTTTATAAATATTAGACTCCAAAGGATTGTAGAGATAAATAGATGCATCAGCACTTCCTTTTGTTCTGTCTAATTCATATCCTAATTGGAAGTTAAATCTATCGCTATCAAGAAAATTACTGAACATACCGCGAGAATACAAAACCTCTGATTTGTAATAATTTAATTTATTATCCTTTGATAAAATTTGACGATTAGGGACATCATAATTATACAGTTGTTTATTACGTTCCTGAATTTGATAAGAAAAATCTCCCATATAATTGATGCGATTCCCAATCTGTGTCTGGATATTCAATTGATGAATCCATCTTTTAGTAAAATAATCAACATCTTTTGCCACATAAGTTCTGTTTCCACCTCCTAAATATGATTCTTCTACCAAATAATCTCTATAATTGATTTCTTCGTTTAGAAAATTAATTTTATAGAATAATGATGTTTTATTTTTAGAATATCTAATGGCTGCATTTGCAATAATCATATCTTTTGGTTGCCATTCATAACCTCTAAGACCATCGTTATTTTCATTAAAATATTTATATCCTTTCTGTCTTCCTTGGAAACCTTGGAAATCATTATGATTTATATCTGCGGTTAGCTGCCAATTATCATTGATTCTGTAGCCCAGATTAAGATTCTGAATATGCCTTCCACTTCCTTTCTTATAAAGATCATATTCTTTCCCCACAGTTTCCTCCTGTAAGGAAATATTTGCAGTTACTTTTTGATTGTAATTTTTCTTAGTAATAATATTAATAACACCAGCCACAGCATTAGTACCATATTCTACGCCCATAGACCCTTTTACGATTTCTATACGCTCGATATTATTCACATTGATTTTTGTGAGATCTACAATATTACCCATCCCTTGGTCATTTACTACAGGGATATTATCAATAAGGATTTTAGTATATTCTCTTGGCAAACCCATGATTTTAGCATTAGAATCTCCTGATCCAGAATCTGGTACAATAAGAATATTAAGATTTTGATTCAGAACTTCGGCAGCATTGGTCACAGCCATATTTTTGATTTGTTCTGCAGAAATGACTTCTACTTTGTAGATTGACCTATTAATAGATTGCGGAATGTATTGTCCCGTAATCACGACTTCTTCAATATTTTTTTGATTAATCGAGTCTTTTTGAGCATAAGCAAAATTCAAAATTGCTACAGACAAAAGGCTCATCGTTCGCTTCTTCATTGAAAAAAATTTTTGCGAAGATAAGGTTTTATTTAGAATCATTAAAAATAAATTCGTATTTTTGTAGAATAATTCTAAATAAACAATTAATCTGAGTAAGACTTATGAAAGCAAAACTACTTCTAGCTGCATCATTATTTGCAGTTGTTGCACAAGCACAATTAATATCTATCAACGAAGATTTTAATAATTTCACAGCTGGTAATACAACTTTTCCTCAGAATGGTTGGTCAGCCATTTTACCTACAGGACCGTTTCCTCCACAACCAATGATGATTGTGACTGGTGGTACAGATAAAACAATTCAGGCATATCCGGGAAGCAGTTCAAACCAACCGTTATATCTAATAACACCTCAGATTGTTGCTCCTGCCGGTGATAAGGCAATTTCTTTTGATACAGGATTAGTGGCTTCATCACCAGGTACTACAACAATTCAGATTGGAGTAGCAACAAATCCTGCTGATATGGCAACTTTCACAGCTGTCGGAGATCCAATACAAATTACCACTACAACTATTCAAAATATAAAAGTCAATATTCCTGCTTCTACTGGAACTTATCTTGTGATAAGACATACACCAACTGCGGCGCATACAGCTTTACAAATTGACAATGTAAAATATGATACAAACTTAGCAGTTAACGAGAGTGCATTTTCTTCTAACAATGTAAAATTTGCCGTTTCTGCGGATAACAATTCATTAAGATTCTCTTCCACAGAGCAACTTTCTAATGCAAAAGTTTATTCAGCTGCTGGGCAAATTGCTGCACAAGGTAAAATCACTAATAATACATTTAACATTTCCGGATTACAATCTGGTGTTTATTTTATTGCTATTGAAAACAACAATGGACAATTAGTAAAATCAAAATTTATCAAAAAATAATTAATAATTATTTATAAACAGAGCCTTTCAAAAAATTGAAGGGCTTTTTTTATATCGTATGTTTTTGATTAAGCTATGACATTTATCATATCATCAATTATTTTAATTTTTAACCATTCTAAATAAGAATAATTTATTAGTTTTGTAGAATCATTCTAAATAAGATAATCTTTTTATAATTATGAAAACAAAACTATTTTTTGCAGCAGTACTTTCTCTTACGGTAAGTCAGACCGTTTTATCTCAAACTGACGAATTGGGTTACACTCCAGTAGAGTTAACTACAGGTCCATCTTATCAAAACAGAGTATTTTTTGATCTGTCAGCAAACAATATTGTTTCTCAGCCTGCTAACTCTTGGGATGTTGCCTTTTACAGAAACAGCTCCTTTGATTTTGGATCTAGAGTCAACGATGCCCAAAACATAGAAACTTATGAGGCATCCAACAATCCTGCTGATTGGGACAATATTGATATTGCAAATATAGGTTCTTGGGGAGAGCCACTATATAACCCGGATCAGACAACTTCTCTACAAAACGGTGCTTTTGAACAAGGATCTGCAACGTATGGCTGGGGTGAGTATAACGGAGGAAACCACCATATAGAAGGTAAAGTAATCTTTGTTATGAAGTATTTAGGAACTACACCTTCTTATGTGAAGTTTATGATTACGGATTATTTTGGTGGTTATACTTTCAAATATTCTAAATGGAACGGTACATCTTGGGATGCGACTGAAACAAGAACAATTGCAAATGGTACCGATGATGCTTTCTTCAACTATTTCTCATTTACAACAGGAGCTAAAGTTGAGAACCTAGAACCGGCAAAAGCTAATTGGGATCTAATGTTTACAAGATATTTCACTTTTTACAACGGCCAGTTAATGTACAGATTATCAGGAGTTATCCAGTCTCCTAATATCAGTGTTGCATATGTAAAACCGGAAACTCAGGCGACATCTACTAATACACTACCGGCTGAAGCTTCTTTTTCTAAAAATATTACTACTATTGGCCACTCTTGGAAACCAACAACAGGAATTTATTCTGATGTAGTGTATTATATTAAAGAAGGAAGCAATTATTATAGAATGTATTTTACATCTAATGGTGGTGCAGCTACAGGTAATATGTATTTCAAATACACATTCAAAAGTATATTTGAAAAAGAAACAAACATTAGAGATTATTTTTTAGACATCTTAGAATATAAATATTCTGTTATAGCCAACACTTCTTTATTGATGGAGAATTTCACCATTAATAAACAAACAGCATATTGTCTAACAGAAAAACAAATTAAAAATATATCAAAACATTTATCTAATGAACAAGATATCACAACAAAATTTATTGAATATTTATTAAAACGATACACTTTTGAGCAAATTGATTTAAATGATCATCGCATTTCTAATATTGGTTTGGACCCACTTAAATTATTCAGTAGTTATAGTGATATACGAAGAGATTATGAAAATTTCCATCAAAACATAGAAGTTCTTTATAATTCTCATGCTGATGAATCTTTTTTTGAATTCAATAAACACTTTAATAATCCTATACTTAACAAAATAGAAGATAAAAATATTACATTATTTAAAAAAGAATGGCTTAACCAACATTTTTACCCCGAAGAAATGTATCAACCATTTAAATTAATTAAATCAGATATCAAAAATAATCAAAATTTTTATATTTCATGGTTAAATGATCAAACTTTTATTAATTTCTTTAATCATGTTTATCCTTTATTAAATAGAGATATTACCTTAATCGATTTGATTTTATATGCGGGTTTCATTAGCGATGTAGATGCTAATGTTAAACTAGTAAAACTTTATTTGGATATTTTTAATAATCCCTATTCAAAAGAAATGTCAGAACAGTTTTGATTATTAATAAAGGCACTTCTCAGTGCCTTTATTTAATATTATAATCTCTTTGTCTTTAATTTTATATTATTATCATTAATGATTTTATTCAACAGCATTTTTTCTGTTTTTATTTCACATAAATTATAAAACAGATCTAATTCTTCAATATTAACATAATTGGCATTATTTTCGTTATATAATTTTTTTAAATTTTCCTTATTTATACTTAATTTTTCTAAAATATTAGATTCATTATTATTTAAATATTCAAAAACATCTAATAATATATTTCTATTTATTTTTCTTTCTTCTTTTTCATTACTTCCCAATAATAAAAATTCTTTTAATCCTGCATTAACAGCATTTTCTATATCATTTTTATCATCACTATATTTCTTAGTTAGATGATAATTAAGAAATAATCTTTCTTCAAAATTTTCTTGATTTTTATTGAGTATATTTTTTATAAATTCTTTATCGCTACTTCTGATATCTTTTGGCATTATTTTTTCTAATAATCTTATAATATAAAAATCATTTATCACATTATCAATTTTATAATATTTCATACTCACTGTTTCTATAATATTTTTAAAATTTGACTTCCAATCATTTTGATTAATAAAGATGTCTGCTAAAAAATCCCATTTTTCAAAATTATAATTATCTGTATTTTTCAATACAAAAGGCAAGAGATCTATTTCTTTTTTATTAGGACTATAGCCAAAATCAATCAATGTTTTTATCAAAACAGTATTGGTTTGTACTATTCCATTTAGAAAATTAGGTGTATCATCATCTTTTTTAAATAAATCATATCTTGTGTGCTTGTTAAATTCAATAAGTGAATATTTATAATTTTTTTGAGATTCTATCATATCATCTAATATCTCTTGTTTTTCTATGCTATCTAAACTATTTAACAATTTTGAAAGTTCATTATTTCTATTATTTATAATAAATGAACGCACCTTAGATTTAGTATCTGTTATTAATATCTCCATTAAATCATCTTTAACTTTGGTTCTTTTTTCTGTTCTGTTAACAAACATATTAAACATTTTTATTTCATATTTATTAGGCTTATAACCTTGTTCTATTA